>NZ_JBIVRD010000008.1:62522-135481 GCF_044755565.1 Kitasatospora sp. NPDC092286 | reverse complement strand
GGCGCCCTTATCACCCCCCCCCCTAATCCCTTTTTTTTCGCGGCCTAAACCACCCGCGCCCCCCGGCCCCGGGCCCCCACACCCGGCCAACCCTTGGGGGGGGGGCGCGCGCCGGCGCGGGCGCGCGCCCGGCCTGGACCGATCTTCATCGCATCATCGGACAACACAATGAACCTACCCGCCGCGGCAGCAGGGCGCTAAGCTGCGAACTTCCGAGCCGGCACCTGACAGGCCGCGCCCCGGTTGGTGCTTCGGGCCGCCCCTCACCCGGATCCAGCCAACCGCGGTGTGCCCCGTCCTCTTCGGTGCCGGGGAACTCTGAAGGGATCTGAAGGAGGGGCGGATGGAGTCACATCTCGCACGGATGGTTCGGACGGGCAGACGCCGGGCCGACGATTTCTCCCGCGGCTACCGGCGGGTGGCCCCCGGAGTCCTGCGGGTCAGCGTCGGGGTGGTGTACCTCTGGTTCGGGGTGCTCAAGTTCATCCCGGGAGCCAGCCCCGCCGAGGACCTCGCCACCCGCTGCATGAGCCTGATGACCTTCGATCTGGTGCCGCCCGGCGTCTCACGGCCGCTGCTGGCACTCATGGAGGTCATCATCGGGGCCGGCCTGGTCACCGGACTGCTGCTCCGCGTGGTGCTGGCAGTCTTCTTCGCGCACATGACCGGGGTGTTCGCGACGCTCGTCCTGCTGCCGAACGACGTGTGGGTGCACGGCATCCCGCCCGTCCCGACGCTGGAGGGGCAGTACATCCTCAAGAACATCGTGCTGATCGCGGCCTGCCTGACCGTCGCCGGCCGACGAGAGGAACGGACCGAACCCGGCCCGGCACCCGAGCCGGCCCCGCGCGGCGGTCACCTCGTCGGCACCAGCGCCCGAGCCGACCGACAGGCGATGACGGGCTGATCGCGGACCAGACCGCGGCGGCCCCGGGGAGCCTCGGCCCGTCGCGGCAGGACGGGCTGCGGTGGCGGCCTCGCTCGGGTCGGGCGAAGCCGCCCCGGTCGAGCGCGGTGGTCGGGTTCGCCATCTGGATCGTGCAAGGCCAAGGCAGTGGCACCGGGCCCTGATACCGGTCTTCGCCGTCCTCGAAGACCAGGGCGGAGGCTGCAGAAACACTCTCGCCGTCTTCTGCGCAGGAGGTCGGCTGGGCCGGCTTCCTGCGAGAGGCAGGGGGCGGGGGTGGAGGGTGGAAGTCACCGGCACGCGAAGGGGCCCGCACGTTCGTGGCGAACGTGCGGGCCCCTCCGGGTGTCCGGCTAGCCGACCGAGGAGTAGGCGATGATGCCGCGGCGCAGCCCGTCCACCGCCTTGCGAGCGGTCCGGCGCAGCTCGACGTCCTCGCCGGCCGCGTCCTGGATCTGGCCGAGCACGTCGATCAGCTGCTTGGTCCAGCGGACGAAGTCACCGGCCGGCATGTCGGCTTCGCGCAGGACGGCGTCCAGGCTGTGGCCGAGCGCCCAGCGGTAGGCGACCCAGGCGAAGCCCAGGTCCGGCTCGCGCTGGCCGACGCCCTCGGCGGTGTTGATCCGGTGCTGCTCCTCCAGGGCGTCCAGGTGGCCCCAGATCCGGACCATCTTGCCGAGCGCCTCCTTGGCGCCGCCCTCGGGCACCTTGGGGGCGGCGGCGTCGTCGGCCTGCCGGGCCTCGTAGACCAGCGCCGAGGCGCAGGCGGCCAGTTCGGCGGCGGCGAGGCCGTTCCAGACGCCCTCGCGGATGCACTCGGAGGCGAGCAGGTCCAGCTCGCCGTAGAGCCGGCCGAGGCGCTTGCCGTCGTCGGTGACGGTGTCGCCCTGGAGGTAGCCGAGGTCGGCGAGCAGCCCGCAGACCCGGTCGAAGGTGCGGGCGATGGTGTGCGTACGGGAGCGCATCCTGCGCTCCAGCAGGTCGGTGTCGCGGTGCAGCCGGTGGTAGCGCTCGGCCCAGCGGGCGTGGTCCTCGCGCTCGTCGCAGCCGTGGCAGGGGTGGCGGCGCAGCTCGGTGCGGAGCCGGGTGATCTCCGGGTCGTCGGCGGCGGCGGCCCGGCCCTTGCGGAACCGCTCGGGCTCCAGGTGGCCGGCCTTGGTGCGCAGTGCGGAGGCGAGGTCGCGCCGGGACTGCGGGCTGCGCGGGTTGAAGGACTTGGGGATCCGGACCCGCTCGATGGCGACGACCGGGTGCGGGAAGTCGATCATGGCGAGCCGCTTGACCTGCCGCTCGGCGGTGAGCACCACCGGGCGCGGCCCGTCCTGGTAGTCGGGGTGGCGCGGACCGCCGCGCGGCGAGCGGCTGACCGGCGGCAGACCCGGGTCGAGGACGAGGGCGAGACCGGCGAACTTGCCGGTGGGGACGTGGATGACGTCGCCCGGCTTGAGCTGCTCGATGGACTCGACGGCGGCGGCGCGGCGCTGGCTGCTGCCCTCGCGGGCGAGCTCGTTCTCGCGCTCCTTGAGCTGCCGGCGCAGGCCCATGTACTCGTCGAAGTCGCCGAGGTGGCAGGTCATGGAGGCGCGGTAGCCGTCCAGTCCCTCCTCGTTGCGCTGGACCTGCCGGGCGATGCCGACCACCGAGCGGTCCGCCTGGAACTGCGCGAAGGACGTCTCCAGCAGCTCGCGGGAGCGGTGCCGGCCGAACTGGGAGACCAGGTTGACGGCCATGTTGTAGGACGGCCGGAAGGAGGACTTCAGCGGGTAGGTGCGGGTGCCGGCCAGGCCGGCCAGGGCCTCCGGGTCGAGGCCGCGCTGCCAGAGCACCACGGCGTGGCCCTCGATGTCGATGCCGCGCCGGCCGGCCCGGCCGGTGAGCTGGGTGTACTCGCCGGGGGTGATGTCGGCGTGGGTCTCGCCGTTCCACTTGACGAGCTTCTCCATGACCACCGAACGGGCGGGCATGTTGATGCCGAGCGCCAGGGTCTCGGTCGCGAAGACGGCCTTGACGAGGCCCTTCACGAAGAGCTCCTCGACGACCTCCTTGAACCGCGGCAGCATGCCGGCGTGGTGGGCGGCGATGCCGCGCTCCAGCCCGTCCAGCCACTCGAAGTAGCCGAGGACGTGCAGGTCCTCGTCGGGGATGTCGGCGCAGCGCTCCTCGACGATGGCGCGGACCTGGGCGCGGTCGGCGTCCTTGTTGAGCCGCAGGCCGGAGCTGAGGCACTGCTGGACGGCGGCCTCGCAGCCGGCCCGGCTGAAGATGAAGGTGATCGCGGGCAGCAGGCCCTCGGCGTCGAGCCGGTCGATGACGTCGACCCGGCCCGGCGTCCAGACCCGGCCGGGGCGGCCGTTGGGCATGGAACGGCCGCGGCCGCGGCCGAACTTGTCGCGCGGGTTGCGGTCCAGCTCGGAGCGGGCGAGACGGACCAGTTCGGGGTTGACGGCCTTGGCCGGGTTGCGCGGGGCGTCCTTGGGGCGGCCGTCGCGGTCCGGGTCGGCGAACAGGTCGTACATCCGGTTGCCGGCCATGACGTGCTGCCAGAGCGGGACGGGCCGGTGCTCGGAGACGATCACCTTGGTGCCGCCGCGCACGGTGTCCAGCCAGTCGCCGAACTCCTCGGCGTTGGAGACGGTGGCGGAGAGCGAGACCAGGGTGACGGACTCGGGGAGGTGGATGATGACCTCCTCCCAGACGGCGCCGCGGAAGCGGTCGGCGAGGTAGTGGACCTCGTCCATGACGACGTAGCCGAGGCCGTCGAGGGTGCTGGAGCCCGCGTAGAGCATGTTGCGCAGCACCTCGGTGGTCATCACCACCACGGGTGCGTCGCCGTTGACGGTGTTGTCACCGGTGAGCAGGCCGACCTTGGCGGCGCCGTAGCGCTTGACCAGGTCCCCGTACTTCTGGTTGGAGAGCGCCTTGATCGGCGTGGTGTAGAAGCACTTACGCCCGCCCTGGAGGGCGAGGTGGACGGCGAACTCGCCGACGATGGTCTTGCCGGAGCCGGTGGGCGCCGCGACCAGGACACCCTCACCGGACTCCAGGGCCTGGCAGGCCTCCAGCTGGAAGTCGTCCAGCGGGAAGTCGTAGAGCTGCTGGAAGCCGTAGAGGGCGGTCGCCTGCTCCTTGGCCCGGCGGCGGAAGGCCGCGTAGGCCTCGGCGGGGCCGAGCTCCTGGTCGTCGTGGGGCTCGGGCACAGGGGTGTTCATCGCCGTCCGGGTGTGATTGGTGTGATCTCGCATCTCAGCGAGAGGTTACCCGTGAGGGCCGACATCGATAGCACCGTTTTTCTGCGCTACTGGATCACTTCTCTCTCAGATCCATAGTTGCAAATGTCTTCAAGCGATCACGAACGCGCCAGCTTCGGACGTCTCCGGTCATCTTCGCTGGAGTACCGCCCACCCTCCCTAGATTCGGACCACAGCCACCACTCACGGGAGGAATGACGATGGCGAACCTGGAGACATCCCTCAAAGAAGCCATGGGCATCGAGGGCGCGATCGGTGTGGCCCTGGTCGACTACGGCAGCGGCATGGCGCTCGGCACCCTCGGGGAGGGCGGCGAGTTCGACCTCAACGTCGCCGCCGCCGGCAACACCGACCTGGTCCGGGCCAAGATGCGGACCATGGAGATGCTCAACCTCCACGACAACGAGATCGAGGACATCCTGGTCAGCCTGACCAGCCAGTACCACCTGGTCCGGCCGCTCACCATGCAGAACGGCCGGGGCCTCTTCCTCTTCCTGGCGCTCAACCGGGCCCGCGCCAACCTCGCGATGGCCCGCCACCAGCTGAAGCGGATCGAGCTGGGACTGGAGCTCTGACCGGCCGGGCAGCGGGGAAGGGGGCGCCGTGGCGGTCGCGCTGTACCAGGCCAAGGCCGAGTTCTTCCGGATACTCGGCCACCCCGTCCGGATCCGGGTGCTGGAGCTGCTGCAGGCCGGACCGACGCCGGTCCGGGATCTGCTCGCCGAGCTGGCGGTCGAACCGTCCAGTCTCTCGCAGCAGCTCGCCGTCCTGCGCCGGTCCGGCATCGTCACCGCCACCCGCGAGGGCAGCACGGTGGTGTACGCGCTGGCCGGGGGCGATGTCGCCGACCTGCTCCGGGCCGCCCGGCGGATCCTCACGGTGCTGCTCGCCGACCAGCACCTGCTGCTCGCCGAGCTGCGCGCCGCCGCGGACCGGCCGGAACAACCGGGCTGACCGAATCAGCCGGAGCAGCCGGGCCGAGCGGGCCCGGCCGCGGCCCGGCGGGGTGCCGCGGGTCAGCCGCGCAGCAGCTCCGGCAGCCGCTCCGCCAGCGTCCGGTACTCGTGCGGCCGGTTGTACAGCTGCGCGCTGACCCGCAGCACCCCGCCGCCCGGCCAGGGGCGCACCGCGATCCGGGCGGACAGCCGCCGCCACACCTCCGCCATCACCGCCCGTGCCTCGGCGTCGCTCTCGCCCACGCCCCGCGGCAGGCGCAGCGCGCGCATCGACAGGCCAGGGGTGGCCGGCAGCGGCGTCAGCCCGGCGTGCTCGGCCAGCAGCCGCGCGCCGTGGGCGGCGAGCCGCTCGTTGTGGTCGCGCACCCGGTCGGCGCCCAGTTCGCGCAGCAGGTCGAACCCGGCCGGGGCGGCCAGCCACGGCGTGTAGTCGCAGGTTCCGCGCCACTCGACGCTGGCGGGGAAGCCCCGGTGGTGCTCCCAGGAGAGCGCGAGCGGGCGGACCCGGCCGGTCCACTCCGGGCGGACCGCGAGGACGCCGGTGGCGCGCGGGGCGAAGGCCCACTTGTGCAGGTTGCCGAACCAGAAGTCGGCCGCCCCGGCCACCGGCGCGGGCAGCATGCCGGGCGCGTGGGCGCCGTCCACCACGGTCGTCACGCCGTGCTCGCGCAGCGCGGTGAGCAGCTCCGGGCCGGCGATCCGGCGGGCGGTGGGCGAGCTGATCTGGTCCAGGACGGCGAGCCGGGTGCGGTCGGTGACGCCGGCGAGGACGGCCTCCCGGACGGTGTCCTCGTCCGGGAGATCCAGCGGCAGGTGGACGGTGTGCACCTCGGCGCCGGTCTCCCGGGCACGCCGCCGGACCGCCTCGGTGACGGCTCCGTAGCCGTGGTCGGTGACCAGGATCCGGTCGCCCGGCGCGAGCGGGACGCTGTCCAGGGCGATCGCGACGGCCTCGGTGACGTTGGCGACCAGGGCGAGCCGGGCCGGGTCGGTGCCCAGCTCGGCGGCGATCCGGGTACGGGCGGCGGCGACCCGGTCGGGCAGGTCGGCGAAGAAGCCGTCCGGGTCGCGCTCCTGCTCGGCCCGGAGCAGCTCCTGGGCGCGCTGGACCGGGACGGGCACCGTGCCGAAGGAGCCGTGGTTGAGATGGGCCGCCTCCGGCGCCAGGGTGAACAGCGTGTCCGTCCCGGGCAGCGCGGCCGGGGGCTCGGCTGTCCGCAGGTCCTCGGTCACTGCGCCTCCTAAGTGATGTGTGACATTTCACATGACAGAATACTGGCCGGGCGAGGCACCGCGCGGAGACCATCGGGCCGTGACCATCACCGACCCCTTCCTCTCCCTCAGCGCCCGTACCGGCCGCTTCACCTACGGCGCTCCGCGGGCGATCACCCTCAGCGAGGACGGTACCCGGCTGCTGCTGCTCCGCTCGACCGGCCCGGAGGACCGGGTCGAGCGGCTCTGGCTGCTCGACCCGGCCGAGGGCGGCGAACGCCTGGTGGCCGACCCCGCCGCCCTCGCCCCCGGGCGGACCGGCGACCGGGCCGGCCTCCCGGCCGTCGAACGCCGCCTGCGCGAGCGGATCCGCCTCACCGCGGCCGGCATCGGCGCCTACGCCGCCACCGCCGACCTCTCCACCGCCGTCTTCACCCTCGACGGGCGGCTGTTCCGGGCCGACACCGCCACCGGCGAGTGCCGCGAACTCCCGGTCGCCGGGCCCGCCTTCGACCCCCGGCCCGACCCGGCCGGCGAGCACGTCGCCTACGTCGCCGACGACGCCCTGTACGTCACCCCCTGCCCCGCCCCGCTCAGCCCGGCCGACGGCGCCCGCTGGGGCGTCGCCGAGTTCGCCGCCGCCGAGGAGCTGGGCCGCTCCCGGGGCCACTGGTGGCGCCCGGACGGCGGCGCCCTGCTGGCCGCCCGGGTGGACGAATCCGCCCTGCCCAGGCGCTACTTCGCCGACCCGGCACGCCCGGCCGAACAGCCCGAGGACTTCGCCTACCCGCAGGCCGGCGGGCCCAACGCCGACGTCCAGCTCTGGGTCCTCGGCCTGGACGGACAGCGGACCCGACTGCACTGGGCCGCCGCCGAGTTCCCGTACCTCTGCGCCGCGCAGTGGGCCGACGAGGGCGAGATCCTGCTCACCGTCGCCGACCGGCTCCAGCAGCACGTACTCCTGCTCAGCGCCGACCCCGCCACCGGCGAGACCCGCGAACTCTCGCGCACCACCGACGAGTTCTGGGTCGACGAGCTGCCCGGCACGCCCGCCCGGCTCGCCGGTGGACGGCTGCTCACCGTCCACGACACCCCCGGGGCCCGGGGCCTGGCACTCGACGGCAAGCCGCTGGACACCACCGGCCTGCAGATCCGCCGCGTGGTCGGCCGGCTCCACGGCAAGCTGCTCACCGAGACCGGCGAGGGCGACCCGGCCGACCAGCACGTCCACCTGATCGACCCGGACGGCGGCGCACCCGAGCGCCTCAGCACCGGCCCCGGCGTGCACAGCGCCCTCGCCGCCGCCGACACCCTGCTGCTCACCTCCGCCGACCCCGACGGCATCCGCCGCCGGCTGCTCCACCACGGCGAGGAGAGCGAGCTCACCGACCTGAGCGCCCGGTTGCCCTACCGGGTCGATCCCCGGCTCGCCCGGGTCACCGAACTCGGCCTGCCCACCGCCGTGGTGTACCCGCGCGACCATGTGGCCGGCCGCCGACTGCCCGTCCTGCTGGACGTCTACGGCGGGCCCGGCTACCAGGCGGTGGCCACCGAGCCGCGCCGCTGGCAGCTGCGCCAGTGGTGGGCCGACCAGGGCTACGCGGTGGTCACCACCGACAACCGGGGCACCCCGTTCGTCTCGCCCGACTTCACCCGGGCGATCTTCCGGCGCTTCTCCCAGGTGGCGCTGGACGACCAGGTGGCCGCCCTGCGGGCGCTCGCCGACACCCACCCCGACCTCGACCTCGGCCGGGTCGGCGTCCGCGGCTGGTCGTACGGCGGCTACTTCGCGGCGCTCGCCGTGCTGCGCCGCCCGGACGTCTTCCACGCCGCCTGCGCGGGCGCGGCGCCCACCGACTTCCGGCAGTACGACACCGCCTACACCGAGCGCCACCTCGGTCTGCCGCAGCACAACCCGGAGGGCTACGCGGCCGACTGCCTGGTCGGGGACGCCCCGGCGCTCACCAGGCCGCTGCTGCTGATCCACGGCCTGGCCGACGACAACGTCCACCCCTCGCACTCCCTGCTGCTCTCCCAGGCGCTCACCCGGGCCGGCCGCCCGCACGCCGTGCTGCCGCTGCCGGGCGTCACCCACATGACCCCCGGCGGGGTGAACGAGGAGATCACGCAGGCCGAACTCGCCTTCCTGAACGGCGCGCTGCGGTAGCCGGCGGCACGGCGGTGAGCGGCGGCGCTCGGCACCGCCGTGGAGCACACCGGAACTGAGATCTCGTCACATCAGGGGCGCCGCACGACCGGCCGGGTCGCGCGGCGCCCTTTCCGTCAGCGCCACCCCTTCCACGTAACCCGTGACATGTGAAATATTACCTGCGCCCACCCGACCACCCCTCCGGAAAGGACCGGTCAGTTGCGCAGACTGTCCGCGGCACTCGCGGCCGCGCTCACCACGAGCGCGATAGCGGCCACCCTCCTCGGCACCCCCGCCCAGGCCGCCTCCCCCTCCCCCGTCACCACCGCGGCCATCGCCGCCCGGAGCGCCGAGGCCGGCGGCGCCGAGGCCCCGCCCGCACCGCTCGCGCCACAGGAACGCGAACGCCAGGCGCTTCGCACCAAGGCGCTGGAACAGCTCAACAAGGGCGTCGTCGCCAGGACTCCGGACCGGCGGACGCCGGCCAAGGTGAAGATCGGCAACGACTACGTCCAGCTCGCGCAGGAGCGCAAGGACAAGGTCTTCGTCATCCTCGCCCAGTTCGGCGACCAGGTGGACACCGCCACGCTCCACAACGGCCAGCCCCGCTACGGCGGCACGCCGGGCCCGCGCCACAACACCATCCCCAAGCCCGACAAGAGCGACAACCACACGCTCTGGAGCGGCGACTTCGACCGCGACCACTACCAGCGGATGTTCTTCGACGACCGGCCCGGCGCCGTCTCGATGCGCAACTACTACCGCACCCAGTCCTCCGGCCGGTACGACGTCGAGGGCACCGTCAGCGACTGGGTGACCGTGCCGTACAACGAGGCCCGGTACGGCAGCAACAAGGGCCCGCAGGGATCCGGCGCCTGGACCCAGGCCCAGGAGTTCGTCCAGGACGCCGTGAAGGCCTGGTACGACGGCGAGATCGCCAAGGGCCGGACGGCGGCGGACGTCAGGAGCCAGCTCGCCCAGTACGACGTCTACGACCGCTACGACCACGACAAGAGCGGCACGTTCAGCCAGCCGGACGGCTACCTGGACAACGTGATCGTGGTGCACGCGGGCGTCGACGAGACCTGGGGCGGCGGCGCGCAGGGTGCCGACGCGCTGTGGGCGCACCGCAGCTGGGCCTTCCCCGACCCGGCCGGACAGACCGGCCCGACCGGCAACCGGATCGGCGGCGTCCCGGTCGGCGACACCGGGCTGTACGTCTACGACTACGTCCAGGCCGGCGAGAACAGCGGAGTCGGCCTGTTCGCCCACGAGTTCGGCCACAACCTCGGCCTGCCGGACCTCTACAGCACCGCCGGCGGCGACAACAGCGTCAACTTCTGGTCGCTGATGGCCTCCGGCTCCTACCTCGGCAAGGGCAGCAACACCACCGGCGGCTACCCCGGCGACCTCGACGCCTGGAGCAAGCTGCAGTTCGGCTGGCTCAACTACGACGAGGGGCAGGCCGCCACCCGCTCCAGCCACGCCCTCGGCGTCAGCGGCTACAACACCGACCAGGCCCAGGCCCTCCTGGTCCACCTGCCGGACAGCACCACCACCACCGAACTGGCCGACCCCTACCAGGGCGGCAAACAGTGGTGGAGCGACACCGGTGACAACCTCGACAACTCCCTGGCCCGCAGCGTCGATCTGCGCTCGGCCGGCGGACCGGCCGCACTGGACGCCGCCGTCTGGTACGACACCGAGCTCGACTACGACTTCCTGACCGTCGAGGCCTCCACCGACGAGGGCCGGACCTGGAAGCCGCTCGGCGGCACGGTCGACGGCGCCCCGATCGGCAACACGAGCGCCAACACCCCCGGCCTGAGCGGCGCGTCCGGCGCCTACCGGCAGCTGCACATCCCGCTCGACGGGTACGCCGGGCAGCAGGTCCGGCTGCGCTTCCACGTCACCTCGGACAACAACACCCACGGCAAGGGTGTGCTGGTCGACGCCGTCCGGATCACCGCCGGGGGCACGGAGCTGTTCGCCGACGGTGCCGAGAACGGCGCCAACGGCTGGACGGCCACCGGGTTCTCGGTCATCACCGGGCGCGACGCGGTCAAGCAGCACCCGCGCGCCTACCTGGTGGAGAACCGCCGGTACGCGGGCTACGGCGCCTTCCTGAAGACCGGCCCGTACAACTTCGGGTACACGGGTGTCGCCGGTAAGCAGAACATCGTCGACAACTACCCGTACCAGGAGGGCGTGCTGGTCTGGCTCTGGGACACCGCCTACGGCGACAACAACACCGTGAGCCACCCGGGCGGCGGCCTGATCCTGCCGGTCGACGCGCACCCGGCGCCGATCCGGTTCGCCGACGGCACGCTGGTCAACGGCCGGGCGCAGACCTTCGACGCGACCTTCTCGCTGAAGCCCACCACGGCGTTCACGCTGCACAAGGGCGGCGTCCCGGTGCGGATCCCGTCCGAGCCGGCCGTCCCGGCCTTCAACGACCGCACCGGCGTCTACACCGACCCGGCCACCCCGCAGCTCGGGGTGAAGGTGCCGGACACCAACACGAAGATCGAGGTCGTCCGGGAGTCCCGCGACGGGCGGCTGACCACCGTCCGGGTCGGCCCGGCCTCCTGAGACCGGTACGCAGGCAGGCCCCGGCCCCCCTTCGGCGGAAGGGGGGCCGGGGCCTGCGCGTACTACCGGCTCCGCCTGGTCGCGCGGCACCGTCGAGCTGACGCCGAGGACGACCGCGGCCGGCGTCGGCGGCACCAACGAGGACAGCGGCACCGCACCGGCGCGACGGACCCGGTGGAGCACGGTGCCACGGGTGGACCCGGCCGGGCGCGGCCCTCGTGAGGTTCCCCACCGCGCCCGACCGGGGGTCGGTGAGGGCGCGCCCCCTCGGAGGGCTGCCGTACCACTCGGCGTGGGGGTGACCGAGCGGTACGGCGGCCGGCGGCCCGGGGGCTCAGCCCTCCGGGAAGTGGCAGGCCGCCTCCCGGGCGCCCGGCCCGGCGATCCGCAGCAGCGGCCGCTCGGTCCGGCAGAGCTCCTGCGCCTTCGGGCAGCGCGGGTGGAAGGTGCAGCCGCTGGGCGGGTTGGCCGGGCTCGGCGGGTCGCCCAGCAGCACGATCCGCTCGCGCTCCCGCTCGGCGGCCGGGTCGGGCAGCGGCACGGCGGAGAGCAGCGCCCTGGTGTACGGGTGCGCGGGGCTGCCGTACACCTCAGCCTTGTCGCCGATCTCGACGATCCGGCCCAGGTACATCACCGCGACCCGGTCGCAGACCCGCTTGACCACCGAGAGGTCGTGCGCGATGAACACGTACGCCAGGCCCAGCTCGTGCTGGAGCCGCTCCATCAGGTTGACCACCTGGGCCTGGATGGAGACGTCGAGCGCGGAGACCGGCTCGTCGGCGATCACCAGCCGCGGCGAGGTGGCCAGCGACCGGGCGATGCCGATCCGCTGGGCCTGGCCGCCGGAGAACTCGTGCGGGTAGCGGTCCAGGTGTTCGGGGATGAGCCCGACCAGCTCCATCAGCTCACCGGCGCGCTTGCGTGCGTCGGCCGCGCCGGTGCCCTGGACCAGCAGCGGCTCGGAGATGATCCGGGCCACCGTCTGCCGGGGGTTGAGCGAGGAGTACGGGTCCTGGAACACCATCTGCAGGTCCCGCCGGTGCGGCCGGAGTTCGGCCTGGCTCAGGCCGCCGATCTCGGTACCGTCGAAGGTGACGGTGCCCGAGGTCGGGTCGAGCAGCCGGACGATCATGCGACCGGTGGTGGACTTGCCGCAGCCGGACTCGCCGACCAGGCCGAGCGTCTCGCCCTTGCCGACGTCGAAGCTGACGCCGTCCACGGCCCGGACCGGCGCCCCGGCCCGGCCGGTCCGCCCCCGTCGGCCGGGGAAGGTCTTCACCAGGTCCCTCACGGACAACAGCGTCTCCGTCACGACCGGGCTCCTTCCGGCACCAGGGGCAGATGGCAGGCGGCCTGGTGGCCGGGCGCCAGCGGGCCGAACCCGGGGCGTTCGGCCAGGCAGCGGGCGTGCTCCTCGGCGGTGGCGGCGACGGTGCGGGCGCAGCGCGGGGCGAAGGAGCAGCCGGGGGCGGGGGCGATCAGCGACGGCGGGCTGCCGGGGATGGCCCGCAGCGGGGCGTCGTCGGTGTCGTCGAGGCGGGGCAGGGAGTCCAGCAGCCCCCGGGTGTAGGGGTGCGCGGGCCTGCCGAACAGCTGGTCCACGGGGGCCTGTTCGGCGGCCCGGCCGCCGTACATGACGAGCACCTCGTGGGCGACCCGGGCGACCACGCCGAGGTCGTGGGTGATCATGACGACGCCGAGGCCGCGGTCCTGCTGGATGCGGGCGATCAGGTCGAGGATCTGGGCCTGGACGGTGACGTCGAGGGCGGTGGTGGGCTCGTCGGCGATCAGCAGCTCGGGTTCGCAGGCGAGCGCCATGGCGATCATGACGCGCTGGCGCATGCCGCCGGAGAACTGGTGCGGGAACTCGTCGACGCGGCGGGCGGGTTCGGGGATGCCGACCTCGCCCAGCATCTCGATCGCCTTCTCCCGGCCGGCCTTGCGGTTGGCCTTGAAGTGCACCCGGTAGTGTTCGGCGATCTGCTCGCCGACGGTGTAGAAGGGGTGCAGGCTGGACAGCGGGTCCTGGAAGATCATCGCGATCCGCCGGCCCCGGACGGTGCCCAGCTGCCGCTCGGACAGGCCGTTGAGCTCCTGCCCGTGCAGCCTGATCGAGCCGGTGACGGCGGCGCCGCGGTGCAGCCCCATGACGGCGAGCGAGGTGACGGACTTGCCGGAGCCGGACTCGCCGACCAGACCGAGGGTCCGGCCGGCCTCGACGGTGAAGGAGATGCCGTCCACGGCCCGGACGGTGCCGCGCGGGGTGTCGAAGGACACCCGGAGGTCGTCGACCTCCAGCAGCGCGCTCATCAGTACCTCACTCTCGGGTCGACGTAGGCGTAGAGCAGGTCGACCAGCAGGTTCGCCGCGACGATGAAGGTGGCCGCGAGCAGGGTGACGCCGAGGATGACCGGCTGGTCGGAGCGGACCAGCGCGTCGTAGAAGAGCCGGCCGATGCCGGGCAGACCGAAGATGGACTCGGTGATGACGGCGCCGGCCAGCAGGCCGCCGAGGTCCATGCCGAAGATGGTGAGGATCGGCGTCATGCCGGAGCGCAGCCCGTGTTTGACGGTGACGGTGCGGGCGGGCAGGCCCTTGGCGCGGGCGGTGCGGATGTACGGCTCGGCCATCGTCTCGATCATCGAGTTGCGGCTCTGCCGGGCATACATGGCCGCGTACAGCAGGGCCAGGGCGATCCACGGCAGCAGCAGGTTGGAGGCCCAGGAGAACGGGTCCTCGGTGAACTTGGCGTACGCCGGGTAGGGCAGCAGGCCGGCGCTCCGGACGACGCCCCAGATCAGCATGATCGAGGTGAAGTAGACCGGCAGCGAGGCGGTGCCCACCGAGAGCACCATCAGCGCCTTGTCGGTCAGGGTGCCCTTGCGCAGGGCGGAGGTGACGCCGGCGCCGAGGCCGAGCACCAGCCAGAGCACGGCCGCACCGAGGGCGAGCGAGACGGAGACCGGCAGGCGGTCGATGAGCAGGTCCCAGACCGGCAGCGAGTAGTCGTAGGAGTAGCCGAGGCAGGGGAACTCGCAGCGGACGGCGCTGGGCCCGCTGCCGTAGTCGCGCCCGGCGAAGATGCCGGTCAGGTAGGAGGCGAACTGCTCCCAGACCGGCTTGTCCAGGCCCATCGCCACCTTGACCTCGGCGACCCGCTCGGCGGTGCAGGTCTTGCCGCAGGCGGCCGCCGCCGGGTCGTTGGGCAGCAGGTAGAAGATGGTGAAGGTGATGGCGCAGACGGCGAGCAGGATGCCGGCCACGCCGAGCAGCCGTCGGCCGAGGTAGAGGATCACGACCGGCCTCCCCTCGGGTCGAGGATGTCGCGCAGCGCGTCACCGAGCAGGGTGAAGGCGAGCACCGCGAGGAACAGGAAGACCGTCGGGATCAGGAAGTAGGTCGGGTCGGTCTCGTAGTGGTTGATGCTCTCGGCGATCATCTGGCCCCAGGACGGGGTCGGCGGACGCACGCCGACGCCGAGGTAGCTGAGCGCGGCCTCGGTGCTGATCATGCCGGGGATCAGCAGCGTGGTGTAGGCGATGATCGGGCCGGAGACGTTGGGCAGGATCTCCCGGGTGAGGATGCGCCAGGAGCGGGCGCCGCCGACCTTGGCGGCCTCCACGTACTCGCGGTGCTTGAGCGAGAGGGTCTGCCCGCGCACCACCCGGGCGATGCCGGGCCAGCCGAACAGGCCGATCACCAGGGTCATCAGCAGGATCCGGTTGACGTCCTTGGCCACCGACATCATCGCGATCATGAAGATCAGCGAGGGGAAGGACATCGTCAGGTCCATCAGCCGGGAGAGCGCCGAGTCGACGCGGCCGCCGAAGTAGCCGGCGGCGATGCCGGCCAGGGTGCCGGCGGCCACGACCAGGGCGGTGGCGGTGAACGCGATCAGCAGCGAGACCTGGCCGCCGTGCAGCACCCGGGCGAACAGGTCGCGGCCGGTGGCGGGTTCGACGCCGAACCAGTGCCGGGCGCCGATCCCGCCGAAGTCCCCGAGCGGCAGGCCGCCGAGGTACGGGTCGATGGCGCGCTTGTCGAACTCCTCGGGCGTCCAGCCGCCGAGCGCGCTGAGCGGGCCGGCCAGAGCGGCCATCAGCAGCAGGAGGCCGACCATCACCAGGCCGAACCTGGCCGAACCCCTGGCCCAGAGCTGGTCCCAGACCAGCCGCCAGGGGCCGCGGCCGGCGGCCTTCGCGGGGCCCGCCGCCGTGGTGGCCACGGCGGCGGGCTCAGTGGTTGAACTCATGGGTGACGGTCCCTCAGCCCTGGCTCTTCGAAGGGTCCTTGAGACCGATCGTGGCGAAGTCGAAGAAGCCGGTCCACACCGGGTGGCCGAAGGCGCCGGCGATGTTGGTGCCGACCAGCAGCGGGCGGCGCTGCCAGAGGACCGGCACCGCCGGGGCCTTCTTCATCAGGTCCTGGTCCAGCTGGAGCCAGGCGGCGCTCGCCTCGTTGAGGTCGGTCATCGCGTTGATCTGGTCGATCCGCTCCGAGGTGGCCTGGTCCCGGAACTGGCTGTAGTTGCCCTGGTTGCCGGTCTCCTTGATGGTGCGGCCGTCGAAGAGGAAGGGCAGGAAGGTGGCACCGGACGGGTAGTCCGGGCACCAGCCGCTCAGCGACAGGTCGGGGGCGTTCTTGGTGTCACCGATCGTGTCGCTGTAGACCGACGGGTCGGCGGTGTTGATGGTGACCTGGATGCCGGCCTTGGCCAGCGACTGCTGGAGCGCCTCACCGCGGGTCTTGTCGCCGGTGGAGACGGTCAGGCTGACCTTGAGGTCCGGCTTCCCGGCCGCCGCGAGCAGTTCCTTGGCCTTGGCCGGATCGCCGGTCGAGGGGATCTTCAGCGGGTCCTGCCGGGCGCCGCCGGTCAGCGCGGGCGGCAGGAAGGAGCTGGCGTAGTCGGTCATCGCCGGGCCGCCGAACGCGGTCACCTGCGAGTCCTTGTCGACGGCGTACATCATCGCCTCGCGGACCTTGGGGTCGTCGAACGGCGCCCGGGAGTTGTTCATGTACAGCAGGTCGGTACAGCCGGTCCGCTCGGCCACCAGCCGCTCCTTGACGTCCGGCTTGGTGAGCACCTTGGCGACGGACTCCGGGCGCATCCAGGGCATCTCGACGGCCGAGGCGTCCGCGCCCTCGCTGGCGATCAGGCGGTCGTCGACCTGGCCGCCCTTGAGGCCCTGCACGACGACGATCTTGTCCGGGTACGCCTTGCGGACGGGGTCGCCGGCCGGGTCCCAGTTGGTGTTGCGGACCAGTACCAGCTGCTTGCCGCGCTCGTACGTCTCGATCTTGTACGGGCCGGAGGAGAACGGGCGCAGGTCGTACTGGGTGCCCTTCTCCTGGGACTGCGGCACCGGCGAGAAGGTCGGCAGGGTCGCGGTGTAGGAGAACTCGGCGACCGGGCGCTTGAGATGGAAGATGATCGTCTTGTCGTCGGGCGTCTCGACACTGGCGAGGTGCTCACCGGTGAGCGGGCCCTTGTAGTTCTCGCCGCCGGCCAGGTACTGCGCGGCGTAGTCGGGGCCGCCGGTGAGGTCGGGGGCGAAGGAGCGCTCGACGTTGTACTTGATGTCGGCGGCCTTGATCGGGGTGCCGTCCTCGTACTTGACACCGTCCTTCAGGGTGAAGGCCCAGGTCCTGCCGCCGTCCGAGGGCCGGCCGACGTCGGTGGCCAGGTCGGGGACGATCTCGCTGCCGGCCGCGCCGGGCTCCGCTTTGAAGGTCACCAGGGTGCGGTAGAGCAGCCGGATGCCGAAGTCCATGTTCGGCATGGTCCAGTTGCGGGCCGGGTCGAGGTGGGCGAAGTCCTGGTTGGAGAGCACCGTGAGGGTGCCGCCCTTGACCGGCGTACCGCCGACGATGGTGCCGGATGCGGCCCCCGGGGCCTTGGTGCTGCCGGCGGCCTCGCCACCGGTGTCGCTCTTGTCGTCCTTGCCGCACGCCCCGAGACCGAGGGTGAGTGTCGCTGCGAGGGCCGCCGCGAGGGCGGCGTGGGTGCGCCTGGTCATGTGCAACTCCGCAGTGGGGGGCCTGCCGTGAAGGCCCGTGGTCGGCCCCGGGGCTGATCCGGGACCCGGCCGGGGAGGACGACCTCAGGGGGTCTAGCCGCTCCGCGGTGTGACCCGTAACATAGTAATGTGAAATTGCACTGCACAAGGGGTGGCGCATCCCGTTACCGACCTGTGTCCGTGCAGCTCCCCCGCCCCGCATAGGAGTTCCCCCGGTGACCCTCCACCAGCCCGCGCTCAACATCGGCAGCCACGACCTCCCCGTCTCCCCCGCCCTGGACGCCTTCATGGGCACCGCCTGGGCCGCCACCCCGCTCCCCGCCGACCAGCGCGTCCCCGGGTTCGCGGTGCTGCCCGCCCGGCGGACCCGGCTCTCCGCGGCCTTCCCCGGCGAGCGGCTGCTCGTTCCCGCCGGCGAGCTGAAGGTCCGCAGCAACGACGTGGACCACCGGTTCCGCCCGCACAGCGCCTACGCCTGGCTCACCGGCCTCACCGGCGAGGACCAGGTCGGGCACATCCTCGTCCTCGAACCGACCGGGCCCGAGGGCCACGAGCCCGTCCTCTACCTGCGCCCGCGCTCCCCGCGCGGCGGCGCCGGCGCACACGGCTCGCAGTTCTACCGCGACCGCCGCTACGGCGAGTTCTGGGTCGGCCGCCGTCCCGACCTCGGCGAGGCCTCCCGGCTCACCGGCGTACGCACCGAACACCTCGACGACCTCGGCAAGCTGCTGAGCGGCCCGCAGCCCGCCACCCGCGTCCTGGCCGGCGTCGACTCCTCCCTCGACGCCGCCACCGGCCGGCCCGGCGCCCCCGCCCTCGGCCAGGCCGACGCCCAACTCGCCTCGGTGCTCTCCGAACTGCGCCTGATCAAGGACGCCTGGGAGGTCGAGCAGCTCCAGCTCTCCGTCGACCACACGGTGCTGGGCTTCCAGGACGTCGTCCGCGCGCTGCCCGCCGCGCTCCGCCACCCGCGCGGCGAGCGCTGGATCGAGGGCGTCTTCAACCTGCGCGCCCGCGCCGAGGGCAACGGCACCGGCTACGACACCATCGCCGCCTCCGGCGCCCACGCCTGCGTCCTGCACTGGATCCGCAACGACGGCCCGCTCGACCCCTCCGCCCTGCTGCTGCTGGACGCCGGCGTGGAGACCGACACCCTCTACACCGCCGACATCACCCGCACCCTCCCGCTCGGCGGCACCTTCTCGCCCGTCCAGCGCCAGGCCTACGAGCTCGTCCTGGCCGCGCAGGACGCCGGCATCGCCGCACTGCGGCCCGGCGCCCGCTTCCGCGACTTCCACCGCGCCGCCATGCGCGTCATCGCCGAAGGCCTGGCCGACTGGGGCGTCCTGCGGATCCCCGCCGAGCAGGCGCTCGCCGAGGACAGCGGCCTCTACCGCCGCTACACCCTCTGCAGCAGCGGCCACATGCTCGGCCTCGACGTCCACGACTGCGCCAAGGCCCGCGCCGAGACCTACCTCGACGGCGTCCTGGAGGAGGGCCAGGTCCTCACCGTCGAACCCGGCCTCTACCTCCAGCCCGACGACGAGACCCTCCCGCTGGAACTCCGCGGCCTCGGCATCCGCATCGAGGACGACCTCGTCATCACCGCCGACGGCGCCCACCTGATGTCCGGCGCCCTCCCGCGCACCGTCGCCGGCATCGAGTCCTGGATGTCCGACCTGCTCGGCTGATCCCGCGCACCGGCAGGGGGATCAGGCCACCTTGACCGTCCGATCCCCCTGCCGCACGGTCACCTCCACCTCGCCACCGATCGCCGCCGCATAGGCCCGCAGGTTGTCGAGGCTGTCCACCTGCCCGTGCTCGATCTGCGACACCCGCGCCTGGCTCACCCCCAGCAGCCCGGCCACCTCCCGCTGC
Source organism: Kitasatospora sp. NPDC092286 (assembly GCF_044755565.1). NCBI lineage: Bacteria > Bacillati > Actinomycetota > Actinomycetes > Kitasatosporales > Streptomycetaceae > Kitasatospora > Kitasatospora sp. NPDC092286. The sequence continues at coordinate 116,522 of NZ_JBIVRD010000008.1, read as the reverse complement.
GTCAGCCCCGCCTTCCGCCGCAGCTCCGCCAGCTCGTACCCGCGGATCCGCGCCAGCGTCTCCCGCCGCATCCGGGCCCGCTCCGCCTCCGCCTCGGGCGTGGCCAGCTCGGGGTTGAGGCGCTGTGCCTCGGCCCATACCTCGGTCCAACTACGGCCCTTCATGCGTCGGCTCCCTTCTCGGACTCCTTGACGTACTGCTCGTAGCGCCGCTCAGCCAACGGAATGTTCTCGTCGTACCACCGGGCCCACTGCCCGTTCTTGTCACCGGCGACCAAGAAGATCGCTTCCCGCTCGGCATCGAACACGAAGAGCATTCTGATCTCCGACTGCCCCGCCGAGCCTGGCCGCAGTTCCTTGAGGTTGTGCAGTCCGCTGCCGTGGACCCGGTCCACCAACGGACGCCCCAGCAGCGGCCCGCGGCGCGCCAGGAGGTTGACCGCATTGGCGATCTGGTTGGCGGTGTCCGGGTCATGGACACAGATATCCAGGAACCAGTCGTTCACCGGCCCAAGAAGAGTGATCTCCCACATACCCGCTACGTTAAGTTGTGTCTTATACGTTACCGGCCCCTCGCCCGGCTATCCACTCTTCCGGGGGACGACACGGGCTCCGGCCCGCGCCCCGGCGCTCACGCCCCGTCGAGGTGGGTGCGCTGGGCAGGGGTGAGGTCGAGGCCGGCGGCGTCGAGGGCCTCGTCGAGCTGGGCGAGGGTGGTGGCCCCGATGACGGGGAGAACAGGGATGTCACCACCGAGGAGCCAGGCCAGGACGACCTGGCCCGGGGTGGCGCCGGTGTCGGCGGCGACCTCACGCAGGGCGGCGAGCCGGGCCGCCGAGTCCGGGTGGTCGTACTGCGGGGGCAGCGGCCGGGCCGGGGCCGCGTAGGCGCCGTGCAGCAGCGGGCCGTAGGCGAGCAGGGTGAGGCCGGGCTCGGCGCGGACGTAGTCGAGCAGTTCGGGGGTGACGGGCTGCTGGACCCCGAAGTCCGCGCCCGGCCGCGGCCGCAGGTACGTGTGGCGCTGCTGGAGGCAGCTGTACCCGGCCAGGCCCCGGGTGCGGGCCAGCGCACGGGCCCGCTCCAGCCGCCAGGTCAGCTGGTTGCTGCTGCCCAGGACGTCGACCGTGCCCTCCCGGACCAGGGCCCCGAAGGCGTCGACCGTCTCCGCCAGCGGCGCCCGGCGATCGTCCAGGTGCCCGTACAGCAGGTCGATCCGCTCGGTGCCCAGCCGCTTCAGGCTGCCGTCGACGGCGGTACGGACCGCTGCCGCCGACAGCCCCTCCGCGTTGGCCGGCCACTCCCCCGGGCCGGCCGGGCGGGCGCCGACCTTGGTGGCCAGCACCACGGCGTCCCGGTTGCCGCGCGCCGCGAACCACCGGCCGAGCACCAGCTCGCTCTCGTCGCCGCAGGCGCCGTCGTGCCAGAAGCTGTAGTTGTCCGCCGTGTCGACGAAGGTGCCGCCCCGCTCGGTGAAACGGTCCAGCAGCGCGAAGGCGCGGGCCTCGTCGACCCGGGTGCCGAACGGCATCGCGCCCAGGCAGAGCACGCTGACCTCGGGCCCGGGGGTTCCGTCGGCGCGGCGTCCAAGAGTGCGGTGGCGCACGGTTTCCTCCGTGAAGAGCGGTGGGGTTCGTACCGGAAACCCTGGCAGCTGGAGCGCGGTCCAGGTCAACCGGCAACGGTGGCATGATCATTCGCATGAGTGCATCCGGCAGTGAGCTGTTGACGCCCGCGGAGGCGGTCGAGCGGTCCGGGTTCAGCCTGGACACCCTGCGGTACTACGAACGCATCGGCCTGCTGGGCAGTGTGCAGCGCGCCCGGACCGGTCATCGGCGGTTCAGCGAGCACGACCTCGCCTGGCTCGGCATGCTGCGCTGCCTGCGGGACACCGGGATGCCGATCGCCGGCATGCTGCGCTTCGCCGAACTGGCGCGCGGCGGCGACGGCACCGTGGCGCAGCGGCTCACCGTCCTGGAGGAGCACGACGCGCAGGTGGAGGAGCAACTCGCCCACCTGCGGCGGCAGCAGGAACACATCCGGGCGAAGATCGGCCACTACCGCGCCTTTCTCCACGCCGAGGGCGCCGGGGGCGCCGGGGGCGCCGGTCAGGACCGCTGAGCCGCCCGCCACAGCTCCTCGACGATGGCCGCCACCGGACCGGTGCGGGCCGAGCGGTGGCCGGTGCCGGCCCACAGGTGCATGGCGTCGGTGTCCGCCCGCGCCGTCGCCGCCGCGCGCAGCGGCTGGGTGAGGTGGTGCACCTCGGGGTAGGCGGGCGGGGCGTACGGCTCGTACCGCTCGATGAAGGCGTTGCGCAGGCCGCGGGCCGGGCGGCCGGTGAAGGCCCGGGTGACGACGGTGTCCGGGAGTTCGGCAAGGGCGGCCTTGTGCGCGGCCGAGGCGCCGGACTCGTCCGAGCGCAGCAGCGCCGTGCCCACCTGGACGGCCACCGCCCCGGCCCGCAGCGCGGCGGCGATGGCCGGACCGTCGGCGAGGCCGCCCGCCGCGATCAGCGGCAGCACCGTCACCGCCCGTACGGCGGTGAGGAGTTCGAGCAGCGGGACGACCCCCGGGCGGTCCGCCACCCGGTGGGTGGCGCGGTGTCCGCCCGCCTCCGGACCCTGCACGCAGAGCGCGTCCATCCCGGCCGCCTCCGCGTGCCGCGCCTCCTCGGGCGTGGTGACGGTGCCGATCTGGTACGCCCCGGCGGCCCGTAGCGCCCGCGCCTCCTCGGGCGAGGGCAGGCCGAAGGTGTACGAGACGACGGGGACGGGCCCGGCCAGCAGCGCGGTGATCTTGGCGTCCCAGTCGTCGCGGTCCGGTGCGATCGTCTCGGGGAGCCGGACGCCCCAGCGCTCGGCCTCCGGCAGCAGGTGCGCCCGGTACCCGGCGACGGCCGCCGGATCGCCGGGCGCGGCGGGGACGAAGAGGTTCACGCCGAACGGCAGGTCCGTCAACTCACGTGTCCGGTGGATCTGTTCGACCATCGCGGCGGCGCTGCGGTACCCGGCGGCGAGAAATCCCAGGGCGCCGGTCCCGTTCACGGCGGCCACCAGCTCCGGGGTGGAGGCGCCGCCGGCCATCGGCGCGGCGATGACGGGAACGGCGAGTTCGTCGAGACGGACGGCCATGAGGGGGTTCCTCCACTCCACACGTACACAAAGCGGTTCGAACCCGGCCCACCCTACGCCCGCCCGGCGGCGGCCGACCGCCGCCCGGCACCGGATCAGCCCCCGCGCCGGATCAGCCCCCGCCCGCGCGCCTCCCGCACCGCCGCCGTACGCGAGTCCACCCCCAACTTGGTGTAGATGTGCACCAGGTGCGACTTCACGGTGGCCTGGCTCAGGTGCAGCTGCCGGCTGATCTGCTGGTTGGTCAGCCCGTCGGCGACCAGCCCCAGCACCTCCGTCTCCCGTGCGCTCAGCGCCGCCGAGGGGGTCCGCATCCGCTCCAGCAGCCGGTCCGCCACCGTGGCCGCCAGCGCCGACCGGCCCTCCGCCGCCGCGCGCACGGCCCGGGCCAGCTCCTCCGGCGGCGCGTCCTTGAGCAGGTAGCCGGTGGCCCCGGCCTCCAGCGCGGGCAGGGTGTCCGCGTCGGTGTCGTAGGTGGTGACGATCAGCACCCGGGGCGCGCCCGGCCGGGCGGTGATGGCCGCGGTGGCCTGCGCGCCGTTCATCGTCGAGCCGGGGCCGAACTGCAGGTCCATCAGCACCACGTCGACCTCGGCCTCCGCCGCCAGTTCGACCGCCCGCTCGGCGGTGGCGGCCTCGGCCACGATGACGAAGTCCCGCTCGCTCTCCAGGACGGCGCGCAGCCCGGCCCGGACCACCGGGTGGTCGTCCGCGAGCAGCAGTCGGATCAGCTGGTCGGTCACAAACGCTCCTCGGTCACGGACGCTCCTCGACAGCGGCGACGGGCAGCAGCACGGCGAGCGCCGTCCCCTCCCCCGGCGCGGACTCCACCGCGAAGGTACCGCCCAGCGCCCGCGCCCTCGCCCGCATCGACGGCAGCCCGAACCCGCCGTCCCCCTCCCCCGCCGCCGCGCCGGAGGCGACCGCCGCCGGGTCGAACCCGGCCCCGTCGTCCAGCACGTCCAGCGCCACCTCGCCCTCCATGTAGCTCAGCGTCACCTCTGCGTGCGAGGCCCGCGCATGCCGGACGGTGTTTCCGAGCGCGGACTGCGCGATCCGCAGCAGCGCGACCTCCTGCGGCACCGGCAGCCGCACCGGATCGCCCGCGACATGCAGCCGGACGGGCAGACCGCTGTGCGCCGTCGTGGTGGCGCAGAGCCGTTCGAGGGCGAGGGGCAGGGAGCCGCCCTCCAGGTCGGGCGGGGTGAGCGCGCGGACGAAGCGGCGGGCCTCGGCGAGGCTGTCCTGGGCGGCCTGCCGGGCCTGCTCGACATGGCCGGCGGCGGCCTCGGTGCGCTCGGGCAGGGCCCGCTGGGCCGCGCGCAGCAGCAGCTGGATGCTGGAGAGGCTCTGGGCCAGGGTGTCGTGGATCTCCCGGGCGAGGCGCTCCCGCTCGGCCAGCACCCCGGCGGCGTGGTGGGCGGCGGCGAGGTCGGCGCGGGCCTCGGTCAGTTCGTCGATGAGCCGGCGCCGCTCCTCGCTCTCCCGGTAGAGCGCCTGGTAGCCGAAGACGGTGGCCACCGCGACGGCCCCGCCGAGGGCCGGTCCGATGGCCGCGGCCAGGCTGAGGATGTGCAGGTGCCAGGAGTACGCGGTGATCGCGGCCACCGCGGTGAGCCCGACGGCGACGAGCCCCGACCGGCGGCCGAGCAGGTGCAGCTCCAGGAAGTAGAGCGGGAAGGCCAGCCAGACCCCGTCCGGGGTGGCGATCAGCACCCCGACCCAGGTCACGCCGAGCAGTGCCAGCCAGAGCGCGGCGGCCCGCCGCGACCGGCGGACGGCGCCGACCAGCGGGCCGGCCGCGTAGACGGCGGCCATCGCGGTGGCGGCGGCGATGACGGCCGCCGGGTCGCCGCCCCGGCCGACCACGGCGCGGGCGACGGCGAGCGCGAGCAGGCCCGCCACCAGCAGGTGCAGGCAGACCTGGAGTACGCGGGCGACGGGGGTGGTGCGGAATCGTTCGGTCGCCATCCGTCCAGCCTAGGATCCGCACCCGTTCTCAGGCATCAATCAAAAGGTTGAACTCCGCTTCTCACCTTTGATGCCGGGGATCCAATCCCCCGGGCGATGCCCCTCCGGCCCCTCCTCCGCCACTGTGGTGAGCGTCGGGGAAGAGCCTCACGGAAGAAAGGGCCATTCGTGTTCGTCGCCTGGAGGGATCTGGGGTTCGCCAAGGGGCGGTTCGCCCTGATGGGGACCGTCATCGTGCTGATCACCGTACTGGTCGGCCTGTTGTCCGGTCTGACGGCCGGGCTGGGGCGGCAGAACATCTCCGCGATCACCGGCCTGCCCGCCGACCACCTGGTCTTCTCGAAGCCGGCCGACGGCCAGAAGCTCTCCTTCACCGACTCCCAGGTCACGCCCGAACAGTGGCAGGGCTGGGCCCGGACGCCCGGTGTCACCGCCGCGGAGCCGCTCGGCATCACCACCACCAAGGCGGCCGCCGACCGGCGCACCGCCGCGCTCTCCGCCTTCGGCGTCCCGGACGGCTCCGGGCTGGCCCCGCAGGGCGCGCTGATCGCACCTGGTCGCGCCGTCCTGTCCGAGGCCGCCGCCGAGGACCTGGGCGGCCTGCGGCCCGGCGCGAACTTCAGCCTGGCCGGCCACCCGCTCCAGGTCGCGGCGGTGACCGGCGAGGCCTCGTACAGCCACACCCCCGTCGTCTGGACCAGCCTCACCGACTGGCAGGCGTTCGCCCCGGGCGGCGCCGGGCACGCCACCGTGATCGCCCTGACCACCGCCACCGGTGCGGACCTCGCGACCGCCGACGGCCAGTACGGCACCGAGACCCGCGGCCGGGACGACGCGCTCGCCGCGATCGGCTCCTACACCTCGGAGAACGGCTCGCTGCAACTGATGCGCGGCTTCCTGTTCGCCATCTCGGCCCTGGTCATCGGCGCGTTCTTCACCGTCTGGACGATCCAGCGCAGCGGCGACATCGCGGTGCTGAAGGCGCTCGGCGCCTCCACCCGCTATCTGCTGAAGGACGCGCTCGGCCAGGCCGTCCTGCTGCTGGTGCTCGGCACGGCCGTCGGCACGGCGCTGGCGGCGGCCGTCGGCGCGCTGATCGGCTCGACCGTCCCGTTCGTCCTGGACGCGCCGACCGTCCTGTTCCCGGCCGCCGTGATGATCGCGCTCGGCGCGGTCGGCGCGGCCCTGTCCATCCGCCGGATCACCTCCGTCGACCCGCTGACCGCCCTGGGGAGCGCCCGATGAGCCTGCACCTCGACCACATCACCCTCACCTACCCGGACGGCGACGGCCGGCTCACCGCCCTGGACGAGGTCTCGCTCACCGTCCCGAAGGGCTCGATCACCGCGGTGGTCGGCCCGTCCGGCTCCGGCAAGTCCAGTCTGCTGGCCGTCGCCGCGACGCTGATCACCCCGGACTCCGGCCGGGTGGTGGTGGACGGCGTGGAGACCACCGGCCTGGGGCGGGCCGAACTCACCGCGCTGCGGCGGCACCGGATCGGCATCGTCTTCCAGCAGGCGAACCTGCTGCCCTCACTGACCGCCGCCGAACAGCTCCAGGTGATGGCCCACCTGGACGGCCGCTCCCCGCGCGCCGCTCTCCCCCGGGCCCTCGAACTCCTCGACGCCGTCGGCCTGCGCGCCCAGGCCGCCCGCCGCCCGAACCAGCTCTCCGGCGGTCAGCGCCAGCGCGTCAACATCGCCCGCGCCCTGATGAACGACCCCACCGTGCTGCTGATCGACGAGCCCACCAGCGCCCTGGACCACGAGCGCGGCGCCGCCGTCATCGACCTGGTCACCGAGCTCACCCACCGCCGGGCCACCGCCACCGTCCTGGTCACCCACGACCGCACCCACCTGACCGCCGTCGACCGGATCGCCGAGGTCCACGACGGCCGCCTCACGACTCCGGCGGTGGCGTGACTACTTCTTCACGGCGAGGACGTCGTCCACCGACAGCGTCACCGACGCCCCGATCGACTCCGGCAGCGTGAACGACTGCCGCCCCCTACCGCGCCCGCAGGCGCAGCGCCGGACGGTCCGCCTCGGTCTCCTCCTGGCCTGCGGCCCAGAGGGAGCGGACGTGGCCGAGGTGGCGGGCCATGCAGGCCTCGGCGGCGTCGGCGTCGGCGGAGATCATGAGGTCGAGGAGCTCCAGGTGCTCCTCGGCGGAGGAGACCAGCTCGCCGCGCTGGTCGAGGCGGTTGAGGCCGTAGAGGCGGGAACGCTTGCGCAGGTCGCCGACGACCTCGACCAGGCGGGCGTTGCCGGCCAGACCGAGCAGGTCGAGGTGGAACTGGCGGTCGGCCTCCAGGTAGCCGATCAGGTCGTGCTTGCGGGCGGCGGCGACGATCGCCTCGGCCTGCGGGCGGAGCCGCTCCAGCTGCTCGGGGGTGGCGGTGCGGGTGACCCGGCCGACGGTGGGGACCTCGATCAGGGCGCGGATCTCGGTGAAGTCGTCGAGGTCGCGCTCGGTGAGTTCGGTGACCCGGAAGCCCTTGTTGCGGACGGCCTCGACCAGGCCCTCGCGGGCGAGGTCGAGCATCGCCTCGCGGACGGGGGTGGCGGAGACGCCGAAGTCGGCGGCGAGGGCGGGCGCGGAGTAGACCACGCCGGGGCGGAGTTCACCGGAGATCAAGGCGGCCCGGAGGGCGTGGGCGACCTGATCGCGCAGCCGCTCCTGGACGGAGATCAGAGTGCGGGGTTTGAGGTCGGCCATGGTGTTCCTCCGGAGGTTGCAGAACACCAGTGTACAATGTCACGTTACGTTGAGTGTGCAACAGTCCGCGATTCGGGCGGCCCACCGGACGGCCCGGCACACCGGCCACCGACGCCATGGTGGCAGCGGCCGCCGCACGTGGCAACGGGCGAAACCGCACTCCCTGCCCCACCCCTCCCCGAACAGCCCCACCCCTCCCCGAACAGCCCGACCCGCTGCCCGGCATCCGCCGCCGGGCCGCTGGAACGCGGAAGCGGCCGGCACGGCAGGGGATCCCTCCCCACCACACCGGCCGCGGCCTCCGGCCGTCCCGTACAACACCGAACCACCACCCGGGGTAACGGGCCCGGGCGTCAGCCGGTGGCGGGGCCGCGCCTCACGCGCTCATCACAGCCCGATCCGGTGGACCGCCGCCGCGACGGCGAGGTCCTGCCAGGCCATGCCGACGCTCTTGAAGAAGCGCGGCCGGTCCGACGGCACCGGCACCTCGCCGCGCACCAGCTCGGCCAGGTTCCAGAGCGGTTCGTCGCCCGTGACACCCGCCATCAGCAGGTCGCCGGCCTCCCGCAGCGCGGCGGCCCGCGCCTCCACGTACAGCTCGGCGCGGCGGACCAGTACGCCGTCCACCTCCCGCGCCTGCGGCTCGTGCGAGCCGACCGCCGCCACGGCGGCGTGGTCGGGCACCAGCGCCCCGTCGAACAGCGGGGTACGGGCGGTGGTGCAGCAGACCACCAGGTCGGCCTGGGCCACCGCCTCGGGCGTCCCCACCGCGGCGTCCAGCCCGCGCGCCCGGGCGTACCGGGCCAGCGCCTCGGCGGGCGCCGCACTGCGGGCGACCACGGTGAGCCTGGTCAGCGACCGGATGCCGAGCAGCGCGTCCAGATGCCCGTACGCCTGCGGTCCGGCGCCGAACAGCACCAGGTGCGCGGCGTCCGGCGCGGCCAGCCGGCGCAGCGCGACGGCGGTGACGGCGGGCGTGCGCAGGGCGGTCAGGGCGGCGCCGTCCAGCAGGGCGACGGGCTGGAGGGTCGGCCCGTCCAGCAGCAGGTAGCTGCCGGTGATCCGGGGCAGCCCGATGCCGGGGTTGGCGGGCGCGACCCCGGCGATCTTCACCCCGGCGTACTCCGCCGAGGCCGCCGGCATCAGCAGCAGTTCCCCGGCGGGCACCGGCACCGCCGACCGGGCGGGCGCGGTCTCCGGGTCCAGCCCGTCGAGCAGCACCCGCTCGATCGCGTCGGCGGCCTGGGTGGGCGTCAGCCCGGCGGCGCCCGGCGCGGCGTACTGGAGCGGCTCAGCCGCCGCGCCGGACAGGGTGGGGGCCTCGCGGCGGTCGGCGGTCACAGCAGGAACCCCGTTCCCAGCGTGTCGTCCCCGTCGAGCAGGAAGCGGTGCTCGCCGGTGCGGTGGGCGGTGCCGGTGACCTCGGTGACGACGCCCCCGGCCCGCGGGTCGCCGCCGGGCAGGACCCGGCCGGTGAAGACGGTGCCGATGACCGACTCGTGCCACAGCTCCTCGCCGGGCGCGAGCCGCCCCTCGGCGGCGAGCACGGCGAGCCGCGCCGAGGTGCCGGAGCCGCACGGTGAGCGGTCGATCTGGCCGTCGGCGAAGACCGTGACGTTGCGCTGGCTCAACCGCTTGCCGACGTCCGGCAGTTCGTCGTACAGGATGACCCCGTAGACGCCGGACAGCCGTGGGTCCTCGGGGTGGGCGACGGCCTCCGAGCCGGCCAGCGCGGCCCTGATCTCCCGCCCCACGGCGGTGAGTTCGGGCAGCAGCCCGGGCTCGACCGACAGGCCGAACGCCGCCGCCGGCACCGAGGCGTAGCAGGCCCCGGCATGCGCGACCGCCACCTCCACGGTGCCGCGCGAGGTCTCCACCGGCAGCTTCAGCGCGCTCACCCGGGTCGGCACGTTGCGGAAGGTCACACCGGTGGTCCGGCCGCCCGCACGGTGCACCAGGGCGGTGACCCGCCCGGACGGGACGTCGATCCGCACCCGCGCCACGCCGTCCTCGGGCGCCGCGACGAGCCCGGAGTCCACCGCGAAGGCGCCGAGCGCGATGGTGCCGTGCCCGCAGGCCGTGGAGTAGCCGTCCTTGTGCCAGAACAGCACCCCGAGGTGCGCCTCGTCGTCGTCCGGCGGCACCAGGAACCCGCCGTACATGCCCGCGTGCCCGCGCGGCTCGCGGGTGAGCAGTTGCCGCACCTGGTCGAGCGCGCTCGGCCGGGGCGCGGTCGCCGTACCGCCCGCGCCGATCGCGACGGCCCGCCGCTCGGCGACGCCGTCGCCGGGGATCACCGGCGCCCCGCCCACCACGATCCGGAACGGCTCACCGGCCGTGTGGTAGTCGACCGTCTCCACCACGCCCTCCACCACGCCGGTCATCACGCACCCCCGGCCGGGAGCAGGGTGACGGTCCGGCTCGCGGTGTAGAAGTCCAGTGCGGCCCGGCCCTGTTCGCGGTCGCCGTGGCTCGCGCCCTTGGCGCCGCCGAACGGCAGGTGGAAGTCGACGCCGCTGGACGGCGCGTTGACCCGGATCATGCCCGCGTCCAGCCGGTCGGCGGCGGCGAGCGCGGTGTCCAGGCTGCGGCTGTGCACCGAGGTGGCCAGGCTGTGCGGGGTGTCGTTGGCCAGCGCGATCGCCTCGTCCAGGTCCGCGGCGGGCAGCAGGACGGCGATCGGGCCGAAGAACTCCTCGCGCCGCAGCGGGTGTTCGGCGGGCACGTCGGCGAGCAGGGTCGGCTCGACGTACCAGCCGGCCCGCTCGGGCACCGCCCCGCCGGTGAGCACGGTGGCCCCCTCGGCGCGCGCCGAGGCGACGGCTCCGGTGAGCCGGTCGCGGGCGGCGGCGGAGATGACGGGCCCGCAGGCCGTGTCGTCGACCAGGCCGAGCGCCTTCACCAGCGCGGCGCGCAGCGGCTCGTACGCCTCGCCGACGGCGATCACCCGGCTGGTGGCGGTGCACTTCTGCCCGGCGTACCCGGCGATGGCGGCCGCCAGATTGGCCGCGGCCTGCTCGATGTCGGCGTCCGGCAGGACCAGCGCGGCGTTCAGGCCGCCCAGTTCGGCCTGGACCGGCACCCCGCGCCCGGTGGCGGCGTGGACGACGGCCCGGCCGACCCCGGTCGAACCGGTGAACGACACCACGTCCGCCGCGTCGACCAGCGCCTCGCCCTCCTCCGCGCCGCCCGGCAGCACCGTCAGCACGCCCTCGGGCAGGCCCGCCGCCGCGGCCAGCTCGGCCAGCCGCAGCGCGCACGCGGTCGCCTCCGGCGCCGGCTTGAGCACGGCGGTGTTGCCGACGGCCAGCGCCGGCGCGGCCTTCCAGGTCGGGATCGCCAGCGGGAAGTTCCACGGCGTGATCAGCCCGGCGACACCGTACGGGCGGCGCCGGGTGAGCAGCAGGCCCGGTCCGGCGGCGGGCTCGTGGACGGCGCCGGACGGCTCGAAGGGCGCCTGCGCGTAGTAGCGCCAGATCGCGGCGGTCCTGGCGACCTCGCCGCGCGCCTCGGCGAGCGGCTTGCCGACCTCGCGGACGATCAGCGCGGTCAGCTCGTCGGCGTGCGCCTCGACGGCCTCGGCGATCCGGGTGAGCGCGGCCGAGCGGGCCGCGGCGCCGGCCGCGTGCCAGCCGGCCTGCGCGGTCCTGGCCCGTCCGACGGCGGCCCGGACGGCCTGCGCGCCGGGCGCCTCGACCGCGAGGACGAGGTCCGCGGGGTCGGCGGGGTTGAGGGAAGTGATGGTCACAGCGGGAACCCTTCGGTGGTTCAGAGCAGGAACCCGGCCGGGAACGGGTCGCTCGGGTCGAGGAAGTACTGGGCGGTGCCGGTGATCCAGGCCCGCCCGGTGACGGTGGGCACCACGGCGGGCCGCCCGGCCACCTCGGTCTCCTCGACCAGGCGGCCGGTGAAGGTCGTCCCGATGAAGGAGTCGTTGCGGAAGTCCTGGCCGAGCGGCAGCTCGCCGCGCGCGTGCAGCTGCGCCATCCGGGCGGAGGTGCCGGTGCCGCAGGGCGAGCGGTCGAACCAGCCGGGGTGGATGGCCATCGCGTGCCGGGAGTGCCCGGCGGTGGAGCCGGGGGCGAGCAACTGGACGTGGTGGCAGCTGTGGATGGACGGGTTCTCCGGGTGCACCGGCCGGTCGGGACCGGCGTTGACGGCGTCCATCAGGGCCAGGCCGGCGTCCAGGATCTCCTGCTTGCGCTCGCGCTCGAACGGCAGCCCGAACTCGGCGAGCGGCAGGATCGCGTAGAAGTTGCCGCCGTAGGCGAGGTCGTAGCCGACCGTGCCGTAGCCGGGCACCTCGATCTTGCGGTCCAGGGCGACGGAGTAGGAGGGCACGTTGCGGATGGTCACCGCCTTGGCGGCGCCGTCCTCGACCAGCACCTCGGCGATCACCAGCCCGGCGGGCGTGTCCAGCCGGACGGTGGTGACCGGCTCCACCACCGGCACCATGCCGGTCTCGACCAGCACCGTGGCGACGCCGATGGTCCCGTGGCCGCACATCGGCAGCAGGCCGGAGACCTCGATGTAGAGCACGCCGTAGTCGGCGTCCGGGCGGGTCGGCGGCTGCAGGATGGCGCCGCTCATCGCGGCGTGGCCGCGCGGCTCGTACATCAGCAGGGTGCGGAAGTGGTCCAGGTGCTGCTGGAAGTGCACACGCCGCTCGGCCATGGTGGCGCCGGGGATGATGCCGAAGCCGCCGATGATGACCCGGGTCGGCATGCCCTCGGTGTGCGAGTCGACGGCGTGGAACACGTGGCGGCTGCGCATGGGTGGCGACTCCCGTCGGGGTGGGGTGGGTGGGCCGGGGGCCGGCTGCCCCCGCAGCCGGCCGGTCCTTGGGGTGTTCGTGCTACGCGAGGCCCTCGGCCAGCGCCTTCTCGGTGGCCGCGCGGACGGCCGCCTCGATCTCCGGGGTGAGCGGCAGGCGCGGCGCGCGGGTCGGGCCGCCGGGGCGCCCGGCGATGTCCATCGAGAGCTTGATCGCCTGGACGAACTCGGTCTTGGAGTCCCAGCGCAGCAGCGAGTGCAGCGCCTTGTAGAGCGGCAGCGCGGTGTCCAGGTCGTGCTCGACGGCGGCCCGGTAGAGCGCCACACTGGCCTCCGGCAGGGCGTTCGGGTAGCCGGCGATCCAGCCGACGGCGCCGGCCAGGGCCAGCTCCAGCAGCACGTCGTCGGCGCCGATCAGCAGGTCCAGGCCGGGGGCCAGCTCGGCGATCTCGTACGCCCGCCGGACGTCGCCGCTGAACTCCTTGACCGCCACGATCGAGCCCTCGGCGTGCAGCTGCGCCAGCAGCGCGGGCACCAGGTCGACCTTGGTGTCGATGGGGTTGTTGTACGCGACGATCGGGATGCCCGCCCTGGCCACCTCGGCGTAGTGCCCGCGGACGGCGGTGTGGTCCGCGCGGTAGGCGTTCGGCGGCAGCAGCAGGACGGAGCCGGCGCCGGCCTCGGCGGCCTGCTCGGCCCAGCGGCGGGACTCGGCGCTGCCGTACGCGGCCACACCCGGCATCACGCGGGCGCCGTCGCCGGCGGCCTCGACCGCGACCTCGACGATCCGGACGCGCTCCTCGTCGGTGAGGGTCTGGTACTCGCCCAGAGATCCGTTGGGGACGACGCCGTCGCAGCCGGACTCGATCAGCCAGCGGACGTGGTCGGCGTAGGCGTCGTAGTCGACGGAGAGGTCCGGGCGCAGCGGGATCGTGGTGGCGACCATGACGCCGCGCCAGGGACGGGTGGCGTCGTACGCGGTGTTGGACACAGATGACTCCTTGGTGAGGTGTGACATTTTATTAGAGGGCGACGCCGGAGGCAAGAGCCCCCGGCGGCGAGTTCGTCGGTCCGCCGGCGCTCAGCCGTCTTCGGGCCCCGGCCCGGCGGCGAGCTGCGAGAGCGGCACCGGGCAGGCCAGCGGTCGCCGGTCGGCCGGCACCTCGCCGCCGCCCGAACCGCCGCCCGAACCGCCGTCCGGACCGCCGCCGGCCAGGCAGGCCACCGCCGGACCGCACATCCGGCCCTGACACCAGCCCATCCCGGCCCGGGTGAGCAGCTTGACGGTCCGCGCGTCCCCCGCGCCCAGCTCGTCCACCGCCTCGCGGATCGCGGCGACGGGGACCTCCTCGCAGCGGCAGACGTCGGTGTCCGGGCGCAGCCACTCCGTCCAGCCCGGGCCGGGGCGGTGCGCGGCGGCCATCAGCCCGGCGAAGGCCCGCAGCCGGGCGCGGCGGCGCAGCAGCGCGGCGCGCACCGGGCGGTCGGCCACCGCGTGCGCGGCCAGCTCGCCCTCGGCGATCGCCAGGTCGGCGCCGCCGACGCCGCAGGTCTCGCCGGCCGCCCAGAGACCGGGGACGGTGGTGCGCAGCCGGGCGTCGACCTTGAGCGCGGCCGTACCGTCCGGGGTGGTCCTGGTCTCGGCGCCCAGCTCGGTGGCCAGTTCGATCTGCGGCAGCAGGCCGTGGCCGACGGCGAGGGCGTCGCAGGCGATCCGCTGTTCGGTGCCGGGCACCGGCCGCCAGTCGGCGTCCAGCCGGGCGACCGTGACGGCGGTGACCCGGTCGGTCCCGTGCGCCTCGACCACGGCACTGCGCCGGCGCAGCCGGACGCCGTGGCGCAGCAGCGCGGCGCCGTGGCCGGCCCCCTCGACGAGCTTGGCCGGGACGGCGGCCAGCACGCCGGGGCGCCGGGCGTAGCCGAGGTAGTCGGTGGCCTCGACCACCGCGGGCACCTCGGCCCCTGCGGTGACCAGCGAGGAGGCGGCCGCGAGCAGCAACGGTCCACTGCCGGCCACCACGATCCGCCGGCCGGGCAGGACCAGGCCGGCCTTGAGCATGGCCTGCGCCCCGCCCGCGGTGACCACCCCGGGCAGCGTCCAGCCGGGGAACGGCAGCTGTCGCTCGTACGCGCCGGTGGCGAGCAGCAGGGCGGCGGCGCGGACGGTCGCCCGGTCGCCGGCCCCGGGCCCGAGGGTGGCGTGCAGCACCCACGCCGCGTCGCCGGCCCGCTCGGCCGCCCACACCTGGTGGCCGCCGAGGAAGTCGACCCGGCCGGCGGTCTCGTGGGCGGCGAGCCGGTCCGCCAGGCCGGTGTAGACCGACCAGCCGTGGTGCAGCCGGTCGGGCCGGGCGGCGCCGAGGCCGGGCGCGGGGTGGCGGTAGTACTGGCCGCCGGTGCGCGGGCCCGCGTCCAGCAGGGCGCAGCGCAGACCGAGGTCGGCGGCGGTCACGGCGGCGGCGAGCCCGGCCGGGCCGGCCCCGATCACGGCGAGGTCGTAGGACCGCTCCTGGCGGTCAGACGGCGAGGTCGGCACGGCCGTTGCCCTCCTGGGTGGTGACGGTGGTGCCGGGCTCGGCGGGGAGCAGGCAGGTGCGCTGGTTGGGGCGGCCGTCCACGGTGGCCAGACAGTCGAAGCAGGCGCCGATCCCGCAGAACGCCCCGCGCGGCCGGCCGCCCACCCGGGTGGTGCGCCAGGCGAGCACGCCGTCGGCCCAGAGCGCGGCGGCGATCGACTGTCCCGGCAGTGCGGGGACGGGCCGGCCGTCGAACTCGATGGTGTGGGCGGGGCCGGGTTCCGCCCCGACCAGGGCGGCGGGGGTACGGCGCATCAGCGGGTTCTCCGTTCCAGGTTCTCGGTCTCGGCTCAGCGGCTCAGCGGCTCGGCTGTTCGGCGGGTTCGCGGTGGTTCGGGCACGGCGCGAGGTGGTTCCGGTCCGTCGCACGGTTCACGAGGCGGCCGGGAACCGGTCGGCCCGGAACGGTTCGAGGTCCAGCCCGGGCCGTTCGCCGGTGAGCTGCCGGCTGATCAGCAGCCCGGTCGCCGGAGCCAGCCCGATGCCCGCGCCCTCGTGGCCGCAGGCGTGGTACAGCCCGGGCACCCGCGGGTCGGCGCCGATCGCGGGCAGATGGTCCGGCAGGTACGGGCGGAAGCCCCGGTAGGCGCGCAGCACGCTGACGTCCGCCAGGACGGGGAACAGCGCGGCCGCCTGCGCGGCGAGCCGGTGCAGCACCTCCACCGAGAGGGTCCGGTCGAAGCCGACCCGCTCCCGGCTGGCGCCGATCAGCACCGGCCCGCCGGGGGTGCCCTCGACCACGGCGGAGGTCTGCAGCGCGGCCGAGCCGCTGGCCACGTCCGCGACGTAGTCGGCCGCGTAGACCTTGCGCCGGACGATCCTCGGCAGCGGTTCGGTCACCAGGACGAAGCCGCGCCGGGGCAGCACCGGCAGGTGCACACCGGCGAGCGCGGCCAGTTCGCCGCCCCAGGTGCCGGCGGCGTTGACCACGGCGGGCGCGTCCAGCCGCCGCCGGTCGGTCTCGACGCCGAGCACGGCCCCGTCCGTTCCGGTCCGCACCGCCCGGACGGTCTCGCCGGTGTAGAGCAGGGCACCGTCCCGCCGGGCGACGCGCAGCAGGTGGGCGGCGGCCAGCGCGGGCTGGACCTGGGCGTCCTGCGGGTAGAGGAAGCCGCCGGCCAGCCCGGGGGCGAGGTGGGGTTCGAGTTCGCGCAGCCGCTCGCCGGGGATCTCCTCGGCGGTGACGCCGGCCGTCGCCTGCTTCTGGGCGAAGGCCCGCAGGGCGTCCTGCCGGGCCGGGGTGGCGGCGACCACCAGGCCGCCCTTGGGCTCGTACTCGACGGCGGGGCCGAGGACGGGCACCAGCTCCTGCCAGAGCCCGGCGCTGAACAGCGCGAGGTCGAGCTCGGGGCCGGGCTCCTTGTCGGAGACCAGCAGGTTGCCCTCACCGGCACCGGTGGTGCCACCGGCGACCGGCCCGCGGTCGACGACGGCGACGGCGAGTCCGGCGCGGGCGGCGTAGTACGCGCAGGCGGCGCCGACCACACCGGCACCGACCACGAGGACATCCAGGGGAGGTCTCTGGGACTTGGACACGGCAGTAATATGTCACATGCCATCGAACCTGCCAAGAGCCCCCGCCGTCCGGCCACGAGCAACCCGGCCGACCCCGCAGCAGAGCCCCGGCCTGCGCGAACCCCCCGGCCGACGCAAGAGCCCCGGCCCGCCGGAAGACGGCGGACCGGGGCTCAGGGCGCGTCAGGGCCTCAGGTGATGTCGTCCATCTGCTCGTGCCGGGCGGCCGGTACCGGAGCCCCGGCGACCGGCGTGACGGACGCCTCCACGGCCTCCGCCCCGGCCACCGGCTGCACCGAGAGGTCCAGCTCCGAGGCCTCCTCGTCGCTCAGCCCGAAGTCGGGGTTGCGACGCGCCTTCCGCCGGTCGTTGATCATCGCGATGGCCACGGCGACGAAGTACAGCCCCCAGATCGGCGCGGCCAGCGCCAGCATGCTCAACGGGTCGGCGCTCGGCGTGGCGAAGGCGGCGAACACCGTGATGCCCATGATCATGCCGCGCCACCAGCCCAGCAGGCGCTTGCCGGTGACCATGCCGACCATGTTGAGCATCACGAGCAGCAGTGGGAACTCGAAGGCCAGGCCGAAGACCAGCACCATCCTGGTGGCGATGTCGAAGTAGTCCTCGGGCGGCAGGATCGGGGTGGTGCCGTTCGGGGTGAACGAGATCAGCACCTCGACCGTGGTCGGGAGCAGCAGGAACGCGCAGCCCACACCGGCCAGGAACAGCGGCGCGCCGCAGGCCATGAAGATGACGGTGTACTTGCGCTCGTGCCGGTGCAGACCGGGCGCCACGAAGGCCCAGACCTGGTACAGCCAGATCGGCACGGTGGCGACCACGCCCGTCGTCAGCGACACCTTGAGCATCCAGGTGAAGCCGGCGGTGAGACCGATGTTGGAGACCTGGGCGCACTTGCCGTCGTACTTGAAGGCCGTCTCCGGCGTGCACTGCGGCAGTGGCTTCAGCAGGAAGGTCTCGATCTGCTTGTGGTAGATCGCCGCGACGATCGTGATCAGCACGATCGCCAGGACCGACTTGACCACGCGGTTCCGCAGTTCCCGCAGGTGGTCGGCGAGGGCCATCCGCCCCTCAGGATCCTTGGGCGCCTTAGACGCCTTGGAGAGCTTGCTCAACCCCGGTCCTCAACTCGTGCGTCGAGGCCCGCCGGTCGACGGGCCTCCCATGATCGCGTGCGTCGCGCGCCGCTCAGCGCGGCCGGCCGCCGTCGGCCGTCGGCTGGGCCGCCTGCCCCGGGACCGATTCGGTCACCGGCCGGGCCGTGGCGGACGCCCCGGGAGCGGCCTGGATGGTCTTCGCCGCGCCGGATTCGACGCTCACGGCGGGCGCGGGCTGCGCCGGCGCGCCCTCGTCCGCGGCACCGTCCGAACGCATCGCCTTGGTCTCGCTCTTCAGGATCCGCATCGACTGGCCGAGCGAACGCGCCAGATCGGGCAGTCGCTTGGCACCGAAAAGCAGAATGGCAAGAACGACGACCACCAGGATCGCAGTCGGCGAGATCCGCATGCTCGACCACCTTCAGTCATGGCGGCACCGGTGGGCCGCCCGCTGCGGGGATGGTAACCGCTGCGGGTGACGCCCTGACGACGGCCGCCCGAACAGGACAGCGGCCCCCAGTCGCACTTCAGGAGCCATCTGAGAGCGTAACGCGCCGCCGCCCCCGCGCAGCAGCCCCGTGCACCAACGGCCGTCCCGGACCGGGGCGGGTCCGCGGGCGGTTCAGCGCCCCGGCACCGCCGCCGCGAGGTCGCCGGCCGCCTCGGCCAGCGCCCGGGAGGCGGCGTCCACCCCCTTGGCCAGCGTCCGCACGTCCAGCCAGAGCCGGATCGCGAGAACGCCGAGGACCAGCAGCCCGGCGGTGGCGAGCAGGACGGCGGCGACGAGCATCCAGGACATGGCCACCACCCTATCCGGCCGCGCGGGAGGCCCCGCTCAGCCCTCCACCGGGACGAGCCGCATGGTGCGCACCCCGGCGCCGGTCAGCGCCGTGACGATCTTCTCCCCGGCCGGCTTGCGCACCGCCGCCCCGCAGAGCGGGCAGCTGAAGCTGTAGTGCGCCTGGGCCGGGGTCCGACCGAGGGTGAGGCGGAACTCGTCCGCCGGCAGGTCCACCTTCTCGCGGCACTCCGAGCAGTACACCTTGAATCTGGTACCGGGCTCCACGGCTCAGACCTGCCCCTCCCGGTAGCCGGCCAGCGCCTCCAGCGCCGCCGACCGCGCCTGCTCCACGAGCTCCGGCGGGGAGACGATCCGCCCGTCCCGGCCGAGCCGCAGCGCCAGCGGGCGCAGCTGCGACGGGTCGGCGCTGCGCAGGGTGATCCGCAGGCCGCCGTCGGGCAGTTCCTCGGCCCGGTCGTGGGTGTAGTACTCGGCCACCCAGCGCCCGCCGGAGGAGACCTCGACGACCACCTCGGGATCGTCGGCGGACGGGTTGACCAGCCCGCCGGAGAGGTCGCGCGGCTCGCGGCGCGGCGGGTCGGAGGGGACGTCCAGCACCTTGATCTCGGCGACCCGGTCGAGCCGGAACATCCGGTGGTCCTCGGAGGTGCGGCACCACGCCTCGAGGTAGGTGTGGCCCTCGGTGAGCAGCCGGATCGGGTCGACCTCGCGCTCGGTCATGCCGCCGCGCCCGTGCGAGTAGTAGCGCAGCCAGAGCCGGCGGCCCTCGCTGAGCGCGCGGTCGATGTCGGCGAAGACGTGGCTCTCGGCCTCGAAGGTGACCCCGACCCTGGCGCTGCCCTCGGCGCTGTCCCCGGCGGCGTTCTCGATCTTGGCGACGGCCCGGGTGAGCGCCTCCCGGTCACCGGCCCGCAGGCCGGGCAGGCCGGCCACCGCGCGGGCGGCGACCAGCAGCGCGGTCGCCTCGTCGGCGGCCAGCCGCAGCGGCTGGGCGACGTCGTCGACGTTGTGCCACCAGATCCGCTCGCCGTCGGTGTCGATGTCGAGCAGATCGCCGCCGCGGAAGCTGGTGCCGCACATCGGCAGCACGTTGAGGTCGCCGATCAGCTCGCGCTCGGTGATGCCGAAGGCACGGGCCACCTCGGCCACCTCGGCCCCGGGGCGCTCGCGCAGATAGGTGACCAGCGAGAGCATCCGGCGGGTCTGGTCGATGGCGTTGCTCATGCCCGCACTCCTTCGGTGGCGGCCGGGCCGGTGGCGGCCGGGTCGTTGACGGCCTCGGCGCCCGGTCCGGCGACGGCGCTCAGCCGGTCGATCACGTCGGCGCGCAGTTCCTCCGGGCCGACCACCAGCACGTCAGGACCGAACTCCGCGAGGTCGGCGCCGAGCCCGTTGCCGTACGGGATCTCCAGCTCGTCCCAGGTCCCGTCGACCCGGCGGCTGCTCAGCGCCTTGGTGCGCAGCGGGAACCCGGCGCCGCGGCGGACCCGGACGGCGGCGGTCGCGGTGGCACCCTCGCCGGCGAACTTGGCGACGGTGGCCCGGACGTCGACGTGCTCGGGGACGGTGCCGAGGAAGGCGCCCGAGCGGGCGCGGACCCTGCCGGTCATCCGGCTGAGCCGGAACACCCGGGCGTCACGCCGGTCGCGGTCCCAGCCGGCCAGGTACCAGTGGCCGCGCCAGCACTCCAGGGCCCAGGGCTCGACCGTGCGCTGCTCGACGGCGGCGGCACCGGCCTTGCGGTACTCGAAGGTGACCGGGCGGCGGTCGCGGGCGGCGGTGAGCAGCGGTTCGAAGGCGCTCTCCCGGGCGGGGATCCGCGGTTCCAGGGCGGTACGGCCCTCGGCCTCGGTGAACGGCACGCCGGCCGCGCGCAGCTTCTGCAGGGCGCCGCTGGCCGCGCCGGACATCTTGGCCTGCTGCCAGACCCGGGCGGCCAGGGTCAGCGCCGCGGCCTCCTCGGCGTCCAGGGCGATCTCCGGCAGCCGGTTGCGGTCGGCGCGGGCGAGGTAGCCGAGTTCGCCGTCGAGGGCGTTCTCGTCCACGTCGATGACCAGACCGAGTTCGCGCAGGTCGTCCTTGTCCCGCTCGAACATCCGGTTGAAGGCGTCCTCGCTGCTGTGCTGCCAGGCCTCGCGGTACGCCTCGATGGATTCCCGCAGCTCCTTCTTGGAGAGCGGACGTCTGGTGTTCATCAGGCACAGGGCGAGATTCATCAGCCGCTCTGCCTTGGCGATCGCCATCGCTGACCCTTCCGGTGTGCCGCGCCGCGCGCGGGGTGCGCCCGCCGGGCATATGTCGACCCGGCGGGACCGACCGTACCGGTAGCGGTACGCGCTGCAAAAGCCGAGTCCGCAAACGCGTGGGGCCGCACCCCGGGTACGGGGTGCGGCCCGGTGGAGCGGCCGGTCTCAGACGCCCAGCAGGTCGACCACGAAGATCAGCGTCGAGCCCGCGGGGATGAGCGGCGTCGGCGACTGGTTGCCGTACCCGAGGTGCGCCGGGATGACCAGCTCGCGGCGGCCGCCGACCTTCATGCCGACGACACCCTGGTCCCAGCCCTTGATGACCCGGCCGGCGCCGAGCGGGAACTTGAAGCTGCTGCCCCGGTTCCAGCTGGCGTCGAACTCCTCGCCGGTCTCGAAGGTCACGCCGACGTAGTGCACCTCGACGACCTGGCCCGGCTTGGCCTCCTCGCCGGTGCCGACCTCGAGGTCGCGGATCTGCAGCTCGGCCGGCGGCTCACCGATCGGAAAGTCGATCTCCGGCTTCGTCTTGTCGCTCACAACTGCCTCTTCTCACGGTTTGGTTCCATACACGACCAAGCGGCGGGCACCCGCACCCCCGGTCCGTTCCCGGACCACGGTACGGGCGCCCGCCGCCCGTACGGGCCCGGCCACGCGGCCGGGCCCGAAGGTCACACGCACACCATTGTCACCCGAAAGTGGATCAGCCCTGACCGGCATCCAGGATGTCGACCACGAACACCAGGGTGGAATTGGCCGGAATGTCGCCCTGCGCCTGGTCCTTGTACCCCAGCGAGGCGGGGATCACCAGCTCGACCCGGCTGCCGACGGTCTGGCCCTCCAGACCCTGGTCCCAGCCGGCGATGACCTGGCCGCCGCCCACCGGGAAGGAGAACGCCTGGCCCTTGCTCAGCGAGGAGTCGAAGACCTTGCCGTCCTTGAAGAGCGCGCCGGTGTACTGGACGACGACCTTCTCGCCCTTCTCCACCTTGGGGCCGGTGCCCTTGATCAGGACGTGCGTCTTCAGCTCGGTCGGGTCGGCCGCGCCGGCCACCGGGGTGATGTCGGCCGGCTTCTTGCCGTTGTCCTTGACCTGCGGGAAGTCCGCGGGCGGCGGGGTGACGGTGCCGCTGACCACGGCGTCCGCCGCGGTGGAGCGCTGGATGTCGATCACGAAGACCAGGTTGTCCGCGGCCCCGATCGACATGCTCGGGTTGCCCTGGGCGCCGAACGCGGCGGCCGGCGGGGCCACCACGAGGATCCGGCTGCCGGCCTTCTTGCCGAGCACGGCCTGGTCCAGCGCCGGGATCAGCGCGTCCGTACCGGCCTGGAAGATCTGCGGCTTGCCCGTCTCGTCGTACGAGCTCGGGATGTCCTTGCCGGTGGTCCAGTCCTTGGCGGTGTAGTCGACCGAGGTCCAGGAGTTCTTCTCGACCTTGGGGCCGCTGCCCTCCGAGAGAACCTTGACGACGAAGGAGCCGTCGGCCTGCTCGGCGGGCACCTCGATGCCGGCCTTCTTGCCGAACTCGCCGGTGACCGTCGGCAGCACCTTGGCGTTGTCCTTGATCGGCGGCACCGGTTCGGCGGTCGGCGTGGGCGGCGCGGACTTGGCCGCGTCGGCGGGCTTGGCGGTGCTCGACTTGGAGTCGTCCCGGTTCACCACGTACAGCGTGATACCGCTGCCGACCAGCAGCACGGCGAGCACGGTGCCGAGGATCACGCCCAGCTTCCCCACCCCGGGCGGGTTCTCGGCGTACCCGGCCTCCGAGGCCTCCTGGCGGCGCACGTTCGAGGCGAAGATCTGCGGGGCCTCGTCGGTCTTCGTCCCGCCCGCCGCCCGCGGGGCCTCGCCGGGCGTGGCCCAGCCGGCCTGCTGCTTCAGGATCGACGGCGGTACGACGATCGACTCGCCGTCGCCCGGAAGCGGACCACCGGGCCGCGAGTCAGCCGGATCACCGGCGGAGTTTCCGTTCGCGGTGCCGGCCCCGCCCGGGCTCGACGCTTTCTCAGACATGACTCCCCATCCATCTCGCCACGAGGTCTTCGAGGTCTACGGCCGGCGTGGTGAGCGCCGGGGTGCTGTCGCACTGCCGCCCGGGAACCGGACGCCGGCGGCGCCTACCACAGTGCGAGGGCAGTATGACAGGTCAGGATGAGGAGGGACGCTTCCCTGTGCGAGTGCCCGCCCAGGCGTACGGAACCGACCGGCCCTCCTCCCGGGCCGCCACAGGCTTCCCGGACCGCCTCGGGCTTCCTAGACCGCCTCAAGAATGTCGATCACGAAGACCAGTGTCGAGTTCGGCGGCACCGAGCCCTGCGCCGCGTCCTTGTAGCCGAGGGCCGGCGGCACGACCAGCAGCACCCTGCTGCCCACGGTCTGGCCGACCAGGCCCTTGTCCCAGCCCTCGATCACACTGCCGGTGCCGATCTGCAGCGCCTGCGCGCCGCCGTGGCTCCAGGACGAGTCGAACTGCTGGCCGTTGCTCCACAGCACCCCGGTGTACTGCACCACCAGGGTCTGCCCGGACTTCACCTGCTTGCCCTCGCCCTTGATCAGCACGGCCTGCTGGAGGTCGGTGGGCGGGGCCTCCCCGGCCGGGAGGGTGATCGTGACGGCGGCCTTGCCGTTGTCCTTCACCTGCGGCATCGTCGCGGGCGGCGGCGTCATGGTGCCCGACAGGGTGGAGTCCTGCGGCAGGCTCTCCATGATGTCCAGCACGAACACCACGGTGTCCCCCGCGGCCACCCCGAGCTGGGTGCTGCCCTGGTTGCCGAACGCGGCCGCCGGCGGGGCCACCACCAGCAGCCGGCTGCCGACCTTCTTCCCGATCACGGTCTGGTCGAACGCGGGCACCAGCTGCCCGCTGCCCGCCTGGTACAGCTGCGGCTTGCCGTTGGCGTCGTACGAGCTGGGCAGGTCCTTGCCGGTCGTCCAGTCCTTCGCCGTGTAGTTGACCGTGACCCAGTCGCCCTTGCTGACCGTGGACCGGTCGCCCTCGCTCACGGTGCTCACCACGAACTGACCGCTGGGCTGCTGCCCCTCGGGGATGGTGATGGTGGCCTTGCTCCCGAACCCGCCCTCCGACAGCGTCGGCATCGGCGAGGCCTCGGTCACCGGGGCCGGCACGGTGGGGGCCGCGGTGGCCGCCGTCGGCGTGGCCGGGCTGGTCGCCTTGGTGGAGCTGCTGCAGGCCACCGCCAGCAGCAGGGGCAGGGTGAGAAGCAAACCCGCGGTGCGGCGCACGGCGTTCCTAACTGTCGGTCAAAGTCGGCTCTCCGGACTCGACGGACAGCGTATGCCCCGGCGGTGCCCGGCCCCGGTAGACACCGCCGGGGCCGGGCACCGCAAAGATCACATTCGCCGTACGGGGGCGACCGCGCAGGTCACATCCCCGCGATGAGCTTCTCCACCCGCTCGTCGACCGACCGGAACGGGTCCTTGCACAGGACCGTGCGCTGCGCCTGGTCGTTCAGCTTGAGGTGCACCCAGTCCACGGTGAAGTCGCGGCGCTGCTCCTGCGCCCGGCGGATGAAGTCGCCGCGCAGCCGGGCCCGGGTGGTCTGCGGCGGGATCGACTTGGCCTCGAAGGTCTTGAGGTCGGTCGTCACCCGCTGCGCCTGCCCCTTGGCCTGGAGCAGGTAGAACAGGCCCCGTCGGCGGTGGATGTCGTGGTACGCGAGGTCGATCTGGGCCACCCGCGGGTTGGACATGCCCATCTGGTGCTTGGCGCGGTAGCGCTCGATGAGCTTGTACTTCATGATCCAGTCGATCTCGGTGGCCACGGTGTCCAGGTTCTCGGTCCGGACGGCCTCCAGTGTGCGGCCCCACAGTTCGAGCACCCGGGCGATGGTCCCGGTGTTGATGCCCTTGCGGTCGGCGAAGTCCAGCGCCTTGGTGAAGTACTCCTCCTGGATGTCCAGCGCGCTGGCCTCGCGGCCGTTGGCGAGCCGTACCTGGTGGGTGCCGGTGAGGTCGTGGCTGACCTCGCGGATCGCCCGGATCGGGTTCTCCAGGGTGAGGTCGCGCATCACCACGCCGGCCTCGATCAGCCGCAGCACCAGGTCGGTGGCGCCGACCTTGAGCAGGGTGGTGGTCTCGGACATGTTGGAGTCGCCGACGATCACGTGCAGCCGGCGGTAGCGCTCGGCATCGGCGTGCGGCTCGTCGCGGGTGTTGATGATCGGGCGGGAGCGGGTGGTGGCGGAGCTGACGCCCTCCCAGATGTGCTCGGCGCGCTGGCTGACGCAGTACACCGCGCCGCGCGGCGTCTGGAGCACCTTGCCCGCGCCGCAGATCAGCTGGCGGGTCACCAGGAACGGGATCAGCACGTCGGCCAGCCGGGAGAACTCGCCGTGCCGGGCCACCAGGTAGTTCTCGTGGCAGCCGTAGGAGTTGCCGGCCGAGTCGGTGTTGTTCTTGAAGAGGTAGACGTCCCCCGCGATGCCCTCCTCGTGCAGCCGCCGCTCGGCGTCGACCAGGAGTCCTTCGAGGATGCGCTCGCCCGCCTTGTCGTGCGTCACCAGCTCGACGACGTCGTCGCACTCGGGGGTGGCGTACTCGGGGTGCGAACCGACGTCGAGGTAGAGCCGGGCACCGTTGCGCAGGAACACGTTGCTGCTGCGGCCCCAGGAGACAACGCGGCGGAAGAGGTACCGGGCCACCTCGTCCGGCGACAGCCGTCGCTGTCCCCGGAATGTGCAGGTGACGCCGTACTCGTTCTCCAGCCCGAAAATTCGGCGGTCCATGGCACCTTCTTTCGAAGGAATCACCGGTTTTGGCCGGTAAGCGGATCGGGATCCTGAACTCTGCGGCTCGGCGCCGCAGCAGGCCTTCTAGGCTGATCCCCTGCTTCGGCAGCGGGCAGGGCTTGTCCGGGGCCAGCCGTCAGGCGGGCTTGAAGCCCCATGGTCTGGACCGTCGGGGAGGAGTCACGAGGCGTCCGTTCTCTGAGAGGGCCTCCGGAGGAAGTCCCGCACGACGGCGGGCGACCGCCGTACGGGACTCCTTGGCGCTGCTACTCCGGCGGCGCGGCCGCCGGCTTCTCGTCGTCGTCCGACTCGGCGGACTGGTCGCCGTCGAGCAGGCGGCCGAGCTGGCCGCCCAGGATGCGCTTGAACTTGCGCTGCTGGAAGCGCTGGCGGTCGAGCACCGCCACCTCCAGCTGCTCGGGGGTCAGGGTGCGCGGGCTCCCCCCGTTGGGGTCCCGGGCGAGGGAGTCCACCGCGACCTTGATCGCCTCGGTGAGGGTCAGCCCGCTGCGGTGGCGCTGGCCCAGGTAGTTGCCGATCGAGTCGGCGTTGCCGCCGACCACGACGTAGTTCTTCTCGTCGACGACCGAGCCGTCCGGCGTGAGCCGGTAGATCTGGTCCTCGTCCGGGGTGCGGCCGACCTCGGCCACGATCAGCTCGACCTCGTAGGGCTTCTCGCCGACCGAGGAGAAGATGGTGCCGAGCGTCTGGGCGTAGACGTTGGCCAGGCCGCGGGCGGTGACGTCGGCCCGGTCGTAGGAGTAGCCGCGCAGGTCGGCGTAGCGGACGCCGCCGATGCGCAGGTTCTCGAACTCGTTGTAGCGGCCGACCGCCGCGAAGGCGATCTTGTCGTAGATCTCGGAGACCTTGTGGAGGGCCCGGGAGGTGTTCTCGGCGACGAAGACGATGCCGTCGGCGTAGGTGAGCACGACCACGCTGCGACCGCGCGCGATGCCCTTGCGGGCGTACTCCGCGCGGTCCGCCATGGCCTGCTGGGGCGAGACGTAGAACGGTGTCGACACCGGCGGTCGTCCCTTCCTGTAGGAGTGATGGCTAGAGCAGCGGGGCCTGCGGGCCGTTGGGGTGGGCCAGGCGGTGGTCGGTGATGGAGACGGCGATCGCGGAGACCTCGGCCTCGGTGAGCCGGCGGAAGCCGTCCTCGGTGATCAGCGAGACGATCGGGAAGATCTTGCGGGCGAGGTCGGGACCGCCGGTGGCGGAGTCGTCGTCGGCCGCGTCGTAGAGGGCCTGGACGACCAGCGTGGCGGCCTGCTCGGCCGTCAGGCCGTCCCGGTAGAGCTTCTTCATCGAGCCCCGGGCGAAGACCGAGCCGGAGCCGGTGGCGGCGAACCCGCGGTCCTCGGAGCGGCCTCCGGTGACGTCGTAGCTGAAGATCCGGCCGCGGCCTAGGTCGAGGTCGTAGCCGGCGAAGAGCGGGACGACCGCGAGGCCCTGCATCGCCATGCCCAGGTTCCCCCGGATCATGGTGGTGAGGCGGTTGGCCTTGCCCTCCAGGGAGAGCACGGTGCCCTCGATCTTCTCGTAGTGCTCCAGCTCCAGCTGGAACAGCCTGACCATCTCGACCGCGAGGCCGGCGGTGCCCGCGATGCCGACCGCGCTGTACTCGTCGGCCGGGAAGACCTTCTCCATGTCGCGCTGGGCGATCATGTTGCCCATGGTCGCCCGCCGGTCACCGGCGATCACCACGCCGCCGTCGAACACCGCCGCGACGATGGTCGTCCCGTGCGGGGCCTCGACGACCGCTCCCTCGGGGAGGCTGCGGCGGCCGGGAATCAGCTCCGGCTGGTGCTCCGCCAGGAAGTCGAGGAACGACGAGGACCCCGGGGTCAGGAAGGCAGCCGGTAGACGCCCGGTGCCACGAGTGTTGGCTTCCACACGATTCCTTCCAGGTAGCTTGAAGCGCGCGCTGCCCGCACCCTACCCGCCCGGCGATCACTATCCACCCGTGCAGGGGCCGGACCCGGACGGACGGACGGCCCGTGCCGCCCGCCCGCCCTCGGCGGTCGCAACCGTGAATTCCCTGAATGCCCTGCCGGGGCTACTGGCCGCCCTTTTGCACGAACTGCCGGACAAAATCCTCGGCGTTGGACTCGAGTACTTCGTCGATTTCGTCCAGAACCGCGTCGACGTCATCGCTCAGCTTTTCCTGGCGTTCCTTGAGGTCGTCGGAATTCTGCGCTTCCGCGGCCTGCTCCTCGACCTCCTCGGAGGAGCGGTTCGCCCGCTGCTGGCCGCCGCCGGTGTCCTTGCTCGCCATTTCCCTCACCCCGCTCGAATCGTCTGGCACGGTTTGGTCGTTGCTTGCTGCATCGACCCTATACACAAGGTGCGACTGCTGCTCCCGGTTTGCCGGTGGCACTTCCTGTCCAACACCCGCTGCCACCCCGGATGATTCCCATTCGGCGGACGTTCACCCATGGTGATCGAAAAGTTACCCGCCGGAAAGCACCCGGAGCAGGTCCTCGGCCGTGCGACAGCGGTCCAGCAGTTCCTTGACGTGGTTGCGGGTGCCGCGCAGCGGCTCCAGGGTGGGGACCCGCTGCAGCGAGTCCCGGCCGGGCAGGTCGAAGATCACCGAGTCCCAGGAGGCCGCGGCGACATGCTCGGCGTACTGTTCGAGACAGCGGCCGCGGAAGTACGCCCTGGTGTCCTCCGGAGGCTTGGTGGCGGCCCGCTGGACCTCGTCCTCGGTGAGCAGCCGGTCGAACCGGCCCCGGGCCACCAGGCGGTTGTAGAGGCCCTTGTCGGGCCGGACGTCGCTGTACTGGAGGTCGACCAGCTGGAGCCGGGAGCTGTCCCACTCCAGGGCGTCGCGGCTTCGGTAGCCCTCCAGGATCTCCCGTTTGGCGATCCAGTCCAGCTGCCGGGAGAGCGACATCGGGTCGCGCTCCAGCCGCCCCAGCACGTCCTCCCAGCGGGCCAGGACGTCCACCGTCTGCTCGTCCGCGTCGTTGCCGAAGCGGTCCTCGACGTACTTGCGGGCCAGCTCGAAGTACTCCAGCTGAAGCTGGACGGCAGTGAGTCTGCGGCCGTTGCGCAGGGTGATGAGGTGCTTGAGCGAGGGGTCGTGGGAGACCCGGTGCAGGGTGCGCACCGGCTGGTCCACGGCGAGGTCGGAGGCGATGAAGGCGTCCTCGATCATCGACAGGACCAGTGCGGTGGTGCCCAGTTTGAGGTAGGTGGAGATCTCGGAGAGGTTGGCGTCCCCGATGATCACGTGGAGCCGGCGGTACTTCTCGGCGTCGGCGTGCGGTTCGTCGCGGGTGTTGATGATCGGCCGCTTGAGGGTGGTCTCCAGGCCCACCTCGACCTCGAAGTAGTCGGCGCGCTGGCTGATCTGGAAGCCGTGGGCGGAGCCGTCCTGGCCGATGCCGACCCGGCCGGCGCCGGTGACCACCTGGCGGGAGACGAAGAACGGGGTGAGGTGGCGGACGATGTCGGCGAACGGTGTCGCCCGTTTCATCAGGTAGTTCTCGTGGGTGCCGTAGGAGGCGCCCTTGTTGTCGGTGTTGTTCTTGTACAGGAGGATGTTCTGGCCGTTGGGCAGTTCCAGGGCGCGCTGGGCGGCCGCCGCCATGATCCGCTCGCCGGCCTTGTCCCAGAGCACGGCGTCGCGCGGGTTGGTCACCTCGGGCGAGCTGTACTCGGGGTGCGCGTGGTCCACGTAGAACCGCGCGCCGTTGGTGAGGATGACATTGGCGAGGCCGATGTCCTCGTCGGTCAGCTGGCTGGCGTCCGCGACGTCGCGCGCGAGGTCGAAGCCCCGGGCGTCGCGCAGCGGATTCTCCTCCTCGAAGTCCCAACGGGCCCGCCGAGCCCGGTGCATCGCCGCCGCGTACGCGTTGACGATCTGGGACGAGGTGAGCATGGCGTTGGCGTTGGGGTGCCCGGGTACGGAGATCCCGTACTCGGTCTCGATGCCCATCACGCGCCGTACGGTCATGCGGCCCTCCTTGCCCGGTGCGCCGCCCCCCACGGGCGGAACACGCTGACGTACCGCTGAACAACACCGACGCGGGCGTTGTGCCCGCGAACGGTGGGTCGAGCCTAGAACGCCGCGCCGACGGCCGGGTCCCGAGACGCGCCGTCCGGCTGCGGGGCCGCGAGGCGCCACAGCCGGACGGGATGCGTGCTGTCCCGGGGACCGCTGCCGGCCCGGGTGGTTCGGTTACGGGTACTGCGACTACAGGTACTGCCCGGTGTTGGCGACAGTGTCGATCGAGCGGCCGGACTCGGCGCCCTGCTTCCCGGTGACCAGCGTGCGGATGAAGACGATCCGCTCGCCCTTCTTGCCGGAGATCCGGGCCCAGTCGTCCGGGTTGGTGGTGTTCGGCAGGTCCTCGTTCTCCTTGAACTCGTCCACGCAGGCGGCGAGCAGGTGGGAGACGCGCAGACCGCGCTGGCCGTGGTCGAGGAAGTCCTTGATGGCCATCTTCTTCGCACGGTCGACGATGTTCTGGATCATCGCACCGGAGTTGAAGTCCTTGAAGTACAGGACCTCCTTGTCACCGTTGGCGTAGGTGACCTCCAGGAACCGGTTCTCCTCGGTCTCGGAGTACATCCGCTCCACCACCGACTGGATCATCGCCGCCACGGTGGCCTCGACGGATCCGTCGTGCTCCTTGACGTCGTCCGGGTGGAACGGCAGCGAGTCCTTGAGGTACTTGGAGAAGATGTCCTTGGCGGCCTCGGCGTCCGGGCGCTCGATCTTGATCTTGACGTCCAGGCGGCCGGGCCGCAGGATCGCCGGGTCGATCATGTCCTCGCGGTTCGAGGCGCCGATGACGATGACGTTCTCCAGGCCCTCCACGCCGTCGATCTCGGCGAGCAGCTGGGGGACGATGGTGTTCTCCACGTCCGAGCTGACGCCCGAACCGCGGGTGCGGAAGAGTGACTCCATCTCGTCGAAGAAGACGATGACGGGGGTGCCCTCGCCGGCCTTCTCCCGGGCCCGCTGGAAGACCAGGCGGATCTGCCGCTCGGTCTCCCCCACGTACTTGTTGAGCAGCTCGGGGCCCTTGATGTTGAGGAAGTAGCTCTTGCCCTGGGGCCGGCCGGTGACCTCGGCGACCTTCTTGGCCAGCGAGTTCGCCACCGCCTTGGCGATCAGCGTCTTTCCGCAGCCGGGCGGGCCGTAGAGCAGGACGCCCTTGGGCGGGCGCAGCTCGTACTCCTTGAAGAGGTCGGCGTGCAGGTACGGCAGCTCGACCGCGTCGCGGATCAGCTCGATCTGGTTGCTGAGACCGCCGATCTGGCGGTAGTCGATGTCCGGGACCTCCTCGAGGACCAGCTCCTCGACCTCGGCCTTCGGCACGACCTCGTACACGTAGCCGGAGCGGGGCTCCAGCAACAGGGCGTCCCCCGCCCGGATGGTGAGCTCGCGCAGCGGTTCGGCGAGGCGCACCACCCGCTCCTCGTCGGTGTGGCCGATGACCAGGGCGCGTTCGCCGTCCTCCAGGACCTCCTTGAGGGTGACGATGTCGCCGATCCGCTCGAAGGCCATCGCGTCCACGACGTTGAGGGCCTCGTTGAGCATCACTTCCTGGCCGCGCCGCAGCTCGTCGAGGTCGACGTTGGGGCTGACGTTCACGCGGAGCTTGCGCCCCCCGGCGAAGATGTCGGCGGTGCCGTCCTCGTTCTGGTCGAGGAAGACGCCGAATCCGGCCGGGGGCTGTGCCAGCCGGTCCACTTCCTCCTTGAGGGCCACGATCTGGTCGCGGGCCTCTCGCAGGGTGGAGGCGAGCCGTTCGTTCTGGGCGGACACTCCGGCCAGGTTGGTCTGGAGCTCGACGATCCGCTCTTCGAGGATCCTCGAATTGCGCGGCGAGTCGGCGAGCTTGCGGCGCAGAACGGCGATTTCCTGCTCAAGGTACGAGACCTGAGCGGCCTCGTCGGAACCACGAGCGGGCTTGCCGGTGCTGCGGTTGTAGTCGTCATCGTGGGCTGCCACGGTCCTCACCTCCTCCGGGGAGCTGGACGCTTCCAGACCCTACCTGGGACCAGGGGTCCGTAAACCCCTAGATCAAGAAAGATGGAACGGGCGTGTCCGATCTTCGCCCTCGCGTGCTTCCCCTCTGCTAAGGGGATACCCACCGCGCACCGCCCAAAGCGGACCAGATGTATCGTCGAACGAGTCGATATCCGATCGCGACCACGGCCTGGGGTCCGATCGTTGTACGAATGGCGGGAATGCCCTCAACAAGGGGCGACCCGGGACAGAAACGGCAGGAGACCCATGTCGGTGACCGAAGAGGCGACGCCGAGCGAGCCGCTGGAGGTGTGGATCGACCAGGATCTGTGCACCGGCGACGGCATCTGCGTGCAGTACGCGCCCGAGGTCTTCGAGCTCGACATCGACGGCCTGGCCTATGTGAAGGGGCCGGAGGACGAGTTGCGCCAGCAGCCCGGCGAGACCGCTCCGGTGCCGCTGACGCTGCTTCAGGACGTGGTGGACTCGGCGAAGGAGTGCCCCGGCGACTGCATCCACGTGCGCCGGGTCTCGGACCGGACCGAAGTGTACGGGCCGGACGCCGAGTAGCGGTCAGGCCCGTGCCGACGGGGCGGCGGTCTGGGAACGGTCCCAGCCGCCGCTCTTGCGCGTCCAGGTGAGGTCGAGTGAGATGTCCGGGCTGAACCGGGGCACGTCGTCGCTCGAATACCCCTGCGCGTGACCGGTGATGGCGCCGTCGGCGCGCAGGGCGAGCCTGCCGACGGTGAGGTTCTCGCGCTCGGAGAGCAGGGTGGCCAGCACCGCGGGACGGCCGTCGGTGCCCGGTCCGAGCAGGTAGACGGCGTCCGGCGGGGTGCCGTTCTCGGCCGCGCAGTGGGCGGCGGTGACGGTGCCGGGCCGGCCGTCGCCGAGGTCGGCGGCGAAGCTGACGGATATCCGGACCGGGAACGGGCCGCACTCCAGCGGGAGTTCGGCCTTCGCCGGGTCGGGGGCGACGGCCGCCGGGAGGGCCCGGGGCGTGGGCCGGGCGGGCCCGGGGGTGCCGGTGGCCGGGTTGGCCGCCAGCGTGGTGGCCACCACGGCAGCGCAGCCGACGACCGTGAGGGCCCAGTGCCAGGGGGTGGAGCGCGTCTCCCCGGGCCGGGTACGGCCCCGCGGTGTCTGCCTGTCAGCCGTCGCCTTGACCGCGGTCTCCACCAGGCGTCCCCTCCAGTGGTCTGTGTGAGCGAGCATCGTCCCACACGCCCCGGGCCGGCCGGCGACCCGGGTGCGGGAAGCACGAAGGGGTGGTACGGGCGGGCGGGGAGCCCGTCGTACCACCCCTTCCGGCGGTCGTGCGTCAGCCGAGGTCGGTCTCGTCGGCGGGAGCGGTGCGGGCGGCGGCGGCCCGGGCCGCGGCGCGCTCCTGGAGGCTCGGCTCCGGGGTGCCGTTGTCGTAGTCCTCGCCGTAGGCGCCCTTGGCCGGGCGGCGGCGGCGCAGCGGCGGCTCGACGCCGTCGGCGAGGCGGCGGGCGGTGAGCAGGAAGCCGGTGTGGCCGATCATCCGGTGGTCCGGGCGGACCGCCAGGCCCTCCAGGTGCCAGGTGCGGACCATGGTCTCCCAGGCCTGCGGCTCGGTGAAGGTGCCGTGCTCGCGCAGCGCCTCGACGGTCTTCGACATCTGCGTGGTGGTGGCCACGTAGCAGCAGATGAGGCCGCCGGGGACGAGCGCCTCGGAGGCGACGTCCAGGCACTCCCAGGGGGCGAGCATGTCGAGGATGACACGGTCGACGTCGGTCTCGACCAGGTTGTCCTGGAGGTCGCCGACGGTGAGCTTCCACGCCGGGTGCGGCCCGCCGAAGTAGCGCTCGACGTTGCCCTTGGCGATGTCGGCGAAGTCCTGCCGGCGCTCGTAGGAGGCGAGCAGCCCGGTGTCGCCCACGGCGCGCAGCAGGTAGCTGGAGAGCGCGCCGGAGCCGACGCCGGCCTCGACGACGCGGGCGCCGGCGAAGATGTCGGCCATCGCCAGGATCTGCCCCGCGTCCTTGGGGTAGATCACGGCGGCGCCGCGCGGCATGGACAGGACGTAGTCGGGGAGCAGGGGGCGCAGCGCGAGGTACGGGACGTTCCCCGTGGTGCGCACGACCGTGCCCTCGGGGGCGCCGATCAGCTCGTCGTGGGGGAACGCACCCTTGTGGGTGTGGAACTGGTTCCCGGCCTGGAGCGTGAACGTGTAGTGGCGGCCCTTGGGGTCGGTCAGCTGGACCTGGTCCCCGACCTGGAAGGGCCCGCGTCGGCGGGTGGCACCGGTCGGTTCGGACATGCGGACAATCCTAAGGGAAGCCCGCGCTCCGGCCGACCACGGTGATCACCGCCCGGTCCGGCGGGGGCCTCAGCGGCCGGCGACGGCGGCGGTGAGGCGCTGCTCGATGTCGGTGAGCGCGGCGACGCCGTACACCCGGCCGTCGGCCTCGACCACCAGGTACTCCCCGGCGGGGGTGGCGCGCACGGCGCGCAGCAGGTCCTCGCCGGTGAGGTCGGCGGCCAGCCGCAGGCCGGGTTCGAGGTCGCGGGCCAGCGCCCCGACGGCCACCCAGGGGCGACGGTGCTCGGGGACGGCCCGGACGGCGGACTCGCGGACCAGCCCGACCGGCTCGCCGCGGCCGTCCACCACGACCAGGGCGCCGGCCCGGGCCTCACGGGCCTGCCGCAGCGCCTCGCCGAGCGGGGTGTCGGCGGTGACCTCGACGGCCCGGCGGGCGAGGTCGCGCAGCCGCAGACCGGGCAGAGCCTCCTTGAGCCGGGCGTTGCGCAGGCTGCCGCCGGCGCCGTTCCAGATGATCGCGGCGAGGACGGCGGCCAGCACCGCGTCGACCAGGGTGTCGGTGCTGCTGCGCTCGACGCCGCGGGCGGCGCTGAGCAGCGGCAGGCCGATCAGGACGGCGATGGCCAGCGCCCGGCCGATCCAGGCGGCGGCGACGGTGCCGCTCATGGGCTTGCCGGTGACGCCCCAGACGACGGCGCGCAGCATCCGGCCGCCGTCCAGCGGCAGGCCCGGCAGCAGGTTGAAGGCGGCGACGACGAGGTTGCTGACCATCAGGCCGGTCAGCAGCACCCCGGGCACGGTGGAGAGCTCCACGGCCTGGAGGGCGAGGTAGAAGAGGCCGCCGAGCGCCAGCGAGAGCAGCGGGCCGACGAAGGCCAGCCAGAACTCCCGCCAGGGGGTCTCGGCCTCGTTCTCGATCTCCGAGACACCGCCGAAGAACTGCAGCTGGATCCGGCGCACGCCGAGCCGGTAGCGCAGGGCGACGACGGTGTGGGCGAGTTCGTGCACCAGGACGGAGCCGTAGAAGGCGACGGCGAAGGAGAACGCCACGAGGTAGCGGGCGGCGCCGAGGCCGGGCAGGACGCGGTCGAGCTGGCCGCCGAAGACCCAGGTGATCAGGGCGGCGATGACGAACCAGGAGGGGGTGACGTAGATGGGCACGCCGAAGGGGCGGCCCATCAGGATTCCGCTCCGCCGTTCCGGTTCCTCGGGCGGCGGCCCGGGCTGGGCGCCGCCGCTGTGCGGTGGCTGGTCGGAGGTCTGCCGACCCCTGCTGTCGCTCACCGTGATCCCTTCGGTCGGTTCCCCCGCCGTGCGCCGCGCGCCGGTGCGCCCACGCTACGTGATCGGGGCCGCGGTCCTCCGCGCGCCCCTCTCTCTGCCTTCATACCCAGTGTGGGCCCGCGGGCGGCAGCCCCGTGGCAGCGGGATGACAGCGCAGGGCAATAGGGTCGGGGTATGCAGCAGACCGACACCAGCCGTGCCGCCGTGGCCCCGGCGCGTCCGGCGGCGCCCCCGACCGGCCTGTCCCCGTCGCGTGCGGGGGACTTCCTGACCTGCCCGCTGCTGTACCGGCTGCGGGTGATCGACCGGCTGCCGGAGCCGCCGAGCGCGGCGGCGACCCGGGGCACGCTGGTGCACGCGGTGCTGGAGCGGCTGTTCGACAGCCCGGCGGCGGAGCGGACACCGGAGCGGGCGCTGGGCCTGCT
The DNA here is from genome assembly GCF_044755565.1 of Kitasatospora sp. NPDC092286. Taxonomy (NCBI): domain Bacteria; kingdom Bacillati; phylum Actinomycetota; class Actinomycetes; order Kitasatosporales; family Streptomycetaceae; genus Kitasatospora; species Kitasatospora sp. NPDC092286. The sequence continues at coordinate 80,942 of NZ_JBIVRD010000008.1, read as the reverse complement.
GCGCCCGCAGTGGGAGCGACTGCTGGGCGAGCGGCCGGAGCTGCTCTCGCTGTTCCCCGAGGATCCGGACGGGGCGGCGCTGACGCGCTGGCTGGCGGACGCCGAGAAGCTGGTCGAGCGGTGGTTCCGGCTGGAGGACCCGACCCGGCTGCACCCGGTGGAGCGGGAGCTGTACGTGGAGACGGCCCTGGAGTCGGGGCTGCTGCTGCGCGGCTACATCGACCGGGTGGACGTCGCACCGACCGGCGAGGTCCGGCTGGTGGACTACAAGACCGGCCGGGCGCCCTCACGGGACTTCGAGGCCAAGGCGATGTTCCAGATGAAGTTCTACGCGCTGGTGGTGTGGCGCTGGAAGGGCGTGCTCCCCAAGCGGTTGCAGCTGGTGTACCTCGGCGGGGGCGGGGACGTGGTGAGCTACGACCCGGACGAGGCGGACCTGCTCGCGGTGGAGCGCAAGCTGCGGGCGATCTGGGAGCGGATCACCCACGCGGTGGCGACCGGGGACTTCCCGGCGACCCGCAACCGGCTCTGCGACTGGTGCGACCATCAGGCCAGCTGCCCGGAGTTCGGCGGCACTCCCCCGCCGTACCCGCTGCCGCTGGCCCGTACGTCCGACGAAGACGATCCCACGGGGGATCCGATGAGCAAGGAGTCCTAGGTGACGATCCGAGTGCTGCTGGTCGACGATCAGCCGCTGCTTCGCACCGGTTTCCGGATGATCCTGGAGGCCGAGTCCGACCTGGTGGTGGTCGGCGAGGCCGGCGACGGACAGCAGGCGCTGGACCAGGTCCGGGCGCTCCAGCCCGACGTGGTGCTGATGGACATCCGGATGCCCAGGATGGACGGCGTGGAGGCGACCCGCCGGATCGCCGGGCCGGGTCGGGACGGCCCGGCCAAGGTGCTGGTGCTGACCACCTTCGATCTGGACGAGTACGTGGTGGAGGCGCTGCGCGCGGGCGCCAGCGGCTTCCTGCTGAAGGACGTGCCGGCCGAGGAGCTGGTGCAGGCGATCCGGGTGGTCGCGGACGGCGCGGCGATGCTGGCGCCGAGCATCACCCGGCGGCTGCTGGACATGTACGCCACCAAGCTGCCCTCGGGCGAGGAGGCGCCGCCGCAGGCGCTGAACGCGCTGACCGAGCGTGAGCTGGAGGTGCTGAAGCTGGTGGCGCGCGGGCTGTCGAACGCGGAGATCGCGGCGGAGCTGTTCGTCAGCGAGACCACGGTGAAGACGCATGTCGGCCATGTGCTGACCAAGCTCCAGCTGCGCGACCGGGTGCAGGCGGCGGTGTACGCGTACGAGAGCGGGCTGGTGCGCCCCGGCGCGCTCTGAGCCCGGGCATGACGGTGGCCCGTCCGCTCCCCCTCGCACCCTGGGGGAGCGGACGGGCCACCGTGCCGAGGGTGTCCCGGTCGCCCGGTGCCGTGCCGCCGCGCGGCTACTTGCCGATGCGGCTGATCTCCCAGAAGCGGAAGACGCCGGTGGTGTCGACGGTCGACTCCACGCCGGTGATGTTCGAACGCGAGGCGTAGAAGGCCTTGTTCTGGAACAGCGGGATCAGCGGCGCGTTGTCGGCGGCGATGGTCTGGATCTGGGCGTAGGCCGAGTTGGCCGCGGTGCGGTCGGCCTGCTTGAGGCTGTCGGGGACCAGCCGCTGGCTGATCCGGGTGTCGTCCCAGCCGTGGTGGTAGGCCCCGCCCTCGACCAGGAGCGGCGCGACGTAGTTGTCCGGGTCGGGGTAGTCGGCGAACCAACCGATGGTGTACGCCTGGTACTTGGCGTCCGCCCAGCCCTTCTTGAAGACGTCCCAGTCGGCCTCGTGCTGGACCGTCACCTGGAAGACGCCGCCGGCCTCCAGCTGCTTCTTGAGCATCTCGCTCTCGGCGCCCTCGGCGCGCGAGCGCGACCAGGTGAGGGTGAGCTTGACCGGCATCTGGACCTTGGCGGTGTTCAGGATCGCCTTGGCCTTGGTGACGTCCTGGTCGCCGTACTTGTCGAAGAAGGCGGTGGTGTGGCCGGTGATGCCGGCCGGGACCATCGAGTACAGCGGCTGGACGGTACGCGCGAAGACGTCGCGGGCGAGCGCCTTGCGGTCGATCAGCTGGGCGGCGGCCTGCCGGACGGCGACGTTGCCGCCGGTCGCGTCCTTGGTGTTGAAGACCAGGTAACGGGTGTCGGTGCTGTCGCCCTCGACGACCTGGAGGTCGGTCTTGCCGCCCTGCTGCTCGGACCGGACCTGGGCCGCGGTGTTGGGCTCCAGGCTGTTGTCGGTCAGGTCGATTTCGCCCTTGTCCAGCGCGTCCTTCAGCTCGCCCGTCTTGTCGAAGTAGCGCAGGGTGAACTTCGCGTTCCGGACCTTGGCGTCACCGCTGTACTTGTCGTTGGGCGACAGCACGACCTTGCCCGGGATCTTCGGGCCGCCCTCGATGGACATGGTCTCGATCGAGTCGATCTTGTACGGGCCGGAGCCGACCAGCTTGTCGTTGGGCAGCGCCTTGTCGGCCGGGTAGACCTGGTGGTCGACGATGGCGCCGGCCGGGCCGGCCAGTTTGGCCGGGAGCGTGGCATCGGCCTTGGTGAGCTGGAAGACGACCTCGTTGTCGCCCTTGGCCTCGACCGACTTGATCGAGTCCAGCAGCCCGGCCGGGCCGTTCTCCGCGGCGATCTTCCGGGTGCGCTCGATGGAGTACACCACGTCGGCGGCGGTGAGCGGGTGGCCGTTGGAGAACTTCAGCCCGGGGCGCAGGGTGCAGTGGTACTGGACCGCGTCGTTGCCGGTGAACTCGCAGGACTGCGCGGCGTCCGGGCTGGGCGCGCTGGAGGCGGCCGGGTAGGACAGCAGCGACTGGAAGGTGTTGCGCAGCAGCAGCCAGGAGCCCAGGTCGTAGGCGACGGCCGGGTCCAGCGCACTGGTGACCGAGGTGGTGCCCATGGTGATCGCCTTGCCGCCGTCCCCCTTGACCGCTTCGGTGACCGAGCCGCAGCCGGTCACCGAGACGGCGACCAGGCCGGCGCAGCCGAGCACTGCCAGTCGTTCAGCTGAAGTCATCACGGATCGCGTCCTTCTGGGTGCGGTCCGGCCGAGGGGGCCGGTGGCCCGCGATGGGGTGCGCCTCCGGGGTTGCTGAAGGCACGCGGGCCGGGCGCCGTGCCACCGCGGGCAGGACGGGGTTGCCCGTCAGCGGCGGTGGCAGGGCTCGGGGTGGGGAACGAACTGGAGTAGCGTGCCATATCGAACACACCCCACCGATACCCGCACAGGTGACAGTTGGGACACGAGGGGACGGTGCGGGACGGGTCCACCGACGAGTTGTCAGTCAATGACCGTTTTCTCCCCGGACACCCGGGTCGACTGGCCGGTTCCGATCGCTTACCGGCCGGTAAGCCCCATGTGCAATGAGACGACAATCACACTCGCGAGGTGACCAGCGAGCGGAGCAGTTCAAGATCGATGTGCTCCAGCGAGGGCAGCACCAGCCGCCCGGGGGCGGGCTCGATCACCGCCACCGAGGGCACCGCGATCACCGGGCAGCCGGCCGCCTCGGCCGAGCGCACCCCGGTCGGCGCGTCCTCGACCACCACACAGCGGCCCGGCTCCGCGCCGAACCGCCGCGCCGCCTCCAGGTACGGGTCCGGGTACGGCTTGGTGCGCGGCACCTCGTCCCCGGCGACCGTGAAGGCGAAGTGGTGGGCGCCCAGCGACCGCAGCACGATGTCGATGATGTGCCGCTGCGAGGCCGACACCAGGGCGGCCGGAACCCCGTGCGCGGCAAGGGTGTTGAGAAGCCGTTCGGCGCCGGGCATGAGCGGTACGCCGCCCGCCAGCAGATCCACGAAGCGCTGGTTGATCAGGACGGTCAGGTCGGCCGGCGAGAGGTCCACGCCGGTGGCGGCCAGCAGGTAGTCGATCACCCGGGTCATCGGGCCGCCGACCACATGGGCGCGGTCGTTCTCGTCCAGCGCGTAGCCCAGCTCGGCGAAGAGCGAGGCCTCGGCCTGCCACCAGAAGTCCTCGGTGTCCACCAGGGTCCCGTCCATGTCCAGCAGCACCGCCTGCAGGCCCCGGCCGTGGTCGAGGGCGCGGGTGGTGGTGGAGATGGTCGTCATGGCGGGGATCCTTCCGTCCGTGCCCCGGGGCAGGCCCCTGGGGATGGCACGGGCCGGCCCGCTGGTGAGCGGACCGGCCCGTTCAGGATGATCCAGGATACGCCCCGCCCACCCGAAAAGAGCGAACGCTGCGCAGCCTCCGGGTTACCGGGCGTTGAAGTACTTGGCCTCGGGGTGGTGGATCACGATCGCGTCGGTGGACTGCTCCGGGTGCAGCTGGAACTCCTCGGAGAGCACCACGCCGATCCGCTCCGGCCGCAGCAGCTCGGCGATCTTGGCGCGGTCCTCCAGCTCCGGGCAGGCCCCGTAGCCGAGCGAGAACCGGGCGCCCCGGTACTTCAGCGCGAACATGTCCTTGACGTCCTGCGGGTCCTCGCCGGAGAAGCCCAGCTCGTAGCGGACCCGGGCGTGCCAGAACTCGGCCAGCGCCTCGGCCAGCTGCACGGAGAGGCCGTGCAGCTCCAGGTAGTCCCGGTAGGAGTTGTTGGCGAACAGCTCGTTCGCCGCCTCGGAGATCCGGTTGCCCATGGTGACCACCTGCAGGCCCACCACGTCCTTGACGCCCGACTCCTCGGGGCGGAAGAAGTCCGCCAGGCAGAGCCGCCGCCCGCGCCGCTGGCGCGGGAAGGTGAAGCGGGTGCGCTCGCTGCCGTCCTCGTTGAAGACGATCAGGTCGTCGCCCTTGGAGTTGGCCGGGTAGTAGCCGTAGACCACGGCCGCCTCCAGCCAGCCCTCGGTCTGCAGCCGGTCCAGCCACATCCGCAGCCGCGGCCGGCCCTCGGTCTCCACCAGCTCCTCGTACGAGGGCCCTTCGCCGCTGCGCGCCGCCTTGAGGCCCCACTGGCCCTTGAACAGCGCGTCCTCGTCCAGCCAGGAGGCGTAGTCGGCGAACGGCACGCCCTTGACGATCCGGTCGCCCCAGAACGGCGGGGTGGGGACGGTGTTGTCGACGGCGACGTCCGAGCGGACCTGGCCGAGGTTGGTCTCGGGCTCCTCCACGACCTCGGTGCGGGCGTGCCGGCGCTGCTTGAGCTCCGGCAGGGTCGCGCCGGGCACACCGCGCTTGACCGCGATCAGCGCGTCCATCAGCCGCAGGCCCTCGAAGGCGTCCCGGGCGTAGCGGACCTCGCCCTCGTAGATCTCGTGCAGGTCCTGCTCGACGTAGGCGCGGGTGAGCGCGGCGCCGCCGAGGATCACCGGGTAGTCGGCCGCCAGCTTGCGCTGGTTCAGCTCCTCCAGGTTCTCCTTCATGATCACGGTGGACTTCACCAGCAGGCCGGACATCCCGATCACGTCCGCCCGGTGCTCCTGGGCGGCGTCCAGGATCGCCGAGACCGGCTGCTTGATGCCCAGGTTGACCACGTTGTAGCCGTTGTTGGACAGGATGATGTCGACCAGGTTCTTGCCGATGTCGTGGACGTCGCCCTTGACGGTGGCCAGCACGATGGTGCCCTTGCCCTCGTCGTCGGACTTCTCCATGTGCGGCTCCAGGTGGGCCACCGCGGTCTTCATCACCTCGGCGGACTGCAGCACGAACGGCAGCTGCATCTGGCCGGAGCCGAACAGCTCGCCGACCACCTTCATGCCGGCCAGCAGCGTGCTGTTGACGATCTCCAGCGCCGGACGCTCCGTCAGCGCCTCGTCCAGGTCGGCCTCCAGGCCGTTGCGCTCGCCGTCGATGATCCGGCGCTGGAGGCGCTCCTCCAGCGGCAGCGCCGCCAGCTCCTCCGCCTTGGACGCCTTCATCGAGGTCGAGGAGACGCCCTCGAAGAGCTGGAGCAGCTTCTGCAGCGGGTCGTAGCCCTCGCTGCGGCGGTCGTAGACCAGGTCGAGGGCGACCTCGCGCTGGTCCTCGGGGATCCGGGCCATCGGCAGGATCTTGGAGGCGTGCACGATCGCGGAGTCCAGGCCCGCCTCGACGCACTCGTTCAGGAAGACCGAGTTGATCACCATGCGGGCGGCCGGGCTCAGCCCGAAGGAGATGTTGGACAGGCCCAGGGTGGTCTGCACGTCCGGGTGGCGGCGCTTGAGCTCGCGGATCGCCTCGATGGTCTCGACGCCGTCCCGGCGGGACTCCTCCTGGCCGGTGCCCAGGGTGAAGGCCAGGCAGTCGACCAGGATCGAGCCCTCGTCGATGCCGTACTCGGTGGTGAGCTGGGCGATCAGCCGCTCGGCGATGGCGACCTTGGTCTCGGCGGTGCGGGCCTGGCCCTCCTCGTCGATGGTGAGGGCGATCAGGCCCGCACCGTGCTCGCGGGCCAGCGAGGCGATCCGCCCGAACCGGGTGTCCGGGCCGTCGCCGTCCTCGTAGTTGACCGAGTTGAGCAGGGCGCGGCCGCCGAGCGCCTCCAGGCCCGCGCGCAGCACGTCCGGCTCGGTGGAGTCCAGCACGATCGGCAGGGTGGAGGCGGTGGCCAGCCGGCCGGCGATCTCCTTCATGTCGGCGACGCCGTCGCGGCCGACGTAGTCCACGCAGAGGTCCAGCAGGTGGGAGCCGTCGCGGATCTGGTCGCGGGCGATCTCCACACAGGCCTGCCAGTCGCCGGCCAGCATCGACTCGCGGAACTTCTTCGAGCCGTTGGCGTTGGTCCGCTCGCCGATCGCCAGGTACGAGGTGTCCTGGCGGAACGGCACCGCCTGGTACAGCGAGGCCGCCGAGGGCTCCGGGCGCGGGTCGCGCGAGGCGATCGGACGGCCCTGGACCCGCTCGACCACCTGGCGCAGGTGCTCGGGCGTGGTGCCGCAGCAGCCGCCGACCAGCGAGAGGCCGTACTCGCGGGTGAAGACGTCGTGCGCCTCGGCCAGCTCGGCCGGGGACAGCGGGTAGTGGGCGCCGTCCTTGCCCAGCACCGGCAGGCCCGCGTTCGGCATGCAGGAGAGGCCGATCTTCGCGTTCTTGGCCAGGTAGCGCAGGTGCTCGCTCATCTCGGCCGGGCCGGTGGCGCAGTTCAGGCCGATGTAGTCCACGCCGAGCGGCTCCAGCGCGGTCAGCGCGGCGCCGATCTCCGAGCCCAGCAGCATGGTGCCGGTGGTCTCCACGGTCACCTGGACCAGCACCGGCAGATCGAGGCCGGCCTCGGCGAGCGCCCGCTTGGAGCCGAGGATGGCGGCCTTGGTCTGGAGCAGGTCCTGGCTGGTCTCCACCAGCAGCGCGTCGGCACCGCCGGCGATCAGGCCGGCCGCGTTCAGCTGGAAACCGTCCCGCAGCGTCTCGTACGGGGCGTGGCCGAGCGTCGGCAGCTTGGTGCCGGGGCCGATCGAGCCGAGCACCCAGCGGACCCGGCCGTCGGTGTGCGCGTCGGCGGCCTCACGGGCGATCCTGGCGCCGGACTCGGACAGCTCGAAGATCCGGTCGGGGATGTCGTACTCGCCGAGCGCCGAGAAGTTGGCGCCGAAGGTGTTGGTCTCCACGCAGTCCACGCCGACCGCGAAGTACGCGTCGTGGACCGAGCGCACGATGTCGGGGCGGGTGACGTTCAGGACTTCGTTGCAGCCTTCCAGGTTCTGGAAGTCCTCCAGGCTCGGGTCCTGCGCCTGGAGCATGGTGCCCATCGCTCCGTCGGCTACCACCACCCGGGTGGCGAGCGCCTCGCGCAGCGCGTTCGCGCGGCTCTGCTGAGTGATGGACGGGTCGGCTGCAGTGGCCATGGGGCTTCTCCCTGGGTGCGACGGCTGTCGGCTTTGCGGCCCCGCTGACTCGGGGACGCACGTGGCCAGGGTATCCGGCCCACGGCGCGAGCCGGTGGGCATTCCGTATCCTGAGCGCTCTGCCGCAAGGGGGGAGCAACTGCATGGCCAAGTTCCGGACAGGCATTCGGCGGGCGGGAACAATCCTGGGGGTACCGTTCCGGGCCCTCCGGACCAGGTGGCGCGGCTGGTCGCGGTGGCGCAGATCACTCGCGGTGGTGCTGGTCGCGCTGACCGTACCGGTGGCGTCGATCGGCGCGGGGGCGCTGGCCCTGCGGCTGCAGTACACCGGGGACGCCTCCCCCGAGGCCCGCACCCGGGGCCGGGACGCGGTCTGGCTGGGGCACGCCTGGGTGGACGGCCGCAAGACCGAGGAGGACATCGCCGCACTCGCCGCCCGGCTCGCCGGCACCGGCATCCGCGACCTGTACGTCCACACCGGCCCGCTGGAGCACGACGGCTCGCTGCCGCCGTCCGTCCACCCGAGGGCCCGCTGGTTCACCGACGCCGTGCACCGGGCGATGCCGCGGATCCGGCTGCAGAGCTGGCTCGGCGACGAGGTCAAGCCCGAGAAGGACGCCCTGGACCTGGAGGACGCCGCCACCCGGGACCGGGTCACCGCCTCCGCCCGCCAGGTGCTCGACCTCGGCTTCGACGGGGTGCACTTCGACATGGAGCCGATCCGCCCCGGCTCGGCCGGCTGGCTCTCGCTGCTCGACCAGGTCGGCGAGGTGACCTCCGGGCGCGGCGCGCAGCTGTCGGTCGCCGCCCCGCAGATCGACCCGGTACCCGGGCTGCACACCGCCGGGATCCTGCTCACCGACCACGGCAAGTGGTGGGACCGGGCCTACTTCGCCGAGACCGCCCGCCGGGTCGACCAGATCGCGGTGATGACCTACGACTCCAGCATGCCGACCGAGCCCCTGTTCGGCGGCTACGTCGCCCTGCAGACCGAGCTCGCGCTGGAGGCCACCCCGGAGGACGTGGACCTGCTGATGGGCCTGCCGTTCTTCTGGGAGGACAAGTGGGGCCACTGGGGCAAGGCCGAGACGGTCGACGCCGCCGTGCGCGGCGTCCGGCTCGGCCTCGGCCGGCAGGACCTGCGGCGGCAGAACTTCGGCGTCGCGCTGTACGTGGACTTCGCCGCCACCCCGGAGCACTGGGACTCCTACCGGCGCGGCTGGGTGCGCTGAACCGCGCCCGCCCCGGCCGGCGGTGGATCGTGGCGCCCCCGACCGGGAGGTGGCGCCACCAGGGCGGGATGTGACGATGCGTCATGGTTCGGCTACGATCCGTGCCTGACGGGTCGAGGCGGACCGCGCCCGGCCGTCGGACCCCCGGAGAACCGCCGTGCAGCGCCACCGCCCGCCGGCCGCCCTGGCCGCCGCCCCGCTCCTCGCCCTCTGTGTCGCCGTGCCCGCCCACGCGGCCGGCGGGTACACCGTCGACACCCCGCCCCGGTACGCCGCACTGGGCGACTCCTACGCCGCCGGGGTCGCGGCCGGCCCCTACGAACAGGACAGCGGCGACTGCCACCGCAGCGCCCGCGCCTACCCCGCGCTCTGGGCCGCCGACCACGGTGCCACCGACGTCCTGGCCGCCGCGTGCGCCGGGGCCACCACGGCGGACGTCCAGCGCGACCAGCTGCCGAAGGTCGGGGCCGACACCACCGTGGTGACCCTCACCGTCGGCGGCAACGACCTCGGTTTCGCCGACGCCGCCGGGAGCTGCCTGCAGCCGCTCACCACCGACGGCCGCTGCGACAAGGCGCTGGACGAGTCCGAGCGCCGGCTGCGCGAGGAGCTGCCCGACCGGCTCTCCGCCCTCTACGACGGCGTCCGGGCCGCCGCCCCGGCCGCCCGGGTGGTGGTCACCGGCTACCCGCACCTGCTGCGGACCGGCACCACCTGCCTGATCGGCACCGACGCCCGCCGGCAGCGGTTCAACGCGCTCACCGACGGGCTCGACGAGCTGATCAACCGTCAGGCCGAAGCCCGGGGCTTCGCCTTCGCGGACGTCCGGGCACCGTTCGAGGGCCACGGCGTCTGCGCGGGCGCGGGGCGGGAGTGGATCACCGGAATCGTGCTGACCAGGCTCTGGGAGTCCTTCCACCCCACCTCCGAGGGCCAGTCCCTCGGCTATCTCCCGGCCGTCACGGCCGCCACCGGGCCCCGGTAGACACGGCGGCCGGCGGCTGCCGTCGGCGCCCTGCGGATATCCGCTGGATCATGGCGCCCCGCTCCCCCAGACTGTCCCGGTGCCCGGCCGTGCCGCGCATCAAAGCCCGTAGGCTGGGCAGGTAGGGACCATGGAGCGAGGCGTTCCATCGGTGACGAGAGGTTCGACAGTCGGCAGCCGGCCCGTCGGCGCCCCGGCAGGCCAGCCGGGGCGGTGCACGGCCGTCCGCCGACCGGAGGGAGACACTGGGTGATCGAGCTGGAAGATGTTCCCGAGTTGATCGACCCGGTGATGGTCTGCGCCTTCGAGGGCTGGAACGACGCGGGCGACGCCGCCTCCGCGGCTCTGGCACATCTGGACGAGACCTGGGGCGGCAAGGTGTTCGCCGCCCTGGACGCGGAGGACTACTACGACTTCCAGGTCAACCGGCCGACGGTCTGGCTGGACGGCGGCATCCGCCGGATCACCTGGCCCACCACCCGGCTCTCGGTGATCCGGGTGACGGAGCCCAAGACCCGGGACATCGTCCTGGTGCGCGGTATCGAGCCCAGCATGCGCTGGCGCTCGTTCTGCAACGAGCTGCTCGGCTTCGCGCACGAGCTGGGCGCCGAGCTGGTGGTGATCCTGGGCGCGCTGCTCGGCGACACCCCGCACAGCCGCCCGGTGCCGGTCAGCGGGGTGACCTCCGACCCGGAGCTGGCCCGCCGGCTGGACCTGGAGGAGAGCCGCTACGAGGGGCCCACCGGGATCGTCGGGGTGCTGCAGGAGGCCTGCGCGCACGCCGGTGTGCCGGCCGTCACGCTCTGGGCGGCGGTGCCGCACTACGTCGCGCAGCCGCCGAACCCCAAGGCGACCCTGGCGCTGATCAACAAGCTGGAGGACCTGCTGGACCTGCGCATCCCGCCGGGCGAGCTCGGCGAGGACGCCCGGGCCTGGCAGCTCGGCGTGGACCAGCTCGCCGCCGAGGACAGCGAGGTGGCCGAGTACGTCCAGCAGCTGGAGGAGGCGCAGGACACCGCCGAGCTGCCGGAGGCCTCGGGCGACGCGATCGCCCGGGAGTTCGAGCGCTATCTGCGCCGCCGGGAGAACGTCGGCCCGACGGGCGAGAAGCCCATCGCCGGGCACGCGACCACGGCGGAACGGCCGAACGACCCCGAGGCGCCGGGCGCCCGGGAGAGCCAGGACGGCGGCGAGGACGACTGACGCGTCCGCCCGGGTGGACGGGTGGACGGGCTTACGGCATGCCGAAGGGGCGTCAGGACCAGTGGTCCTGACGCCCCTTCGACCGTCGCGGCCGGGCCGCGCCTACGGCTTGTCCGGCACGCCTCAGAGCGCGACGCCGAGCAGGGCGTCCACGGTGCGCGAGACCAGGCCGGGCGCGCCGATGTCCGTCCCGCCCTCGGCGTCCTGGAGGGCGGCCCAGCGGTCGACGGCGGCCAGCGCGGCGGGCGCGTCCAGGTCGTGCGCGAGCGCCTCGCGGACCGCGGCGAGCAGCGCCTCCGCCGGCGGGCCGTCCGGGCGGGAGACCGCCGCGCGCCAGCGGGCCAGGCGCTCCACGGCCTCGTCCAGGGTGCCCTTCGTCCACTCCCAGTCCTCGCGGTAGTGGTGCGAGAGCAGGGCGAGGCGGATCGCCGCCGGGTCGACGCCCTCACGGCGCAGCGCCGAGACGAAGACCAGGTTGCCGCGGGACTTGGACATCTTGTGCCCGTCCAGGCCGACCATGCCGGCGTGCACGTACGCCTTGGCGTACGGGTGGTGGCCGGTGGCGACCTGGGCGTGGGCGGCGCCCATCTCGTGGTGCGGGAAGGAGAGGTCGCTGCCGCCGCCCTGGATGTCGAAGGACATGCCGAGGTAGCGCAGGGCGATGGCGACGCACTCGATGTGCCAGCCGGGGCGGCCGTGGCCGAGCTCGGTGTCCCAGGCGGGCTCGCCCGGGCGGGCGGAGAGCCAGAGCAGGGCGTCGAGCGGGTTGCGCTTGCCCGGGCGGTCCGGGTCGCCGCCGCGTTCGGCGAAGACCGGCCGCATGGCCTCGGGGGTGAGGCCGGAGACCTCGCCGAAGTGCGGGTCGGACTCGACCGAGAAGTAGATGTCGCCGTCCACCTCGTAGGCGGCTCCGCTCGCCAGCAGCTTCTGGACCAGCGGGACGATCCACGGGATCGACTCCACGGCGCCGATGTAGTGGGCCGGCGGGAGCAGCCGCAGGGCGGTCATGTCCTCGCGGAACAGGGCCGTCTCGCGCTCGGCGAGCTCCGTCCAGTCCTGGCCGGTGGCGACGGCGCGCTCCAGCAGCGGGTCGTCCACGTCGGTGACGTTCTGCACGTACAGGACGTCGTGGCCGGCGTCCTTCCACACTCGCTGCGCCAGGTCGAAGGCGTTGTAGGTGGCGGCGTGGCCCATGTGGGTCGCGTCGTAGGGCGTGATGCCGCAGACGTAGATCCGGGCGGTGCCGTCCTGCGGCACGACCTCCCGGATACAGCCCGCTGCGGTGTCGTGGATACGAAGGGGGAGCCCCTGACCAGGCAGGGCGGGAACCTCGGAGGCGGGCCAGGCATGCATGGAACTGACTTTAACCTCGCGAACATTTGAAAGCCTAACCAGTACGCAAGATCGACTGGATTCGCTTCCAGGCGTTGCCTGAGCGCTTCCCGACTGATACGGACCGGCTCTTGACCCGGTCCGAACGGGGCCGTACACCCCGGCGGTGAGCGCCCGGCCGACCCTGCCGCCGACCGGGCGCCCGGCTCCTCGGGGGAGGCGGCCGGAGCCGCTACAGCCGCTTCCAGAGGGCCGGCACGTTCGGCGGCTCCCAGCCGGTGACGGCGGTGTGCCCCTGGAGGCACTGGTAGGAGACGCCGGAGTAGGTGACGCGGTCGCCCGCGTTGTAGAGCGTGCCCACGGTCCAGCTGCCGCCGGGCGGGGTGGTCGGGGGCGTGGTGGGCGTGGTGCTGGGGCCCGGGCTGGTCGGCGGGGTGGTGGGTGTCTGCGGGACGTTCAGGACGAAGTCGTAGGTGCCCTCCTTCGCCGAGCCGACCTGGCGGACGTTCATCAGCAGCCGCGCGTCGTAGATGGTGTCGGTGCTGTTGCGCGGCTCACCCGGGAAGTAGAGCTGGGTGGTGAGCACCGGGCGGCCGGGCGCCTGGAGCTTCACGTGGATGTGCCGGGTGCGGCCCGGGTAGAGGCCGGGGACGATGGTGGTGAGGCTGAACGCGCCCTGGGCGTCGGTGAACTGGTGGCCGCGGAAGGTGAACCCGACGTTGTCGTAGGCGCCGTTGACGTCGGCCTGCCAGAAGTCGAGCAGGACGCCCGCGATCGGCAGGCAGGCCCGGCCGAAGACGTAGCCGCTGACGGTCAGCCGGGTGCCGGGGGTGCTGTTGGTGATCAGCGAGGTCCGCAGCGGGGAGTTGGGCTTGAAGTAGGGGCCCTCGGTCTGCTCGATGGTGGGATCGTCGCCGTCGTGGCAGGCGGGGGTGAGGCCGGGCGCCTCGCCGGTGCCGGCCCGGTCGCGGGCCAGCGCGGCCCCGCCGCCGACCAGTAGCGGGGCGGTGCCGAGCACCGCGGCGGCCCTGAGGACCGTCTTGCGGCTGATCCGGCGGTCGATCAGGCCCTCCGGCCCGGGGGTGGGCTCTTCGGATGCGGGCATGCGCCGACTCCTTCGTGGGGGTGGGACTGGAGATGGGTGGGCGGTCCTTGCCATGGTGGGGGCATGACAAGGACCGGGCCGGCGGTCGCCCGGACGGACCGGGCCGGCCACCGGCGGCCAGCAGTCAACCTACGGGGCGTCCGGGGCCGCGGCGATGGACGCGATCCGGGGATCGTGGTGATTTCCTCCGACCCGGGCCCGGAACTCCCCCGGCGTCATCCCGGTCTCCCGGCGGAAGAAACGGCAGAAGTAGGCCGGATCACCGAAGCCGGCCCCCCGAGCGACCTGACGAATCGTCAAATCGGTGCAGGCCAGCAGCCGTTTGGCCTCCAGGGTCTGCTGCTGGCGGATCAGCCGGCCCGGCGTCCGGCCGGTGACCTGCTTGACCAGAGTCTGCAGATGGCCGGGCGAGACGCCCAACTCCTGCGCACAGGAGGCCACCGAGCGCTGCTCCCCGCCCGGCAGACCGATCAACCGGGTGAAGGCGGACGCCAGTTCGGCCGACCGGCCGGGCGCCGCACCGCCCTCGCCGGGGACCGCGGCCCGCAGCGCGCGGACGATCAGGATGTGCAGGCTCGCCCGCAGCACACCCGCGTAACCGGGCGCCCTGGTCCGGTACTCGTGCTCCATGTCGGCCAGCAGCGCGCCGATGGCGCCGGCCTGTTCACCGAGCCGCAGACCGGGCCGGGCGGCCAGGGTGCGCAGCGCGGTGAGGTCCTTCGGCTGCGAGAACAGGAAGTCCTCGTTGAACAGCACGACCTGTCCGGTGAGACCGTCCGCGTCCGCCCAGTAGTGCACCTGGCCGGGCGCGATCACGCACAACTGGGGCGGCCGCAGCGGCCGGTGGACCAGGTCGAGCACGTGGGCACCGCGGCCTCCGGTGACGAGGACGATCTCGTAGAAGGAATGCCGGTGGGGGAAGCCCGCGCGGGAGAGCGGGCCGATGGTGTCGAAGCTGCCGATCGCGAAGGGCAGCAGGTGCGGCAGCGGGACCTGGAGACGGTGCATCGGCAGGTCCAGCGTGCGGGTGTCGCTCATCGGCCGGTCCGGTGGGGCGCGGTCGGCGGGTTGGGGGTGGTCCGTCGCTCGTCCATCGGAGCAGTCTGCGGCCGCTCGCGCCACCGGTCCAGACCACTGGGGTGCCGTCCGGCCGGTCGTGCGCCCGGCGGCACCGGCCTGGCCGGGCCCGGGAGATCATGCGCCCGGCGGGACGGGCCGGACCGGGCCCGGGGCACGGGCGGTCAGATCGGCGGCCAGGGGATGGACGGCCACTCCTCGGACGGCAGCGGGTGCCGGCCGGTGCGGCGGAGTTCGGCCACCCGGGCGCGGGCGGCGGCGAGTTCGGCCGCGGTCAGGTGCGGGGCGAGCCGCTCGCCGAGGGCACCGTCCAGCTGCTCGGCGAGCCCGGCCAGCACCTCCAGCGCCTCGTCGGGCAGCGGCTGCCCGGCCCAGCCCCAGAGCAGGGTACGCAGCTTGCCCTCGGTGTTGAAGGTGACGCCGTGGTCGATGCCGTAGATCCGGCCGTCGGCGGCGGCGATCAGATGACCGCCCTTGCGGTCGGCGTTGTTGAGGACGGCGTCCAGCACCGCCATCCGGCGCAGCCGCCGGTCGTCGGGGTGGACCAGCAGCGCGGTCCGGCCGTCGCCGACCTCCGCGCGGACGATCGGCAGCCAGCCGGCCTCCGGGCCCCGCGGATCCTGGAGGGCGAGCAGCGGATCGGCGCCCGGGTCCGGCTCGACCCAGAGCTGCACCATGCCCGTCCCGTACGGGCCCTCGCGCAGCACCGTGGGCGGTATCAGCGCCCAGCCGGTGGCGGCGGCGAGCTCGTACGCGGCGACCTCGCGGCCGGCCAGCGTGCCGTCCGGGAAGTCCCAGAGCGGGCGTTCACCGGCGACCGGCTTGTAGACGGCCTGCGCGGTCAGCGAGTCCAGCGTGACGCTGCAGTAGAGCGCCGCGTTGGAGGCGTCGGTGAGCCTGCCGTGGACGGTCAGCTCGCCCTCGCGCAGCAGCAGCAGAGCGGTGGGCACGTCGGCGGCCAGGGCCGCGGCGGCGGCCGGGTCGGCCTCGGGCGGGGTCTCGGTGTTCAGCGCCGGTAACCGTTCGCGCGCGGGCACAGATGGCCCTCCGGGTCGAGCGGCAGGTTGCAGAACGGGCAGGGCTTGCGGCCGGCCGCGACCAGGTCCAGCGCCCGCTTGGCGAACACCCGGGCCATCGCGCCGGAGAGCCGCACCCGCAGCATGTCGGGGCCTTTCTCGTCGTCCTCGAAGACCGCCTCGGCGGCGTCCCCGCCGTCCTCCTCCTCGTCCTCGATCACCGCCTGCGCCTCGACCACCAGGCAGCCGTCGATGCTGTCCCAGGCCAGGGCCATGGTGCCGACCCGGAACTCCTGCTCCAGCGGCAGGTCGAGCGGCGCGGTGTCGAGCAGGTCCTGCGGGGCGGCGGCCGGGATGGCGGCGTCGCCGCCGCTGCGCCGCAGGGCCTCGTCGAGGACCTCCTCGATCCGCTCCGCGAGCGCGGCGACCTGGGTCTTCTCCAGCAGCACGCTGGTGATCCGCCCCCGGGCGCTGGCCTGCAGGTAGAACGCCCGGGCGCCGGGCTGGCCGACGGTGCCGGCCACGAACCGTTCGGGCTGGTCGTAGAAGAAGACCTGACGGGGCACGCTCTCGCTCCGGATCGTGTCGATCGAGTCGATCGTATGGATCGTTATGACGTCATGGGTTGGGCTGTGGCGGGGCTCGCTAGTCACCCTACGACCTCCCGGCCGGGGCCGGGGAGCCGAGTCGGTGACCGGCGGGTGGCCGGGCGGTGGCGGCCGGGTCGCCGCGGGCGGACCCGGCCACGGCGGGCCGGCCGCGGGACCGGCCTCAGGCGGTGCCGGTGGCGCCGCCGACCACCGCGTCCCCGGCCGGAGCGCCCTGGCCGCCGCCCGTTCCGGGGGCGAGCGAGGAGAGGTCGCCGGTGTCGCCCATTCTCAGCACGAAGGGCCGCTGCGGGGTGTAGCGGATCGCGGTGACCGAGCAGGGCTCGACGCTGATCCGCTGGAAGTGGTCGAGGTGCAGGCCGAGGGCGTCGGCCACCACGGCCTTGATCACGTCGCCGTGCGAGCAGGCGATCCAGACCGCGTCCCCGCCGTGGTCGGCGGCGATCTTCTCGTTCCACTCGCGGACGGCGCTCACCGTACGGTGGCTCAGCTCACGCAGCGACTCCCCGCCGGGGAAGGCGGCCGCGGCAGCGTGGTCCTGGACGGTGCGCCAGAGCGGCTCCCCGGCCAGCTCGGCGAGCGGGCGGCCGGTCCACTCCCCGTAGTGGCACTCGCCGAGGCGGTCGTCCTCGATGGGCGCGCCCAGCTCGGGCCGGGCGGCGAGCAGCGGCTCCAGGGTCTGCCGGCAGCGGTCCAGCGGGCTGCTGACCGCCCGGGCCAGCGGGATGCCGGCGAGCCGGCCGGCCAGCGTGGCGGCCTGGGCGCGCCCGGTGTCGTCGAGGTCCACCCCGGGCGTCCAACCGGCCAGGATTCCGGCGGTGTTCGCGGTGGAGCGGCCGTGGCGGACGAGCAGCAGGGTGGGCATGGGGCCTAGCGTACGACCTCCCGGCCGGGATCCGCTCCGGGCCCGGACCGGTACGACGGGCGGGGACGGCCGGGGGCCGGACCGGTACGACGGGCGGGGCGAGGTGGCCCCACGACGGCCGTGCAGGGGTCAGAATGTCCCGCATGATCGTCCACTGCGCCATCTACCGCGACGGCCTCCGGATCGAGGCGCCCGCCGACCACACCGGCGCCCTGGCCGCCGCGCGGGCGGCCGGCCGGGGCAGCTTCGTCTGGATAGGCCTGTTCGAGCCGACCGCCGAGGAACTCGACCAGGTCAGCAAGGAGTTCTCGCTGCACCCGCTGGCCGTCGAGGACGCCGTCAGCGCGCACCAGCGCCCCAAGATCGAGGCCTACCAGGGCTCGCTGTTCGTGGCGCTCAAGACGCTCGGCTACCACCCCGGCGGGCACGCGGTGACCAGCGGCGAGGTGATGGTCTTCGTCGGCGAGGACTTCGTGATGACGGTCCGCCACGGCACCGACAGCCCGCTCAGCGGCCTGCGGGCCCGTCTGGAGGAGCAGCCTGAGCTGCTGCGGTACGGCCCGAGCGCGGTGCTGCACTCGGTCTGCGACACGGTGGTGGACGGGTACGCCGACGTCGCCACCGGGCTCCAGGCCGACCTGGACGAGCTGGAGGCCGACGTCTTCGCCCCCGGCCGGGTCGGCCGCGACAACGCCGGGCGGATCTACGGCTACAAGCGCCAGCTGATGACGGTCCGCCGGGCCACCGGCCCGCTGCTGGAGCCGATGCTGCGGCTGGAACGCGGCGGGGTGCCGTTCATCACCCCCCGGGCGCTGCCGTACCTGCGGGACGTCGCCGACCACCTGGCCCGGGCCAACGACCAGGTGGACGGCATGGACCGGCTGCTGTCGGACATCCTGAGCGCCAACCTGGCGCAGGTCAGCGTGCAGCAGAACAACGACATGCGGAAGATCTCGGCCTGGGCGGCGCTGGCCGCCGTGCCGACCATGATCGCGGGCGTGTACGGGATGAACTTCGCCGACATGCCCGAGCTGCGCCAGCCCTGGGGGTACCCGGCGGCGCTGTCGCTGATGGTGGCGGTCTGCGTGGTGCTGCACCGGGTGTTCAAGCGGCACGACTGGCTGTAGCGCGCGGCCGGGGGGGGGGGGGGGGGGGCGCGGGCGCCCCCGGGGGCCCCCCCCCCGCCGGGCGGGGGGCGCGCCGGGGGGGCCCCGCGCCCGGCCCCCCCCCCCCGCCGCGCGCGG
>NZ_JBIVRD010000008.1:0-62512 GCF_044755565.1 Kitasatospora sp. NPDC092286 | reverse complement strand
GCTGGTCGTGTTGGGGGGGGGGTGGGGGGGGGCCCGCGGGTTTCATCCCCGCCCCCCCGGGGCGGCCCCCCCCCCCCCCCGGGCCCCCCCCCCCCCCCCGGGGGGGGCCCCCCCGCCCGGCGCCGGGGCGGTCGGGCTCAGGCCAGCCCGGCGCGCTCCAGGGCCGCGACGCCGGTGCGCAGCGCCGTGATCCGCTCGTCCAGGCCGAACCCGGACGGGGCCAGGGTGAGCGTGGTGACGCCCGCGTCGGCGTAGGCCTGCATCCGGTCCGCGATCCGGGCGGTGTCGCCGATCAGCGAGGTGGCGTCGATCAGGTCGTGCGGGACGGCCGCGGCGGCGCCCGCGTAGTCCTTGGCGAGGTACCTCTGCTGGATCTCGTCCGCCGCCTGCTCGTAGCCCATCCGCCGGGCGAGCTGGTTGTAGAAGTTCTTCTCCTTGCTGCCCATGCCGCCGATGTAGAGCGCGGCGTACGAACGCTGGGCGTCGACGCCCGCGGCGACGTCCTCGCCGACCGCGATGGTGACGGTCGGGCAGAGGTCGAAGCCGTCCAGGCTCTGACCGGTCCTGGCGCGGCCGGCCCGCAGCGGGTCGACGGAGAGCGCGGCGTGCTCGGGCGAGAAGAAGATGCCGAGCCAGCCGTCGGCGATCTCGCCGGTCTGCTCCAGGTTCTTCGGGCCGATCGCGGCGATGTACAGCGGGATGTGCTCGCGCACCGGGTGCACGGTGAGCTTGATCGGCTTGCCGGGCCCGCCGGGCAGCGGCAGCGTCCAGTGGGCGCCCTCGTGGACCAGGCGCTCACGGGACATCGCCTTGCGGATGATCTCGACGTACTCGCGGGTGCGGGCCAGCGGCTTGTCGAACTTCACGCCGTACCAGCCCTCGGAGACCTGCGGCCCGGAGACGCCAAGGCCGAGCCGGAACCGGCCGCCGGAGAGGGTGTCCAGGGTGGCCGCCGTCATCGCGGTCATCGCCGGGGTGCGGGCCGGGATCTGGAAGATGGCCGAGCCGACGTCGATCCGTTCGGTCCTGGCCGCGACGAACGACAGCACGGTGGCCGCGTCCGAGCCGTACGCCTCGGCCGCCCAGCAGACCGAGTAGCCCAGCCGGTCGGCCTCTTCGGCGACCGCGATGTTGTCGGCGTCCATGCCGAGTCCCCAGTAGCCGAGGTTGATGCCCAGTCGCATGTGCCATGCCTTCCAGTCGGGTTGTCCGCGAGGGTAGCCGTGCGCCCGGCGGTCATGCTACTGGCCGGTAGTCGTGGGCCTGGTCACATTCGGGCGAGCCGGGCGAGTAGTGATCGTTCTGCGGGTCGGCCCATCTGTCCGGGCACCGGCCGCTACGCTCAGCCGACGTGGAGAAGCCTCTCCCCACCTGCACGTTTACCGGCCAGTGGAGGGCCCGTCCGATGGAAAAGCGTCACCTCGGCCGTACCGGGCTGCAGGTCTCCCGGCTCGGCCTCGGCACCATGGCCTGGGGCCGCGACACCGACGAGCACGAGGCCGCCGAGCAGCTCAAGGAGTTCGTGGACGCCGGCGGCAACCTGGTCGACACCGCCGATGTGTACGCCGACGGGGGCGCCGAGTACCTGCTCTCCCGGCTCACCGAGAACCTGATCCCCCGCTCCGAGCTGATCATCGCCACCAAGGCGGGCAGCGTCCCGGAGTCCGGCCGCCGCTTCGACGGCTCCCGCGGCCACCTGCTCACCGCCCTGGACGCCTCGCTCCGCCGCCTCGGCACCGACTACGTGGACCTCCTCCAGGTGCACGCCTTCGACCCGGCGACGCCGATGGAGGAGACGCTCAGCGCCCTCGACATCGCCGTGGCCTCCGGGCGCGCCCGGTACGTCGGCGTCTGCGACTACAGCGGCTGGCAGCTCGCCAAGGCCGCCACCTGGCAGCACGCCCACCACGGCCGCACGCCGCTGGCCGGGGCGCAGCTGGAGTACTCGCTGCTCCAGCGGGGCATCGAGCGCGAGGCACTGCCCGCGGCCCGGGACGCGGGCGTGGGCGTGCTCGCCTCCTCGCCGCTCGGGCGGGGCGTGCTCACCGGCAAGTACCGGCACGGCGTGCCGCAGGACTCGCGCGGCGCCTCGCCGTACCTGTCCGGCTTCGTCCAGCCGTACCTCGGGGAGCGCTCGCGGCGGATCGTGGACGCCGTCGCCACCGCCGCCGACGGGCTGGCCAGCAGCCCGCTCGCGGTGGCCCTGGCCTGGGTCCGGGACCGGCCCGGGGTGGCCAGCGCGCTGGTCGGCGCCCGGACGGTGGCGCAACTGCAGGCGGCACTGTCGGTGGAGGCGCTTACGCTTCCGGGTGAGATCCGTGGTGCGCTCGACGACATCTCGTCGCCGGTGCACCGGTACCCGGACCAGGGGTGGACCGAGCTGTAGAACGGCCCGGGTGCGGTCCGTCTGTTCCCGGCCGCTCACCGACCAACTGAATCGACCGATCGACCGACCTGACCGACCGGGCCGCCGCGCGCGGCACGGCCGGCCCGACCACGCCGGCCGCGCCTGCGGCGGAGGCCCGGCGCCAGCAGTGGAGTGACCTTTCTTGGAGCGAACGATGAGTGACACGGAGAACGGCGCTCCGGAGGAGACCTCGGCGGGCGTGGACGGCGGCGACCAGGCGGGCGCGGACCGCGGCGACAAGGCGGCCGCCGTCGCGGCGGTGGCGGCGGCGATCCGGGCGATCGGGGCGACCGGGAAGCAGCAGATCGGCCCGGCGTCCGGAATCCCGGCACCGCAGGCCCCGGCACCGCAGGCCTCCTCCTCGCAGGCCCCGTCCTCGCCGAGCGCGGCGCCGCAGAGCACGGCGGCCCAGAGCACGGCGGCCCAGGGCACGGCGGCCCAGGGCCCGTCGTCCCCGACTCCGGCGGCGGCCCCGGCCCCGGCCGGTGGAACCGCGCCGGCGCCGCCCCGGGCGCACGCCGTGACGGACGAGCAGCGGGCACAGGCCCTGCGGGCCACCGCCGAGGTGCTGACCGCGGGCGGCGCACCCGCCGATCTCGCGTCCGCCGCCGTGGCCGAGTTCGGCGACGGCGCCGCCGAACAGCTGCGTGCCGATCCGTGGGCGGTGCTGTCCCTGCCCGGTGTCCGCCCCGAGCACGCGGACGGCTTCGCCCGCGGCCTGCTCGGCCCCGCCGCCGGCCCTGGCGACCCCCGCCGGGCCCAGGCGCTGGTGCCGTGGCTGCTGGAGCAGTCGGCGCTGCGCGGCCACTCCGCCGTGGAGATCGGCGAGGTCGCGGCCGGGCTCGACCGGCTCGGTCTGCCGGACTCCGCCACCGCGCTGCAGTCGGCGGTGGTGGACGGCCGGGCGATGGCCTTCCAGGAGGAGCTGACCGGGCCCGAGGCGCAGGCCGCCGTCGGCGGCGACGAGGACGACGAACCGCCGACCCGGACGCTGCTCACCCTGGAGCGGCTGGCGCTGGCGGAGGAGAGCCTGGCGGACGGGCTGGTCCGGCTGATGTCCACCTTCGGCCCCGGGGAGGACGTCGACGTCGAGGCGGAGGCGGGCGAGGCGGAGGCGGAGGCGGGCGAGGCGGAGGCGGAGGCGGGCGAGGCAGCGGAGGCCCACGAGGTGGCGGAGGGCGCGCCCGAGGAGGGCGCGCCGGAGCCCGTCGCCCCCGGCCCGGCCGCCTGGGAGGCGGCCGCCGAGGCGGCGCCCTCGTCCTCCGCGACCGCCCTGATCCGCGCGGCGGCCGAAAGCGCCCTGGTCACCCACACCGGCGGCGAGGCCGCCCGGGCCGAACCCGCCGCCCTGCTGAACGCCGCCACCGGCCTCGGGCTGCGCGCCTGGGCCGCCACCTGGACCGACCAGGGCCGGAACAGCTTCGCCGCGCTCGTCACCGCGACGGGCGGCACGGCCGACGGCGCGGCCGACCACCCGCCGGTGCCGGTCGCCACCCTGGCCGAGCTGCTCTCCGGGGTGTCCGGCCCCGGCCGCTCCTCGGACGGCGCGCTCGCCCTGGACGTACTCGTCGTCCTGGACGCGCCGCTGCTGGACGTCGAACTGGCCGCCACCCTGCTGGAGTCGCTGGCCGACGGCACCCGCCTGGTCCTCAGCGGTGACCCGGGTCAGCTCTGGTCGGCCGGCCCGGGCCGCTTCTTCGCCGATCTGCTGGCCGCCCGGGTCTGCCCCTCGACGGCCTCCCGCACCCCGGACTTCGGCCCGATCGGCGAGCTGGTCTCCGGCGTCGGCATCGGTGAACTCCAGCCGGTGGAGGCGCCCGACAAGGAGGTGGTCATCCTGACCGCCAAGGACGGCGGCGAGGCCGTCCATCGCGCCGTCCAACTGCTCACCGACTCCATTCCGCGCGCGCTCGGCATCCCCGCCGAGCAGGTGGTGCTGCTCACCCCCGGCCACGGCGGCACCGCCGGCACCCGGGCGCTCAACGCCGCCGCGAAGGCCCGGCTCAACCCCGGCCCCGGCCGCTTCGGAGGCTTCGACCCGGGCGACCGGGTGGTCGACTCCCCCGCTCCCGGCATCACCCGCCCGGCCCGGGTGCTCGACGGCGACGCCGCCGGCCTGCACCTGGAGTACGCCGACGGCGCCCGGCGCACCGTCCCGCCCGCGGAGGCCGGCCGGCTGCGGCACGGTTGGGCGCTGACCGTCCACCAGGCGGCCGGCCGCCGCTGGCCGGGCGCCGTGGTCGTGCTGCCCGACGACGCGGCCCAGGCGCTCACCCGGCAGTGGGTCTACACCGCCTTCGGTCGCGGCGAGCGCCATCTCTCCGTGGTCCACGCGGCCGGTCCGGCGCTCCCGCAGGCCGTCGCCGAGCGCCCGGCGCTGCCCCGGACGACCCGCCTGCGCGCGATCCTCGCCGAGAACGCCGCCCAGACGTACTGACCGTCGCTCACCACACCACGGGCGGGGCCCACGCGGGCCCCGCCCGTCGGCATGCCCGCCCCGGACGCGGGCCGGGGCGGGACTGTCGCCGGGGCGGGACTGTCGCCGGGCCGGGGCTCGGGGCTCGCCATAAAGCAGGCTCATGGCAACGGTGGATCGAACCTTGGACGCATGACCCAGACCGGCGGAGCACTGCGCCGGCTCTGACGCCGCCCGCGTTGCGAAAGAAACGTCCGAAACCACGCGCCCCCGCAGAAACGTTCGGGCACCATCGCGGCCGGCCTCGCCGGTCTGCTCGTCGCCGGGGCCGCGGTCGGCATCGCCCGAGCCGCCGCCGCGTCGCGCGCCTTCCGCTTCGAACGCCTTGTCGGATCCTGGCCGCGCGCTGTCGGACGAACGGCCGGGGGCGGCACCCGGACCTTCCGTCCCGGTACCGCCCCCGACCGTGTGGCAGGCGCAGGCGCACCCGCGCCCGCCCCGGTCAGTCGTCGGGGTCCTCGTCGTCGTAGACCTCGCTGACGTCGAACCGGCAGATCAGCAGCTGCGGGTCGGCGTGCTCGAACGGCTCCGGCAGCCACTCCCCCGGCTCGGTCGGCTCGGCGGCGGCGACCCAGAGCGTCGAATCGGCCTCCTCCAGGCCGAACTCCTCGCTTCGGGCGGCGATCTCGTCCGGCTCGTACTCGCCGAACAGCACACCGATCGCGGCGTTCACCCCGCTCGTCCCGCCCCCGCCCGGGGTCAGCGAGTCGTCCAGCCGCTCGGCCTGGGCGCGCAGCCGCTTCGAGTCGACGATGTGGTAGTCGCGGCGGATCAGCACGCTGATCGCCTCGGGCTGTTCGGGGCCATGGAAGCCGCCCGGGCCCTCGTCACCGGGGACCTCGAAGGGGGTCACCTCGTCGTAGACCTCGTAGAGGAGTTGGTCGTAGGCGATGGCCGCCGTCGCGAGCTGCTCGTAGGCGGCGAACACAGCGGGATCGTCCGCTGCGCTGGGGCTTGACACCGCTTCCAGATGACGGTCGATGGCGGCCTTGACCGCCTCGGCGGCGGCGCGTACCTCGGCAATGGTGGGCTGCGCGGCATCAGACATGGTGCAGACGCTATCTCCCCTCGGCGTCACCACGCACAGCGGTTGTCACCTACACCCGCGATTTCACCGCAACTTCCCCCCTGATGTCCGATCCGCGTGCTTCTGTGCCCGCGCACGCCCTGTGCGAGGGGCGCGAAACGGCACTGCGGGGTCCGCCCGGTGCCGCTTCGCGAGCCGTGTTCCGGGTATCCCGTCAGCAGGAGAAGCAAAGCTGACGAACCGTCAGGCGGGCGGGTGGCCGACGGACGGAAAGCGGCCGGCAGCGGGCCGGCCCACGGACGGCTGCGGGCCCGCTGCGGGCCGACGGGCTCCGGAGGGAGCGCGCGAGGGGCGCGTGGGGAGCGAGGCCGAAAATACCCGGCCGGTTGTCGGAGGCAGGCCGTAGGCTTGCCCGCAGGTGTCCCTCAGGAGGAGCGTTTTGACCCCACCGAAGCCGGTCCGGCAGCCGGAGTACGAGTACCAGTCGCTGCGCATGCCGCGCGGCACCAGCCGCAACGCGGCACGCCAACTGCTCACCGAGCACGCCGAGTACGGGCACTGGGAGCTGGACAGACTACGCCTGTTCCCCGACGGCAGCCGGACGGTGCTGCTGCGGCGGCGGATCATCCGGCAGGTCAGGAGCTGGTGACGGGCGCACCGCCCCGAACCTTTCCCACCCCGGGCACTCCCCCCGGGCGTTCACGGTCTGGGTGTCACTGCCCGGCCGCCCTGCCCCAACCCTTCCGGCCCCGGCCCGTCCGACGCCGACTTCCCAGGTGCCGAGCCCGTCCTGAGGGCTCCCTGAGCATTCACGCGCCCTGCGGCCGTCCGTTCTGTCCGACGGCCGCGGGGCGCGCGACATCGACCGCCGCCTCCGATCGAGGCGCCCGGCTCAGCGCGCGCCGGCGCGGGAACGGCGGTAGAGGACGCCACCACCGAGCAGCAGCGCCAGACCGGCCGCGCCGAGCAGCTCGGTGCTGCCCGCGCCGGTCGCCGCCAGCTGGCCACCACCGGGCGTGGAGCCCTTGGTGACGCCCGAGACCGGAGTCGCCGAGCCGCTCGGGCTACTGGCCGGGGTCGTGCGCGTGCCAGGGGTCACCGGCGGGGTGGGAGTGGGGGTGACCGACCGCGGAGTGGGCGGCGGGGTCTCCCCGGTGGGCGGAGAGGTCGGCGTGCACGGCTGGCCGGGGCAGGGCGTCGGCGAGGGCGAGACGCACTCCTCGGAGCACTCGTGGTGCGGCGGGGCCACCGGGGCACTCACATTGCCGCAGCCGTTGCCGAACGCGGGGTTGCCGACGCCGACCACGTCGACGGTGTTGCCGCAGGCGTTGACCGGGATGTCCACGGGCGCCTGGACGCTGTTCCCGGAGAGCACACCGGGCGAGCCGGCCGCCGTTCCGGAGGCCGACGCCCCGGAGGCGGTCTGGCCGGAGGAGGCCTGACCCGCGCCCGCGCTGCCCGAACCCGCGTGACCGGAGCCCGCGTGACCGGAGCCCGCGTTGCCCGAACCCTCGGTGCCCGAACCCGCGGTGCCCGAACCCGCGTGGCCGGATCCGGCCCCACCGGGGTGCCCGCTGACGTTGGCGCAGTGGTTGCCGTACGCCGGGTTCAGCAGGCCGATCACGTCGACGGTGTTGCCGCAGGCGTTGATCGGCACCTCGATCGGCACCTGCACCGAGTTCCCGGAGGCCACGCCCGGCGAACCGGCCGCGACCCCCTGCGCGTCGGCGCCCGCATAGGCGTAGCCGGCGGCCGAGGCCAGAACGCCACCGGCGGCCACAGCCGTGAGGAGCCCCTTCTTGGCTACATTCCTCATATTTTCCCCTGACATATTGAGACGACAGGACGACCTGCTGAAAGTCGGAATTTCCGAATGGATAGCAAGGTCTCCGCGTGCACACGGAATAACGAAGGTCCGGCGGAGAAGTCGGGAGAAACAAACCTCTTTCACCCGATCGAGGGATGACCCCGACCACCCCCGAGGGAACCCCGCCCGGCCCTGAGCAGGCAAGCGCCCCCGGTGCGGCGTTTCCGCCACCCGGGGGCCGAGCGAGTCGATCCGATGATCAGCCGATCATGCGGTCAATCGGGCGCTCAGAAGCCTGCGCGACTCAGAAGTTGGCGCAGTGGTTGCCGAACGCCGGGTTCAGCACACCGATCACGTCGATGGTGTTGCCGCAGAGGTTCACGGGGATGTGCACCGGGACCTGGATCTGGTTGCCCGAGACGACGCCCGGGGAGCCGGCGGCCACACCGTTGGCGGCGGCGCCACCGTGAGCGGACGCGATACCGGCGGCGGCCAGCACCAGGCCGCCGGTGGCGGCGGCAACGGCGGCGATCTTCTTGACCTTCATCATTCCTCCTGTATGGATAACGCGACCCGTTCGGCGGGCTGCATAGGAGTGAACGAGAGTGTGGCAAACGGGGTACGGAGCGCTCCGCCCATTCACCCGCAACGGTGATTCACCGCACAGATGATCGACCCGAATAGTCAAGCAGAATCGTTTCTGTCGATCTCCTCCTCGCTGTCCCAAATCATTAGCTCGGACAATGCGGTCGGCCCGCCCCCGGCACTCCGGGGACGGGCCGTCCGGTCACTGCGCCCGGCTCGCGCCGGCCCGGCGGACCTCGGTCAGCAGGCGTCGATGAACCGGTCCAGCACCCGAACGCCGAACTTCAGACCGTCCACCGGCACCCGCTCGTCGACACCGTGGAACATCCCCGCGAAGTCCAGCTCCGGCGGCAGCTGGAGCGGCGCGAAGCCGAAGCAGCGGATGCCGAGGTCCTGGAACGACTTGGCGTCCGTGCCGCCGGAGAGGCAGTACGGCACGGCCCGCGCGATCGGGTCCTCCGCCCGCAGCGCGGTCTGCATCGCCTCGACCAGCGCCCCGTCGAAGCTGGTCTCGATCGCCTTGTCCGAGTGCAGGCTCTCGCGCTTCACCCGCGGGCCGAGCACGCTGTCCAGCTCGGCCAGGAACTCCTCCTCGTAGCCGGGCAGGAAGCGCCCGTCCACGTGCGCCGTCGCCTGCCCGGGGATCACGTTCACCTTGTAGCCGGCGCCGAGCATGGTCGGCTGGGCGGTGTTGCGCAGCGTGGTGCCGATCATCTTGGCGATGCCGCCCAGCACCCGCAGCGTCTCGTCCATGTTCTCCGGGTCGAGCTTGACGCCGAGCGCGTCCGACAGCTCGTCCAGGAAAGCCCGGACGGTCTTGGTGATCCGCAGCGGGAAGGTGTGCCGCCCGAGGCGGGCCACCGCCTCGCACAGCTCGGTGATGGCGTTGTCGTCGTTCTCCATCGACCCGTGCCCGGCCCGGCCCTCGACCGTGAGCCGCATCCAGTGCATGCCCTTCTCGGCCGTCTCCACCAGGTACAGCCGGACCTGGTCGTTGACGGTGAAGGAGAAGCCGCCGACCTCGCCGATGCCCTCGGTCACACCCTCGAACAGGTCCGGGTGCTTGTCCACCAGGTACCGGGCGCCGTACGTGCCGCCCGCCTCCTCGTCCGCGACGAAGGCCAGCACCAGGTCACGCGGGGGCTTGCGGCCGGTGCGCAGGCGGTCGCGGACCACCGCCAGCGTCATCGCGTCCATGTCCTTCATGTCGACCGCGCCGCGCCCCCAGACACAGCCGTCCGCGATCTCGCCCGCGAACGGGTCGTACGTCCAGTCCGCGGCATTGGCCGGCACCACGTCGGTGTGGCCGTGGATCAGCAGACCCGGGCGCGAGCGGTCCTCCCCCTCGATCCGGACGACGGTCGAGGCGCGGCCCTTGGCCGACTCGAAGATCTGCGGTTCGATCCCGAACTCGGCAAGCTGCTCGGCCACGTACTCGGCGGCCTTCCGCTCCCCCGGCCCGGAACCGTCACCGTAGTTGCTGGTGTCGATCCGGATCAGATCGCGGCAGATCCCGGCGACCTCCGACTCGGCCGTCACCTTCGGCGCCGCCGCCCGCTCCGTCGACTCGCTCCGCTCGCTCACGGTCACTCCTCGTCTCTGCCCGCACGGACGCGACAGCGCGCCACCCCCAGGACCTGCACCCAGGTCGTACGAGCACGTCCGCCCATCCTCCCCCAGCCCCCCACCCGGATCCACCCCGCGAAGCCCGCGGACACCTCCCGAAACCCCCTGGTCACACCCCCGCCACACGCCACCACCAGTCCCCGTCACCGGCCCCGCACCCCCACCCCCGGCCGTTTTGGGACCGCCAGCCGATCTTTGCTACAGTTACATCTGTCAGCGCGACCGACAAGGCCTCAAAGACAAACACCCGGTCCGGGTGGCGGAATGGCAGACGCGCTAGCTTGAGGTGCTAGTGCCCTTTATCGGGCGTGGGGGTTCAAGTCCCCCCTCGGACACCAGCAAGGCCCCTGTTTATCAGGGGCCTTTTGCTTTTCCTGGCCGCGGCGTGACCACCCGCGCGACCAACCGCCCGGCGAATCCCCTGTGGGACCGGGGCAGACAGGTCAACCCTGCCGGCATTGCTCGCGACCGGCTTTCCGGCCCCGTCCTCACGACAGTGCCCGCACCGGGCCATCGTGTAGCCCGGCGAGCAATGCCGAACGTTCGCCGACACCTCCCAGCCGCAGATGTCTCTCGGACCCACGCCATCAGGTCGAAGTCCTCGGCTTCATCGGCCAGCTCGCGCACCCCGGCGCAAGAGGCCTTGGCCGCGGTGGACCTGTCGGCGTTCACCGCCTTGCGGAGGAGCCGCGCGAAGGGTGCCGACGTCCCAACCCGCCACGGTCTCGACGATCCGGGCGTCCTGTCAGAGCGCCTCCTCGACCCGCACCTGCCCGAGACATGCAGAGCATCGTTCTCCGGAGTTGTACCGGCTCAACAGCGCCCGGCACCCCCCGCAGTGGCGTCCACTCATCTCGGCCACCACCCAACCCCCTTCGGAACGAATCTTGCTCAGGCCGGCATGCCACCGCCTTGCGGGTCATGCGTTCCGCTCGGGAACTCCAATTATGTTGCTGCCGACAGATTCTGACGGCCAGAAGGGTCAAGAGCCGTCCGAGTGGCGGGCGGTTCGCCGAACCCCTGGCAGCCCGTATTCTTCTGGTTGTTCATGCAGCACATATCGACAGGAGGCATGACAGTGGCCGGCGTCAAGCAGGGCGATTGGGTGGTCGGTGCAGCGGACCAGGTCGTCGCCGAGGGCAAACGCCGCGGCCCTGGTACGCCCCTGGTGTGCGCCTCCGGGATCAGCCCGTCAGGCCCGATCCACCTGGGCAACCTGCGGGAGATCATGGTTCCGCACTTCGTCGCCGATGAGATCCGACGGCGCGGGTTGGAGTGCGAGCACATTCTCTCGTGGGACGACTACGACCGGCTCCGCAAGGTCCCGGCGGGTCTTCCGGCCTCGTTCGCCGAGCACATCGGGCGGCCCCTGACGGCCGTGCCGGACCCCTGCGGTGAGCACGAGAACTGGGCGGAACACTTCAAGAGTCCGTTCCGGGCAGCGCTCGCGG
The DNA here is from genome assembly GCF_044755565.1 of Kitasatospora sp. NPDC092286. Lineage (NCBI taxonomy): Bacteria > Bacillati > Actinomycetota > Actinomycetes > Kitasatosporales > Streptomycetaceae > Kitasatospora > Kitasatospora sp. NPDC092286. The sequence goes on along the minus strand of NZ_JBIVRD010000008.1, from coordinate 51,133 downwards.
ACCTAGGCGTCGAAGTCACCGAGATCAGCCAGACGCAGATGTACACCTCAGGCGCCTATCGCGAGCAGATCCTGCACGCGATGCGGAACCGGGAGAAGATCGATGCCGTCCTCGGCCGCTACCGCACCAAGCAGGCGCAGGCCGCAGAAGCCGAGGTGGACGAGGACGAAAGCGACGAGGGAGCCACCGACAGTGGTTACTACCCGTACAAGCCGTACTGCGCGGCATGCGGGCGGGACACCACAGCCATCAGCTCCTTCGACGAGGACAGCACCGAGATCCGCTACACCTGCCAGTGCGGCCACAGCGACGGCTCCGCGCTCTCCGAGGGCAATGGCGGCAAGCTGGTCTGGAAGGTCGACTGGCCGATGCGCTGGGCGCACGAAGGCGTCACCTTCGAGGCCGGCGGGGTCGACCACTCCTCCCCCGGTTCAAGCTTCACCGTCGGCTCCCAGCTGGTGCGGGAGGTCTTCAGCGGCCATCCCCCCACCTACCTCGGATACTCCTTCGTCGGCATCAGCGGTGCCGCCAAGCTGAGCGGATCGGCCGGCGGTGCTCCGACGCCCACCAACGCCCTGCAGATCCTCGAAGCACCGCTGCTTCGGTGGCTGTACGCCCGGCGGAAGCCGAACCAGGCGATCACCGTGGCCTTCGATCAGGAGGTCAACCGGCTGTACGACGAGTGGGACGCACTCGGTCGTAAGGCCGCCGCCGGGCAAGCCGAGCCGACGGAACTGGCGGTGAGGGAGCGGTCGATCGGTTCCGCGACTCGGACACTGCCTACCACCGAGTTGGTCCTGCCGTTCCGGACACTCGCCTCGGTGGTGGACATCACCACCGGCGACGAGGAGCAGACGCTCCGCATCCTCCGGGACTTCGCTGCGGAGACGCCGCTGGCAGACCTGGACCAGGCCCGACCTCGGCTCGACCGCGCACAGGCCTGGGTGACCGGCTATGTTCCGGCCGAAGAGCGCACGCAGGTTCGGACAGAGCCCGACCTCGCGAGGCTGGAGCAGTTGTCGCCGGCCGAACGCGAGGCGCTGAAGCTCCTGATCGACGGGCTGGACGAGCACTGGTCACTGCCCGGGCTGACTGCCCTCGTCTACGGGGTGCCGAAGCTGCAGGCCGGCCTGGAGCTGGACGTACCCGCGACGCCGGAACTGAAGACGGCTCAGCGTGCGCTCTTCTCGTTGCTGTACACGCTGCTGGTCGGGCGGGACACCGGTCCGCGGCTTCCCACGCTCCTGCTGGCCCTCGGCGCGGAACGCATCAGGTCGCTGCTGACCGTCGCATGATTCGATGGGGCGGGGTCCGACATGGCCCCGCCCCGTCTCCACTCGCTCCTACGCCACAGTGCCGGGGGACCGGCGGAGGCCGGTGAGGCTGAGGATCTCGTCTGCTACGGCCCGGGCGCTGCGTTCTGCGGTCTCCAGGTGCGTCGCGAAGAGGGGCTCGGAGAGAGCGGCAAGGCAGCGTTCGACCTGCAGGCCCTCCCAGCTGAGTTCACCCCACTTGTCCGGGCCTTCGCCCCGGGCGCGGAGGCGGTCCCGGATGGTTGCGGCGTCGGCGAGCAGGGTGAAGTGGTGTACCTCTTGGCCCTGTTCGCGCAGCGTCCCGACAACCTGGGCGAAGACGGTAGTGCGGGCTATGGTCATGGGCACGAAGAGCGTCCGGCTGTACGCCCGTGCTGCCTCCTCGATGAGGCAGCGGGTCAGCGGCGGCCAGACCGGCTCCAGTTCGAACTCCTCGGTCCGCATTCGGTCAGGCAGTTGGGACCACAGCATGTGCCCGACCTTCTCCGGGTCGATGACCAGCGCATCCGGCAGATCGTCGGCGAGGATACCGACCGTAGTGCTCTTGCCCACACCGAACGGGCCGTTCACAAAGACGATCACGTGTTGCACCTCCGTCTCGGATGGCTACTGGATGTTCATCAGAAGAGCTCGACGAAGCGCTGCGGATAGGTGCTCGCGTTGTAGCGCAGGACAAGGACCGAGTAGTTCTGGTGTTCGCGCAACCGATTGGTGGCACGTTTGATCGAGCGCAGCCGAGCGAGCATCGCCGCTCGTACGAGCGGGTCCTCGATGCCGGACTGCGCGCACGCCCGGTCGACTGTGGAGTCACAGTAGTGCTGGATATCGGCGTCGCTCTCGGACACAAGCGCGTGGTCGGCCTGGTACAGAACGTCGAGTCCCTTGAAGAGCGCCAGCGCCTGCTCGCGGGTCTCCATCGGGCTGCTGATGCCGAAGACATCGCGGCGAAGCGCCGCGATGTCCGGCGGCAGGGGTTTGTCGCTCCAGAACGGCGAGGCGAGAACGTAACCGCCGTCGTCCAGGAGGTGCGGGAGGCGCGCGGCCATGGCAACGGGCTCCGGGAAGAATCCGAGTGCCGCGCCCACGACAACGTGACTGAAAGTGCGGTTCGGGGCGTAGGTCGTTCCGTCGGCCTGAACGTACTGCAGCCGCAGGTCGCGGCCGGTGCCGTGGTGGTTGTACTGAGCCAGGGCGACGGAGTCTGCGGAGAGGTCGAAGCCGGTCGCGCTGCAGCCCGTGAGACGGGCCAACTCGCGGGAGGAGAAGCCGGTGGTGCAGGCGACTTCGAGGACTGTGGAGTCCTGGTCCATCCGGGACTGCAGTGCCCAGGTGTTCAGCGTGGCGAACGCGCCCGGCATGACGTTGGTCTGGTTGACCATGGCAACGAAGTTCGGGTAGCCAGCCGACCAGACGTCGTCGGCGCTTCGCGGGATCTTGGGGACCGGCCAGGCGACGAAGCGGGCGGAGGTCGTAGTCACGTGCGGTTCTCCTTGACGGCTTTGAGGGTGAAGCTGAGCGGGAAGGGGTCGTGCTCGATACGCCACCAACCCGGCCGCTGGTCGGGCATCATCCACGACAGCGGTTGCCAGGGCAGGCGTGGGTGCTCGGTGAGCTCGGTGATGCGCAGCCCTGCGTTGGCGATGGCCGTCACCACTTCGGAGATCGGGTGGTTCCAGCGATACTGCGGGTGTCCGAGCTGGTGGCTGGTGTCGACATAGGTGCTGGCCTCGGCGTCGACAACGGGTTCGCGGTGCCGGAAGTACGGATTGCGGGGCAGGTAGCCGGCGCCGTCGCGCTCGTCGTCCCAGATGAACAGGTGCGGGTGGCCCTCGGCGAGGAAGAACTCGCCTCCGGGTCGCAGGTGTTCGGCAATGGTGCGTGCCCAGGCTCCGAGGTCGGGGAGCCACATGAGGACGCCCCAGGTGGTGAAGCAGACGTCGAAGGTACGGCCAAGCCGGCACACGGAGACTTCGGCTTGCTCGAAGTGCGCGGGCAGGTCCAGCTCTCCGGCCAGCGTCCGGGCTTGGAAGATGGCCTCGGCTGAGAAGTCGACGCCGGTGGCGTCAGCGCCGAGCCGAGCCCAGGAGAGGGTGCCGAGGCCGAAGTGGCACTGGAGGTGGAGAAGGCTCCGGCCTCGGATGTCTCCGACCCCTGCGAGCTCCAGGTCGTCCAAGGCGAGCCTGCCGCTTCGGAAGCCGTCGAGGTCGTACCAGTCACTGGTCGCGTGGAGCGGGACGCGGGCGTCCCACATCGTCTGGTTGCCGGCCAGCCATTTGGTCTGGTCCGGGTCGGAGACCGCCCTTGGCACCGTCATCGTGACTCCTGTCGAGGTGAAGGGACGGTCAGCCGTGTGGCGTGCCGACGAGCCAGCTGCGCCAGCCGGGTAACGCTGAGTCCGATGCCGACGCAGGGCGGAACGCCACCCGCGAACATGTCGACGGCCTTCCGATAGTCGCGGTGGACGGGATGCGGGTCGTCGGCGAACTGGCTCTGGAAGGCCTCCGCGAGCAGCCCGGTATTCCGCTCGTTCCGGCTGACCTCGGCGACCTCAAGCCCGTCGACGTACAGCCATACCCGCTGAGCGGCCCGTCCGGTACCAGCGATGAGTGGCGAGGCAGGGCCGGGGATGCCGTCGATGGCGGCGAGCCCCTGTAACCGGTGTCGCAGGCTGCTGCGCCAGAGGCGCCGGGCCAGGATGTCCGGGTCATCTGTGCGGGCGGCGGTGACTGGGATGTGCTCGTCGGACAGAGCACGGATCGCTGGGACGTCTGACAGGTCGACGCCGGACACCTCCCGGAATGCCTCGTCGAAGGACATTCTCCGCAGGGATCCCTGGTGCACCGTCACTTTTCGGGCGAGGCTGACCGCGTACTCGGTCATCCCGCCAAGGTCGAAGTCGACGGCGTACGCCTCCAGCATGAGGAACTCCTTGGCCGGCTGCCCGCGCAGTCCCTCGTTACGGAAGCTCGGGCCAATCTCGTAGCAGCGGCTCGTGCCAGAGGCGATCACATCCAGCAGGGCCAGCTCGGTGGTGACGCGGAGGTACTGGTGGCGTCCCGCCGCGGCAGCCCACGTGGCGAAAGGTCGGGCGGCGCCTCCGAAGTACCCATCCGTCAGGACCGGGGTGATCACCTCGGCGAAGCCGGCGGCAGCCAGGTGCTCGCGGACTGCGCGCAGCACTGCGGTCGCAGCGAGAGCGTCGGGCGCAGCCCGTACGGCGCCGGGCTCGCGGCGCTCCAGGCGGGTCACGAAGACTGTCGGCTGCCCAGTACGGCTGATGCCCCGGGTACCGCGTACCGCCACCAGGTCTCCAGCCCGAAGACCTGCGGCCAGGTCGCGGCTGATGGCGAGCTGCGCGGTGTGGCCGTCCCAGCCCAGGTCGGCGAAAGTGAGGCGGCGGTGCTCGCGGAGGGCGAGGATCCGTCCGCCGAGCCGAAGCATCCCGTCTTCGGTCTGCCAGCACGGCCAGCCCGCCGGCGGGAACGGCTCCGAGGAGTCAGGCGGGCTCGCCTCACGATCCTGGCTGCCAAGGCGGGCGACGAGCGGGTCGTCCGGTCCGGTGAGCCGGCACAGGAGGGTTCCGGCGTCATCGGTTCGAGGATCAAGCAGCCAGGCGATTCGCCGTAACAGCCAGCGTCGATGGCGGTCGTCGGCGGACGGTAAGCGACGAAGGAGGTACCGGACCGCAACGGCCCGCAGAGCCGTCGTCCGGCAGGGTACGGCGCCGGCCAGTGCCGGTATCGCCTCCGAAAGACTCTCGCGATCGACCGGACCGTGGGGCCAGGGCTCTGTGCCGGGGGATGTTGCCAGGGCAATCGCGTGGAGCAGCACGTCCTCCTCGGGAGGGCCGAGCGGCCGTTCCGGGCGGATGTCGGGCGGCAGTAGCTCGCAGCCGGTCGCATGGAGCCTCACCGCAGGGTACGGGCCGTGAGCGAGGATGCGCGCGATGCCGGCGAGCACGGCATCGGCGCCGTCTTCCCGTCCGCCGCGTTCTGCCGTGAAGAGCCCGCACGCCGCATCGAGCATTTCTGCCGGGGCGTCCCATGTCGTCGTCGGCAAGGTTGCGTGGGTCGCCGCGATCTCTGCCGCCAGCCGGTTGTACCCGGCAATCGCCCTCACACCGACTCCTTTCCGGCGTCGGTATCGCTCTGCCACCACCGCACCGGTGCATCGTCTCGGTCGAGCGGCCAGACGAACTTGAGGGCCTCGACGTCCTGCTGCGCGAGCGCGGAGTCGTACGGACATCCCGCACCGACATGCGCGAGCCTGATCATCTGCCGGACCTCGTCGGCAATCACCGCGCCCTGGGGCGTCGCGTGCCGGTCGAAGGACATCACCGGCTGCAGCAGCAGGTACGTGGAGCCAGAGCCGAAGGTGAACCGCGCGGAGTACGCCGGGTAGCAGGGCGCGAAGGCAAGAACAAACCACCGGGTCCCGCGCAGAGTCAGCCACCAGTGGTCGGAGCCGGCCTCGCTCAGTGCCGCCCCTGCGTCCTCGCCCTCCGCCGCCAACAGTCCCGAGAGGACCTCACGGGTGGCCACGGCCAGAGCATCCACGCTGGCTCCGTGGCAGGCATGGCTGAGTTCGATCAGCAGTCCGTCGAGCGCGTCGGCCTCCACGCGGACAGCGAAGTCGGCCATGCGGGGAGCTGCGGCGAGGCCGGCTTCTCGGGCATCCGCACCATGGAAGGTCGGTACGGCCTCGATCCTTGCTCGGGACGCGAAGGCGCAGGCGGCCTGCTGCTGGATGAGGCGGAATCCGGCGCTGGGTTTCTCAGGCACGCGCCACCGCCACCTGGTCCTGGTAGCTACGGGAGACCTGTGGGCCGTCGGCGTGCTGGTACTTGCCCTGGTAGAGCTCGATCGGACCATAGGGCATCCAGAACGTAACTTGGGCGATGAGCATGCCCGACCAGATCCGCACGGGCAACGTGGCGTACAGCTGGAGCGTGGAGTGGCCGACGAACCCGAGGTCGATGAGGTCGGCGGTGACGTGGACGAACAGGCCGAGGCGGGCGGTGCCGGACTTCGCGTGAATCATCGGAACGTAATGGTCGCTTCCGATCCGCTCGGCCGTCTCGGCCAGCACAAAGTCGCCTGAGCGCAGCAGGTAGCCGTCGTCCGGGATGTCGCGCAGCTCGTACGCGGGCTCCCGGCGGGGGTCGAGGACCTCGTCCCGGTAGACGACGAGCCGCCGGCCCAGGGCGAGGTCGTAGGAGTTGGTGGTGCAACGGGAGTTGTCGAAGGGCGCCACAGTGATGCGGTCGTGGCCGACCTGTTTGGCGATCTCCGATCCGGTGAGGATCACTGGCGTGCTCCAATCCGTGACTCGCAGGGGTCGTTGAAGGCTGCGTAGAGCGCCGGGGTCGGACGGACGGTCCCGGTGTTGCGCCAGAAGGAGACCTGGCCGACGACCATGCCGGGGTAGATCCGGATGGGGCGGATGGCGACGATCTCCAGCGTCCAGCGGTGGCAGGAGGTGGTGTGACCGAGGTCAGCCGACAGCTGCAGGAACAGGCCCAGGCGTCCCATTGAGCTGCGGCCGATCAGCGACATCGCGTAGACGGGGCTGCCGATGGTTTCGACGGTGTGGCCGAGGTACATCCGGTGGGGGCTGAGGACGTGGCCGTCCTCGGACAGCTCCATCTCGACGAACCGGCCCTCCGCGTGGTCGTAGCGCTTGAGGAGTTTGCCGAGGCGGTAGTTGTAGCTGTTCGGGTTGACGGCCTCCCGGCGGAACGGATCGATGATGATCCGGCCGGCCCGTACCTCTTGTTGGATGAACGGTCCGGTGAGGATCACACGGCACCTCGCGTCGCGCATTTGGAGATCACCGACAGGCGGGATGCGGATCGCAGGACCTGGGACGGCTTCCAGGCGACCCCGGCGTGGTCAACGCTGAGCGTCTTCGACTCGCGCATGAAGGCCTGGAGCAGCGCGGTGGCCTGCATGCGGGCCAGGGCCGCGCCGAAACAGGCGTGCGGTCCATGACCGAACCCGAGGTGCGGGTTCGGGCTCCGCTCAGGGCGGAACTGCTCGGCGAACTCGAAGACTTCCGGGTCGCGGTTGGCGGACGCCTGGAGCAGCACAAGGCGCTGCCCAGCAGCCACTGGAACCCCGAATACATCGGTGTCGCGGACCGCCGCACGCGCCGTGATCTTCGACGGTCCATCCAGGCGGAGCGCCTCCTCGACGAAGCCTGCGGCGAACGTCTCGTCGGCGACCACCGCTTCACGGTGCTCGGGGTGGGCTGCCGCCGCGAGGAACAGGCTGGATAACAGGCTGCTGGTCGTCTCGTGGCCGCCGACGAGCAGGGCGATGCAGTTGGCGGTGATCTCCTCGGCCGTCAACCGGTCGCCGTGGGCTTCGGCCTGCACCAGCCCGGAGATGATGTCGCCTCCGGGCCGGATACGACGCTCCTCGATGACGCCTTCGAAGTACCGGGCCAGGCGCTTCCAGGCGAACGCGACGAGCTGCTCCTGAGCCTCCGTCAGTTTCGGTTCCGCGATGAGGACCACGTCGTCCGACCATGCTTTGACGGCGGCCTGATCGGCGTCCGGGATGCCGAGGAGGGTGCTGATCGTACGTACCGGCAGAGGCTCGGCCAGTCCGGTGACTGCGTCGCCTCCACCCCTCTCGCTGAACTCCCTGACGAGGGCACCGGCCGTGCGCACGACGGTGCTCCGGAGGTTGGTAATCTGCCGCGGGCTGAAGGCCTTGGCCAGCAGGGTCCGAACTCGCGGGTGCACCGGCGGGTCCGCGTACAGCACCCACGACGCGACCGGGGCCAGCAGTTCGCGCAGCTCAGACGGGAGCTCACTGAGCATTCCCAACGCAGTGGGAGCGCAGATGAAGCCAGGATCCCGTAACAGATGACGGACCTCCCTGTAGCGCGGGAAGACCAAGCGCCCACTCCCGAGGTCCGGGCAGTCGATGGCCCGGCGTCCACTCGCGAGCTCGGCGAGCGCGAGATCGGGTGCATCACCGTTCAGGGCGGCCAACACCGTTGCTTGATCCATGGAGTGCTCCTTTCTGATCAGTCGATCTAGCCGGTGCGAATCAGGTGTCGCCGATGCGGCAGGTCAGATCCTGATTCCATGTGGTGCTGCTTGTCCGCGCCCGGACTCTGGGCAGATCACCGCCCAGACGACCTTGCCGCCCGGCACCGGGTGCCAGCCCCGGAGCACTCCCGAACCTCCCTGGACAGCTCGCCACTCGGCTGGCTCTGACCCGCCGGTGGCCCCGCACCACGATGACGGCCCGCCATGACCGTGCTTTGAGCACTTTGGGTCCTCACCGCAGGCGGGTCCGGGCGGACCTCCGTTGGTGAGCGTCTGACCTCTCCAGGCTGGGGCATCGGCAAGTCCTGAAGGGAGCCCTCCCATGCGGACAGGTCGGTTGTCCGCATGCCAGGAATCAGGATCGGGGTACCGTCGGAACCCGAGCACCCGTTCAGAATCGTGAGGATCGAATGACTGACGAGGTCAGTGCAGCGTGGGTGGCCCGCAAGCACACGTCCTACGACGAACTCACGTCAGTCGGGGGCGCGCTGTGGTGGCTCCAGTCGGACCCCGATCTGGAAGGTGCTCGCCGCCTCGTGCGGATGGCGCCTGACTCTGTCCCCCAGGCCCAGACACCGCCTGATGTGTCGGTGGGCGGCTGGCTCCACGCCTACGGCGGCGGATCGTATGCCGTCGGACCGGACTGCCAGTGGATCGTCAGCGCCATCGACAGCAAGGTCTACCGAATCGGCCGACAGTCATCGCCACAGTGCGTCGTGCCCCGCGAGGACGACTTCCTCTACGGTGATCTACATCTCGTCCCGGAAGGGCTTCTCGCAGTACGGGGCACCGAGGACGGCGACGAGATCGTCTCGATCGGGCACGGTGACACGGCCGTCCAGGTCCTGATCAGCTCGACCGGCTTCCTGGCAAGCCCGCGGGTGCGCGGTGGCCTGCTCGCGTATCTCGAATGGGATGCCGACCGGATGCCGTGGGACTCGTCCAGGCTCCGAATCGCCGAGTACAGGGCTGGCGCAGCCGACAGCGCGAGCGAGCTTGTCGCGGGCGGCGTGTACGAGTCCGTCATACAACCGTCGTGGGGGCCGGACGGGTCGCTGTACTTCCTCTCCGACCGAACCGGATGGTGGAACCTCTACCGCTGGAACGGCCCGATCCATGCGGTGGCGCCGCTGGCTGCCGACTGTGCGCCGGCGCCCTGGGAGGGCGGCTACCAGTCGTACGCCTTCCTGCCGGGCGGCGGGATCGCGCTCACCGTCCTCGACGGCTTTCGGACCCGTCTGATCACCGTGGAACCAGGTGGAAGTCAGACCGAGCTCAAGACAGAGCTGACCTCGCTGAAGCCGTACATCACGGCGCACGGCGCAGAGCTGGCGGTCATCGGATCAACTCCGTTCAGTTCTCCCTCCGTCCGTATGCTCAATCCCACCGAACGCACTCGGCGGACCGAAGACGAGACCTCGGCAGCCCACCGTCCCCAGGTGGCCGGCCCAAGCGTGCACGAGACTCGGCAAGGCCACGCTGTGCGGTACGTCCTCCACTTGCCGAGCTCCCGTAACAGCGCCATGCCCACACCACTCCTTGTGCGGGCGCACCCCGGTCCCACCGATGACGTACCGCTGCGTCTTGACTGGACCGTGCAGTTCTTCACCAGCCGGGGGTTCGCCGTGGCCGAGGTCGCCTATCGCGGCAGCACCGGACAGGGTCGCGAGTTCCGCCAGGCCCTGCACGGGCACTGGGGGGAGTATGACGTCGAAGACTGCGTGCTGGTCGCCGAACAGCTCTTGGCCGACGGTGTCGCGCTACCGGGTGCGGTCTTCATCACCGGCGCCAGCGCGGGCGGATACACCGCGCTCCAAGCCGCCTGTCTGCGTGGCCCCTTCACAGCGGCCACGGCAACGTCGGCCATCATCGACCCCGAGCGGTGGACCAGGACAGCCCCGCGCTTCCAGAGGCCGCACGCCGCGATTCTTGCCGGACCGGCAGGTCCTATCCAGGCCGGGAGGATCTCAGTACCGGTGCTCCTCATCCATGGCACTACGGACGCCGTCGCACCCGTGTCGGATGCTGTGGAGCTCGCAGATCAACTGGCAGCCGATGCCAAGGATCACCAGACGCTGATCCTTGATGGCGTAGGACACTACTTGTCCGACCCGGCAAGCCTTCAGGCTGCGCTGGAAGCGGAGTTGGCGTTCTACAACCGCTTCATCCCTGCAGCCGGGTAGCAGCTGCCTGCTGGGCTGCCGCAGGCAGCACAGCATGCACGTACTCGAAGAACTCGGCCACGTCCCGGTGTCCGGCGTACGGTGCCAGATCGGAGAGGAGACGCGCGACCCTGTCGACAGAGCGCCCCGAGGACGTTCTCGCCGCGTATCCGACGGCCTCTCTCCCGGCGGCACACGCCTGTTCCAGATCGTCGGACCGGAGCCAGGTCGAGGCAAGCAGCGCAGCGTCGATCGCCAAGCGGCGGACCCGGTCCCGACCTACGCCTTCGAGTGCGTCAGCCACCTGGCTCCGAGCCGCCGGAGCCCGGCCGAGATCATGCAGGCAATGTGCCATCTCGTCCGCCAGGTACGCACGAGTGAAATAACTGATCCACGGCGGTTCTTCCTGCGCATCGGAGGCATCGAGCAGGGCCTCCGCCTGCACCATGAGCGCGGTGGTCGGCTGCTCGTCACCCATTCGCGCATGGGCTCGCGCGCTGACGGCCAGAATCGCGGCCCGCGTCGCCGGACTCGCAGCGGTGCCCACGCCGGCGATCGCGGCCTGCGACCACCGCAGAGCGGCATCGGAGTGGTCACAGTGCAGGGCGAGGTGCCCAAGGTTCACGGCCACCAGATAGCCGCCATAGGCGCGATCACGCGCCTCCGCAGTCAGCACGAGAGCTCGCTTGTAGTAAGCCTGCGCCCATCCTGGCCGACCGGAGTCCACGGCCTGGTAGCCCGCCAGTTCGAGGAAGCCAGTGGCCACCTGGCGTCGGCCGAGCTCCGTGTCGCGGCTCGCCGCAGGGCGTGAAAGCAACGAGACCAGTTCGGTGTCGATGTACGTCGACAAGTGAGCGGCGAACTGGCCTGCGCCGTGCGCGTGATCCAGCTGCCGGAACATCGCGAGCGTGTCCCTGGCCAGGAGAACGTCCTGATCCGTTACCCATAACCGACCACCCGACTCGGCCGATGCGGCCATCGGCCCGTCTGCCGCGACCCAGCTGGTGATCAAGGCGTCGGAGGCCTCGGGCGCGAACCTGGTCGGCCGGAGCCCTTCAGCCGATGCTGGAGCGACAGGCCTCGAACGCCGCCGTTCCTCGTCGGCGCCGGGCCACAGACCGACAAGCGCTCCGTCCGCGTTCAGGACGCGATCGCACGCCTCGATGAGCTCACGATCTGGGAACCGCTCCGTCGCCTCAACCCGGCGAACCAGGTCAGGACTGCAGTGGACAGCGGCCCCCAGCTTGGCCTGGCTGAATCCACGCTCCGTCCGCCGCTTCCGCAGCTCGGCCCCCAGCCGCGCCTGGGCTGACCCGGAAGCAACGATCTCCCGCGATCTGGCTGCCACTCCACCCCCTTGCCAACACCAGCACTCACCGCCGATGACAGCGACACCCTCGTCAACGTACCGTCATAACCCATTGTTCACACCATATTTCGGCGAACGCTGCGACCACAACGCAGGTCGGGAGGTTTCTCCCGAGAGACATCCCCGCAACTTTACGGAGCCGAGGAGGAGCCGCACGTAGGCACACTGCCCCAGCCGCCATCCGGAACGGGTCTTTTTGCTTTTCCGGCCACGGTGCAGCAGTCGCGTGGCCCACCGCACGACAGGCACTCACGTGATCAGCGGAGGATTCGCCTGGATGGATGCGGACGGTAAGTCAGCTGACTCGATCAGGCTCAACGTCCCATACGACGGTAGGGCCTGGCAGGATGCAGCCTGGTACGGCAAGGTCCAGGCTGCCGCACTCTGTGAGACCGACTCCTGAATAGGTCGGGAGCACTGGAATCTTGAATTCAGGGGCCCCCTCTTTCGAGAGGGGGCCCCTTCATACCCAAAAACGGGACCTTGCCGCGCTGAAGATATATATAGAACCCTCCAGCAATAGAGATGTATGTGTGCGCACAAAACCCTCCCTCGGGCGGCCCCCTGAGACCCACACCACGTTCGGCATCACCTCTGGGGCATCGCTGGTCGACTACCTCGCCGAGCAGGTGGAGGCCACGGAGGAGACAGAGGCCGGACGGGCTGTCAGGTCAGGTCAGGTCAGGTCGTCGAGGAGCAGGTGCAGGGCGGACTCCTCGTGCAGGGCGGTGCCGAGGGTGGTCATCGCGGGAGCGAGGGAGTGGTCCCAGGTCGCGGGCACGGGTGGGCCGGACAGTGGGAGGGGCGGGCTGCCCTGGGCGCGGGTGTGGGCGGCGAGGTGGGTGTAGTCGGCGGCGGTCATGCGCCAGGGATGGGCGCGGTAGCGCTGGATGAGGCGGTTGGCGAGGGCGATGCCCGGCCAGTCGAAGTCTCCGTGGTAGGCGAGTTCGCAGCCGGCGGCGGCGAGCGCGTCGAGGAGTTCGAGGACGACGGTGGCCGCGCTACCGGAGGTGCAGACCAGTGGTGCCGTGCGGGCGGCGTCGGCGGCGGCTTCGACGACCCGCGGGTTCTCGCAGATGTGGATCCGCGTGCCCGGTGCGGGTGCGGGGTCGAGGGAGCGGAGTTCCCGCAGGGTGAGGTGGGTCTCGGTGTGGTGGTCCGCCCGCTCGCGCAGGGCCCGTTCGCGCCAGCCGTTGGAGACGGGGCGCAGGCCGTAGGTGAGGACGGTGCTGGACACCTCGTCGGGCGAGACGGACACGAGGCGCCAGAGGGAGCGGCGGCTCGGGGCGTCGGGGGGCGGCGGTTCGTCGTGAGCGAGAGCGATGCCACGCAGGACGAACCGGGAGAGCAGGGTGTCGTCGTCGAGACCGTGTGCGGTGCCGGTGACGAGGGAGGCGAGTTCGCCTCGCCCGCGGGGCTGGTCCGCGGCGTCCCCGCCGGTCAGGAGCAGACCCAGGACGTGGATCGCCTGCCGGAGGAGGTCCTTGGCGTCCTCGTGCCCGAGACGGCCCGGGGTGCCGCCGCGGCGGATGTCGGTCAGCCAGCGGTCCGCCCACTCCTGGCCGGCGAGGGGGGAGGAGGCCAGCGTGCCCGCCGCCGACTCCCAGAGGTCGGCGCGCTGCGCGTGGACGGTGGCGCGGGCGGCGCGACGGTCGGTGAGGGGGCCGCCGAGTTCGCCGGCCGCGTGAACCAGGCCGCACTGGGCCGCCGTGACGCGCAGGCGGGTGTCCAGGTCGGCGAGCCGTACGGTGGCCTCGGTGCGGGTGACCGGACGGCCGAGCAGCAGGGAGAGCGCCTCGCGTTCCGACGGGTCGAGCCCGGTGAGGCGGATGCTTCCGGTGGCCTGGAGGCCGTTGCGTTCCAGCCGGGCGCGGACGGCGGCCCACAGCCGCGCGAGGCCGGGCCTCGACAGCCAGTCCCTCACCTCCGCGGGCAGCGCGCGGGGGCTGTTCACACGTCCACCAGTCGGCGGCTGCGGCCGTTCCAGGTGTAGTGGAGGGTCGCGACGCCCCGGTGGTGCGGGTCCCGCAGGCATTCGTAGATGTGCAGGGACGGCACGTCGGGCCAGTTGCCCATCAGCCGCTCGCTGGTGAGGACGAAGTCCAGGTCGAGGTCGACGAGGATGCGGCCGAGCCGGGCGTGGGTCGGCTCGTCGACCTTGGCGAAGGCGTCGTCGAGCAGTATGAGGCGCGGGGCCTGGGGGGCCGACTCCGCGAGGGTGGTGAAGTGGGCCGCCGCCGCGGCGAACAGCACCAGATAGGACAGGACGCGCTGCTCGCCCTGGCTCAGGCCGGTGCGCCCGGTGAACTTGCGTCTGCGGACGGCCGCGGAGTCGTCGATGACCCACGGCTGGAAGGTGAACCAGGAGCGGTAGTCGAGCGCGGTCCGCAGGTGGGCGGCGTACCCGGCGGCGGGGTCGGCCCGGCGGGCGTCCTCGATGCGCCGCTGAAGCACCTCGCGCAGTTGCTCGGACTGCTCACGGGTCCGCAGACCGGACGGGCCGCGCAGCAGTTCCACCGCCGCCCGGACGTCGGCGTCCACGGTGTCGGCCAGCCGCCAGTCGAGTTCGACGCCGAGGCCATGCGAGGTGCGGACCGAACGAAGGGTGTCGTTCAGGGCGTTGACGAGGGCTCCGGCGGCCAGCACCTGGCTGGAGAGGTTGTCGCCGAGCTCTCCGGTGAGGAAGCGCTGGAAGACGTCGCGTTCGCGCTCGGTGAGCCGGGCCCGGGCCTCGCTCGCCTGCGCGGCGATGCGTTCACCGACCAGCGCGACGTCGTGCTGCCCGGTGTCGTCGACGAGGCGGCAGACCTTGACTCCGTCGGGTTCCTCCAGCGCGGCGTCGTAGCCGCCGGCGAGTTGGTCGCGCAGGTCGTTGAAGCGGTTGAGCAGCGTGGTGTCCGAGATGTCGCGTCGTTCGGGATCGAGTGAGCCGCGGAGGTGGTCGAGGAGTCCGCGCAGCGCCTTGAGCCGGGTGCGCGCGTCGTCGTGTGCCGGGTCGGGCGTCGTCAGTTCGGCGGTGCGGCCGGCCAGGCCGGCGCCGCGCAGGACTTCGGGGGCCGCGAGCGCGGTGCGCAGTTCCCGGCCGCGGTGGATCACGGCCGTCTCCTGGGTCGCGAGGTCGCTGCGGCGGACCTGTTCGTCCTGTTCGGCCCGCACCCGCTCGTCGTGGAGGTCCGCCGCTTTGGCCTCGGCCCTGGGCAGTTGGTCGGCGGCGGCCACGAGGCGGCGGCGGATCGTGTCCTCGGCGGCGAGGAGCTGTTGTTCGGAGGCGCCGACGGTCTCCTCGAGCGTGCGGATCTCACGCCGGGCCTCGGTCAGGTCGGCACGGCGCCCCGCATAGGCGGAGTCCGCGGCCGAGCGACGGGTACGGGCTTCTTCGAAGCCGTCGCGTTCCGCCCGGTGGTCGGTCACGGTCCGCGCCGCGGCGAGGACGTCGCGGCGCAGGCGCACCGTGCCGGCCGTCAGGTCGCGGAGGGCGTCGCGCACGGTGTCCAGCAGGGCCGGGTCGACCGGCAGGGCGTGTGCGGTGGCGGTCGCCTCGGCCTGCCGCCGGGCCGCCACGCTCGCGGCCCGGGCCTCGGCCGCCTTCGTCGCCGCCCTGGCCGTGGCCTGGACGAGAACGTCCTCGGCGAGTTCGGCCGCGGCCAGGTGGGCCCAGGCATCGGTGAGCGGCCGGGTTCGCGGCAGGTCACGGAGGGCGGTCGTCAGCGCGCCCAGCCGTTCCGACAGCTCGTTGAGGCGGGCTTCCTCCTCGGCCAGCGCGTCCTGTGCGGCCGCGATGCGGTCGGCGAGTTCGGCGATGTGCCGGCGGCGGGTGGCGGCCCGCTGCTCCGCGCCGACGTACTCGGCCCGCGCCTTCGTGTACGCGCCCTGTGCGACGCCGAGCCGCCACCGGCCGTCGGGGCTGATCGCGCTGTGAGCGGTCGCGTCGAAGGGCGCGCCGGCCGGTACCAGGTGGATGGAGGCCAGCAGGGCCTCGATCCGGCCGGCCGTCACGGCGCTGCCGGGTGCGACGACCGGGCGCAGCGCCGCGGCGAGGGTCGGCCCTTCGGTGACCTCGGCGCCGGGGCGGAGCAGGGTGTCCTGGGTGAGCGGGTCGAGCAGGGCGCCCTCGGCGGTGATCCAGGCGTCGAGAAGCCCGCCGGCTTCGAGTGCCGCCTCCAGTCCGGCCTGGTCCGGTGCGGTCAGGCCGTCCGCGAAGTCGACGGCCCGGTACAGCGGTGCTCCGGTCGGCCCGGACCGGGCGGAGCCCCGGTGCGCGGGGCGCGGCGGTTCCGGGTCCGTCCGCTGTTCCCACTCGCGCTTCTCACGGACCAGGGCGTCGAGCGTGAGGGACAGGTTGTGAACCCGGGGGGTCGTCCGGTCGCGTTCCCCCGCGAGCCTGTCCAGGACCGGGTTGACGCTCCGCTCGGCGGTCTGTGCCACGTCCTCCCAGACCTCGGCGGGGAGCGCGCGGTCGGCGAAGGACCCGTCGCCGGACCCGTCGCTGGACTCATCGCGCGCGACCACCGCGCGGACATCGTCCAGAGGCACCCCGGCCAGGCGCTCCAGGCGCTCCGCCCAGGCGGAGACCTGCGCCGCGTACCCGTCGCCGGCTGCCAGCACCGCCCGGCGGCGCTGCCCGGCCCGCTCGGTGGCCTGCTCGGCCTGCTCGCCCAGGCGTTCGCGTTCCACATCCGCGTCGCGCGCCGCGACGGCGGCGTTACGGGACTCGGCCAGCAGACCGGCGAGCTCGCCGACCGTTCTCATCCTGGCCTTGGCGACCGGTTCCGCGGCCGCCAGCGACGCGTCCCACCGCCGCAGCTCCCCTGCCAGCGCCACCGTGTCGTACGCCGCCACCCGGTCCCGGCCGACCGGATGGGCGACGCCGTCGGGATCGAGGATCTCCTCCTCGCCGGCGGGTGTGAGGACGACCGGCGGGACCGCGGCCGGCTCTCCCAGGTGAGCCGGACCGATGCCGGACCTCTCCGCCGCGTCGCGCAGCTCCCGGTGTGACTCGCCCAGTCGGCGCAGCCCGGTGCCGACCCGTTCCGCTCCGGCGGACACGGCGGCGCCGGCGGCATGCTCCCCTTCGTGGGCCACCCGCAGCATCTCGAACGCCGTCCCGGCCGCGACGCGCACGGCCTCCACCGTCCGGCGGCGCTCGCCGAGTTCCTGCAGGCTGCGGTAGCCGGTGCTCTGGCGCAGGGCGGCGAGGTCGGCCCTGGCCTCCTCCTGCTCCGTGCGCAGCTGGTTCCGGATCTCCGTGGCCGCGGTCTCCTCGGCCCTCAGCCCGCCGACGAGTTGAGCCGCTTCGCCGGCCGCTCTACGCCGGGCGGCGAGGGTGTCCAGCTCACTGTCGACGGCGCCGGCACGCCGGCGCAGCACCCCGTGCAGGTAGCCCCGGTAGCCGCCGAGGAAGTGCCGCAGCGCGGCGTCGGTCTTCTCCAGCCGTCCGAGGTCGTCGCGGACGCTGTCGAGGTCGTCGAGGTTGCGGGCGACCTTCTCGACCACGTCCTCGTCGAGTGCTGGGAGGGTCTCGCTGAGGACGGTGACCAGGCCGCCGGACTCGATGCGGTCGCCGATCGTGGGGCGGCGGAGCCGGTGGAGCAGCTGGGTGAGGTTGCGGTAGCGCGCGCTGTCGGTGAGGCCGAAGAGGTCCCGGGCCACTCTCGCCCGGTGGTCGGCGGGCCGTTCCAGGACGTTCTCCGCGCCGACGGCGGCGCGCAGCCGGTCGAGCGGCAGCGGCTGCCCGGCCTCGGCGAGGAGCAGTTCCTCGCCCACGCGTCGGGTGGTGGTGAAGAAGTGCGGCTTGGCGGTGCCGGTGGATTTCGAGGCGCGGACGGCGGCACCGACGGTGAGGAACCGCTCGGTGCCCTCGTCGTCGGTGCGGCGGAACTCGACCCACAGATAACCCATGCGGTTGGTCTGTTCGAAGCCGTCGAGCATCAGCCAGGCGAGGGTGGTGCGGCCCGTTCCGGTGGCGTCCAGGGCCCGGGCGTCGCCGTCGAGGAGATAGGGCAGCAGCATCTCCAGGGCTTTGGACTTCCCGGCGCCGTTCTTGCCGCGCAGCAGCAGCCGTCCGTCGCCGAAGCGGAACTCCTGTTCGTCGTACTGCCAGACGTTGCGGATGCCGGCCCGGTGCAGCCGGAAGCGGTGGGTGGCGTGGTCGTGCGGTGCGGCGGGCGCGGACTGACGGCTCACGAGGTCGGGTCTTCCTGAATCGGTGCTGTCTTCGGGCCGGTGCCGGCCGGCGGGCGTTCGGTCTGCCGGACCGAGACGGTTGTGGCGTAGCGTGCGGCCGCGGCGAGCAGCACCTGGCCGCCGGCGGGGTGGCCGCGTGCGGCCAGTACCTCCGTGACGGGTCTGCCGTCCGACGAGCCGGTCCCGTAGTCCTCCGGGACTCCGTGGCCGTCGGAGCGGAGCGGGCCCGCGGGAGCGACCAGCCGCATCCGGGTGAGCAGGTCGAGCGCGTCGGCGCGCAGTGCGGCCGGGTCGTCCAGGTAGCCGCGCTGCCAGTTGCCGCGCCGCCCGTACTCCTCGATCAGATCGCGGAGGATCTCGTCGGGGAGCCCCGGCGGGATGGGCACGCCGATGGCCAGTCGGCCGCCGACGGCCGGGTGGCCGGCGTGCTCGGGCCGGAGGTGGCGGACGAGCCGTTCCACGAGCAGGAGCGCGGCCTGGGCGACCGTCCCGGTGCCGGGGAAGGGGAGGTCCGTCAACTCGTCGTCCGCGTCGACCAGGGCGACTCCTTCGGCCCGGATCTCGGCCTCCAGGCCCAGCAGTTCGGAGAAGGCCTGTGCCTCCCTGCGCTGTCGGGTGCGGAGCCACTCGCGCTCACCGTCGGTGAGATCGTCGAGGTAGACGACCGGTGTCTCGACCAGGCGCCGCCGCACATAGGTGCGTGGTCCGCCGAACCCGGGATCGGCGGCGCGCCGGATCAGGTCGGCGCCGTCGCGGCTGCGCGCCAGCGGGCCGGCGGTGATCGACCTCGCGATCTCGCGGTCCACCGTCAGCAGTGCCTCGCCCCCGAGCTCCTCCGTCACCGACCCGACGCTGCCCTCGGTCTCGGTCAGCACGCCCCAGTCGACCAGCTGTCGCAGCGCGGCGGCGAGAGTCCGCTTCTCGGCCTGCCGGCCGGTGTCGGCGAGTTCCAGGCCCGCGTCCACCGCTGCCGCGCGCAGGTCCGCCACCAGATGCGACAGCAGGATCTGCTCGGGTGCGGTCACCAGGACCGCGAGGGCGAGGGTGAGGTAGGCGTAGGTGCGGGGGGTGAACGGCGTACCGGTGGAACGGACCAGGCGGTGGCCGGCTCCGGGGCCGAGCCCGGCTTTGAACAGGCGGGCGAACGAGGCCTCCACCAGCAGCCGGTATCCCAGCACCTGTTGGAAGCGCTGGGAGAGCCAGTCCGCGTGCCGCCGGATCAGGGGGAAGGTGTCGGAGTGGGGTCCGTCGGCCGTCACCAGCGGGTGGGCGAGGAGCAGCCGGGCGGCGGCCCGGCGCTCGGCGGCCAGGGCGACATCGTGTGCGGAGGGCAGGACCATCAGGCGCCCACCTCCGCCGCGGCGGTCGGCCGGGCTGCGTCCGGGAAGGCGGGGCCCGGCAGGGCGGGGACGCCGTACCCGGTGACCGCGATCTCCAGATCGTCCACCGTCAGATCGCCGTCCACGGAGTACAGCACCGAAGCGGCGCCGGTGACCCGCCGGGCGGTCAGCCCGATGTCCAGTTCGGCGTCGCCCGCGGAGATGTCGTCCAGTGCGAAGTCGGGCGCCCCACCGGCTCCGTGAACGGATCGGCGCAGCTGGGCGTTGCCGAGGGCGGAGGCCAGCAGCTCCAGCAGCAGCGCCATCGCGGCGGCCGTCAGCCGGACCTGCCCGAACCGGCCGGAGGCGCTGCGCAGTTCGTCGGCCGCGGCCTGCCGGGCGGCCGCCCGGGCCTGGGCCTCCTCCAGCAGACGCCGCTTCTGCGCGGAGTGGTCCTCGACGGCGGCGGTACGGCCGCGCTGAGCACGGCTCCCCCGCTCGCGCAGGGCCACCGGCACGTCGGCGACCGGCCCGCTCCACCAGCTGACGTAGGCGGGCACGGCCCCGTCCGGGTCCGGTGCCACCCCCAGGTGGCGGGCCCCGTAGAGGCCGAACGCGGCGACCGCGAGATCGTGCGCGCCGTCCGGGTCGGCGGCGTCGAACCAGGCCGCGAGCCGGAGCAGGTCCCGGCGCCTCGACATCTCTCCCGACGCCGAGCGCAGCATGCGCTTGGCATTGGCCAGGAGGGACTGAAGGGCCCGGAGCGTGGCGTCCCGGAGCTGGTCGACCTGGCTGCCCTGGCCGTCGGCGGCGACGAACCAGCCGCGCAGGCCTTCCCAGTCCGCGAGCTCCCGCCCGCGACTGCGCTGGACCTTCGTCGCCGCCGGCCCCGGGGCTCCGGACGGTCCCGGGGCTCCGGACTGGCCCGACGGGAGCCCGGTCAGGCCGACCGCGTGCTCGTCGATCCGCTGGAGCAGCCCCGGCAGAGCGGGCCAGAGCTCCGCGAGACTCGCCGCGATCCTCGGTGACCGGAAGGACACGTCCTCGGTGATGGCCTCCACGTAGTCGAGCAGCAGGCCCTTGAATCCCTGGTACTCGCCTCCGTCCAGGTCGTAGCGGGTCAGCACCTGACCGAGGTACGCGTAGAAGTCCCGTACGGACTCGGCGAACTCCGCGAACTGCACGAACAGGGTGCTGACCTGCTCCAGCGCCTCCTGCGGATCGGCCCCGCCCGGCCGCCGCACGGCGGAGACGAGCTCGCGCAGCCCCCGGTCCACCAGTGCGAGCAGCTCACTGCTCACCTCACGGGCGGCATCCGCTCCCGCGAGCACCTCGTCGGCGTCCCGCTGTACCCGCTCGCCGAGCTTCGAGAGCTGGTACCGCGCCCGCGAGCGCTGGTACTCGGTGATGCTGGCCGCCTTGACGGCGTGCGTGCTGCGCAGCAGGTTGCCCCACTTCACCAGCTGTTCCAGCCTGGCGGTGACCGTCTCGGAGTCGAGCGGCCCGGTCGGGGCGCCGTCCGCCGCGAGCTTTGTCAGGACGTCCGGGACCGCCAGATCGGCGAGCAGGGTGGAGCAGAACACCCGCATGACCGCCACGTACTCCTGGCGCTCGGGCGCGCTCAGATAGGCGTACGCGGTCAGACGCTGCCAGAGCCGGTCCTCGTCGGCCCCGCCCTCCGGCGGCACCGCACCGTCTGAGTGACTCCGTGGCTGGTGGGACTGCTGCTCCATGCGGGTGAGGGTAGCCTCTGACGCCGACGATTCGGGCCCGACCGATGGAATCGGACGCATTCCAGCGGAGCCGAGCTCCGCCGGAACACCCCGGTCCGGCCCTTGGGTCCCGCTGTCCGACCCTGCCGGGAGGTCAGCCGGCCCGGGTCAGCGAGCCCATCGCCGTGGGCAGGTCGCCCCGCGAGCTGACCCGCAACTTCCGGTAGGCGCGGGTCAGATGCTGTTCCACGGTGCTCACCGTGACGTACAGCCGCTCGGCGATCTCCCGGTTGGTGTGGCCGTGGGCGGCCAGCTCGGCGACCCGGCGCTCGGCGTCGCTGAGCACCGCGTCGGCCACGGCCGGGGCGCTCTCCCGGACCGGCCGGTCGCCACCGCTCCAGCCGAACTCCACGCCCAGCAGCCGGGTGAGCGGCCGGGCCTGGCACTCCTCGGCCAGCATCCAGGCGCGGCGGGCGGTGAGCCTGGCCCGGCGCAGCTCACCCAGGTCGTGGTAGGCCCTGGCCAGGTCGGCGAGCGCCCGGGCGAGCTCGTACCGGTCGCCGGCTTCTTGCAGGATGTCCGCGGCCTTGCGCAACAGGGCCGGGCGCTGGCGCAGTTCACAGGTGGCGGCAAACTGACGCATCGTCACACCACGGGCCCGCGGCTCGGACTGGCCGAACATCGTGAGCTGCTCCTCCAGCAGGCGGCGGGCCTCCTCGCGGTCGCCCAGCTGCAGCATCGCCTCGGCGGCCTCACCGCGCCAGGCGACCAGGCCGGGCACGTCCAGCCCCCACTGGCCCATCAGGTCGCCGCAGGCGAGGAAGTCCCCGAGCGCGGCGTTCAGGTCCCCGGTGGACAGCTCGTACCGGCCGCGGGCCTGGAGGTAGTGGAGACCGTAGCGGCTCTGCAGCATCGCCTCCGGGACGGGCAGGTTGAGCTGGTCGGCGGCCTCGTCGTAGCGGCCCATCGCGGTCAGCGCGGTCAGCAGGCTGGCCAGCGAACCGCCGACCGCCACACCCCAGCTGCCGGCCGGGATGATCTCCAGCGCCTGCCGGGCGTGCCGCTCGGCGCCGGGCAGGTCGCCCTGCCGGACGCTGATCTCGGCCCGGATGGTCGCCAGCCGCGCCTGGCGGCCCGGGGACTGGCGGGAGATCGCCTCCGCGATCAGGCCGTCGCACCAGGGCGCGGCCCGGTCGGCGCGGTCGCCGTAGGTCAGCGCGAGCAGCGCCGACTCGACGGTGTCCATGCCCATCTCGTCCAGCCGGGAGGTGCGCAGGATCCGCTCGGCCTCGGCGACCACCTGCTCGGACGGGCCGCTGCTGAGCACCGAGTCCAGCGCGGTGGCCGCCTCCAGCCGCCGGCTGACCGCGGTGAACGGCCTCGGGCGCGGGCCGGGAGCCTCCTCGGCGGACGGCACATAGGCCAGGAACGGCGCGTACCAGCAGCGCAGCCACGACCGGGTGGTCCGCAGCTCGGCCGCGGTCTCCGGGTCGTGCCGCCCGTTCTCCAGGCCGAGTCTGGACAGCACGTCCCTGGCGTCCTCGAAACGGCCGTGCCACAGCAGGGCCTTGGCGAGCACCAGGCCGTCACTGGGGCGCAGGTGGCCGCGGTGCAGGGCGTTGGTGAGCTCGGCGAGGTGCGGGGTCGGGGCGCTCGGGTTGATCCGCCACTCGGCGCGGACCAGGGCGGTCCTGATCCGGGCCAGCCGGGGCTCGTCCTGGCAGACCCGGCAGGCCAGCCGCAGGTACTCGACGGCCTGGCCGACCCGGCCCTCGGCCAGCGCCAGCATGGCGGCCTCCTCCAGCACCGGGACGGTCCAGGGCTCCTCGACCCGCCCCGAGGCCAGCAGATGCTCGGCCGTCGCGGCCGCGGCGCCCCCGTTCGCGTACAGCAGTTCGGCGGCCCCGCGGTGCAGTTCGGACCGGCGCCCGGGGTCCGCGTCGAGCAGGACGGCGGTCCGCGCGACCGGGTGCCGGAAGTCGCCGGAGTGCAGCAGGCCGCACGCCTCCAGCTCGCGCAGACCGCCCGCCACCTCCGCGCCGTCCAGGCCGAGCAGCCGGCCGACCCCGCCCGGGGCGCCGAGCACGGCGAGGCCCTGCGCGAGCGGGAGCAGCCCGGGGGCGCTCCGGTGCAGCAGGCTGCGGACCGCCTGCCCGTAGCCGTCGGCGACGGTCAGCGCGCCGTCGGCGGCGCCGGCCCGCACCGCGGCGAGCTGGCCGTCGAGCAGGGCGGTGAGCAGCAGCGGGTTGCCACCGCTGATCCGGTGGCACTCGGCGGCGAGCCGGTCGGCGGCCTCCCGGCCGAGCCGCTCGGCGACCAGCCGGTCCACGCCGCCGGGGGTGAGCAGCGGCAGGACCAGGCTGTGGCACCCGGGGCGGCGCAGCAGCTCCAGGTGGAACTCGGCGGTGCGGTGGGCGGCCTGGCCGGAACGGCCGAGGACGATCATGATCCGGGAGCGGCCCAGCCGGCGGGTCAGGTAGGAGAGGCAGGCCAGCGAGTCCGGGTCGGCGTGCTGGACGTCGTCCACCACCAGGGCGAGCGGCCGGCGCTCGGCCAGGTCGAGCAGCAGTGCGCTCAGGTCCCGGGCGGCCGAATGCCGTCCGTCCACATCGGCGGCGAGCAGCTCACGGACGGTGGCCCGCTGCTCGGCCGGCACCGGCGCACCGCGCAGCAGCTGGCCCAGTACGCCGAGCGGGAGGCCGGCCTCGGCGGCCGACCCGACCGCGGTCAGCGGCAGCGCGCCCGCCTCGGCCGCCTGCTCGACGAACTCGTCCAGCAGTGCGCTCGTGCCGGTGGCCGCCGGGCCGCTCACCACGGCGATCCGGCCCCGGCCCCCGACCGCCTCGACCAGCAGGCCGGCCAGGAAGGCCAGTTGCTCATCGCGTTCGACCAGCATCATTGCTCAGGCTTCCTCTCGTACGTCTGTGGGGCGGGGTGGCCGGTCAGCGGTGCTCGGCGGCGGCCGGGCCGGGGCCCGCGGTCCGGGCCGGGTCGGGTTCGGCGGCGGCCTCGGCCTCGGCCTCCAGCGCGGCGAACCCCTTCCCGATGGCGTCCTGGTGCGAGCCGGAGAAGGCGGCGTGCACCAGTTCGCCGCCGTAGGGGTGGCGGCGGGAGACCGGCAGCCCGGAGCAGTGCTCGACGGTCCGGCGTATCCGGTCGATGTCGGAGAAGTCGATGCCCGGGTCGATGCCCCGGGTCAGCAGGTTCAGGCCGAGGGTGACCAGGCAGACGTTGCCGGCCCGCTCCCCACCGCCGAACAGGCAGCCCTCGACCCGCTTCGCCCCGCCCAGCAGGGCGAGTTCGGTGGCGGCCACCCCGGTGCCCCGGTCGTTGTGCGGGTGGATCGAGAGGCAGCGGTACTCGGGGCGGGAGAGGTTGCGGTCCAGCCACTCGATCTGGTCGGCGAACACGTGCGGCATCGAACGCTCCACCGTGGCCGGGAAGTTCAGCACGATCTCGCGGCCCGGGCCGGGCTCCCAGAGGTCCATCACCGCCTCGCAGACCTCGACCACGAACTCCGGCTCGGTCTCGTTGAACAGCTCCGGGGAGTACTGGTAACCGACCTCGCAGCCGGCCGGCAGCCGCTCGGTGTACCGCATCATCGACCGGGTGCCGCGGACGGCGAGGTCGACGCACTCCTGCCGGCCGATCCCGAAGACGAGGTCGCGGAAGACCGGCGCGGTGGCGTTGTACACGTGGACGGTGGCGCCGCGGGCGCCGCGCAGGCTCTTGACGGTACGTTCGATCAGTTCGTCGCGGGCCGGCACCAGCACCGAGATGCGGACGTCCTCGGGTATCCGGTCCTGATCGATCAGCAGTCTGACGAAGTCGTACTCGTCCTGGCTCGCGACCGGGAAGCCGACCTCGATCTCCTTGTACCCCAGGTCCACCAGGAGTTCGAACATGGCGAGCTTGAGAGCCGGTGTCATCGGGCGGACCAGGGCCTGGTTCCCGTCCCGCAGGTCCGTGGAGAGCCAGCGCGGCGACGCGGTGAGGGTTCGGTCCGGCCAGGTGCGGTCGGGCAGGGTCATCGGAACGAACGCCTGGTAGCGCCGGGGCAGCCGGTCAGCCTTCACAGTCTGATTCCCTTCACAACTGTTTCCGTTGCGGGCATGCGGGAAGTACCGGGCCGGTTGCGGCCGACCCTGCCATGCTCACGCTAGAGAGCCGCCGGAGCCCCGGACAACGGTGTGGAGAGCGCTGTCGGTCCATCCGCACCGGAGGGATGAGCAGAGGGGTATCGAAGGGAGTACTGGCCGGGCCACCCTCGGGCCACTCCTCCTCGACGCCCGGACCACCTGCGGTGCGGCTGCCCATACTCGGAACGGGAAGACGACTTCCCGTCGCCGACGACGACGGGGCACGACAGGGCCTTTGAGGGGAAACCGGTGGCGACACATATCCGAGAGACCGTCTGGAACTGCCTCCGTGAGGCCCGCCCGGCGGTGCAACTGGCCTTCCTGCTGCGCTACCTGGCCGGCGCCGTGCTCGGCGATCCGAGTGGCTTCCCGCACCTGGGCCGGGTGGCGGTCGGCGCGTCGGGCTGGTGCCTGGCCACCACCGCGGTCTACCTCTTCAACGGCGTGGCCGACCGCCCCGAGGACATCCGCAACGGCTCCACCCGGCCGATCGCCGACGGCCGCCTGCCGGCCCGCACCGCGACGGCCGCGGCCGTCCTGCTCGCAACGGCCGGGCTGGGCTGCTCCTTCACCCTCGGGCCGGGCCCGGGCGTGCTCGCCGCACTGTACCTGCTGCTCGGCTACGCCTACTCGGGCCCGCCGTTCCCGCTGAAGAAGACGTACTACACCTGTACCGCGACCGGCCTGGCCGCCGGACTGGCCACCTATCTGGCCGGCTTCCTGGCCGGCGGGCACGGGCTGGACGACTCGCTGCTGGTGTTCGCCGGGATGATGACGCTGTGGATGGGCGGAGTCGGCGGGGTGGCCAAGGAGTTCTCCGACATCGAGGGCGATCGCAGCGCCGGGCGGCTGACCTGGCCGATCGCCTTCGGGGTGGCCGGCGCGACCCGGCTGCTGCGGCTGCTCGCGGTGGGCGTGGCACTGGCCTTCGGGGCGTTCGCGGGGCTGTACTCCACCGGGCTGCTCTGGTGCGCGGTGACGGTGCTGGCCGGCGCCGTCGGAGTGCTGGCGACCAGTGGGGGGCTGCGCGACCACGGCGGGCGTCCGCAGCGCCGCCGGCCGTACGTGGCCTTCATGTGGACCCAGCACGCTACCCATTTGGTCCTCGGTCTCACCATTCTGGCCAAACCCTTGAGTTAGTTGAAGATTCGAACACGCTCGACCGGCAAGGGCCACTGGCTGAATCCATGTTCATGCCCCCGAATTTCCATGGGGTTCTGGTATCTTGACCCCGCTTGGCCAAGGCGACACGGGGGCCGGCACGTGACCGGTTTGGAGAAGGCAGCCTTGACGACTCGCCAACAGGTGGCGGACCTGATCGAACAGCGCACGCCCGAGATAGTCGAGGCCTACGAGACCGAGCTCCGGGCGGTCGGCAATGCCATCGCGCAGAACCCGGTCTCACTGAACCAGGCCCTGGTCAACGCCCGGCAGATCATCGCCGACGTGGTCAACAGCCTGCGCGCGGGGCAGGTCGAGGTCGACCAGACGTACAAGCTGCTGGCCTGGGACATCGGCGCGACGCGGGCGGCGGACGGGGTGCACCCCCGGGAGTCCGTCCAGGCTTCCTCGGTCTTCTTCCACGCGGCGCTCTCCACGATATTCAGCCATCTGCCGCAGGGGCCGCGGCCGCTGGACACCTTCACCCTGATCACCCTGGCGCTGGAACGCAGCATCACCCTGCGGATCCGCGAGTCGGTGGTCGCGTACACCGGCTTACTCGTCGACAAGATCCACGAGGCGCAGCTCGACGAGCGGCGCCGGATCGCCCGTGAGCTCCACGACCGGATCGGGCACGGGATGAGCGTGACCCACCGCCAGCTGGAGCTCTACACGCTCTACCTGGACAAGCAGCCGGACCGGGCGAGCGTCAAGCTGGCCACCGCCCAGCAGGCCATCCAGGAGTCGATGCACCACCTGCGCGCGGTCACCTCCGACCTGCACACCCACCAGCCGCTGAAGAGCCTGGAAAAGGCCCTGCTCAGCGACCTGGAATCGGTGGACTCCGACGAGGTGACGGCCCGGCTCAGGGTGAACGGGGACGAGGCCTGGGCCCCGCCGGAGGTGCTCGACGAGGTGTTCCTGATCCTCCGCGAGGGCGTCCGCAACGCCCTGCGCCACGCCAGGGCCACAGTGCTGCTGGTGAACGTCGAGATCACCCCCAACGAGCTCCGGGCCTCGGTGGAGGACGACGGCTGCGGCCTGCCGCAGGAGCGACCGGCCGACGCCGGCGTCGGCCTGTCCTCGATGCGCGAGCGGGCCGAACTGCTCGGCGGCCGGCTGCTGGTCAACGGCCGTCCGAGCAACGGCACCAGGGTGGATCTCTCGGTACCTCTCAAAGGACGGCTCCTCGATGAACCCGCGCGACGCCAGAGCTGCTGACTCCGCGGCCGCCGTCACCCGCGTCGCCCTGGTCGACGACCACGCGCTGGTCCGCGAGGGGGTGCGCGAGATCCTGGAGTCGCAGGACGACATGGTGGTGGTGAGCGAGGCCGCCAACAGCGGCGACGCGATCGCCCAGGTCGCCCGGCACCGGCCGGACGTCGTCCTGCTGGACGTCGAACTCCCCGACGGCGAACCGACCGACACGGTGACCAGGATGCGGGCGCTCTCGCCGTCCTCGCAGATCATCATGCTGTCCATGTACGACGGCCCGCAGTTGCTCCGGCGGCTCATCAACGCCGGTATCCGGGGCTACCTGCTGAAGAGCGTGGACGGCCAGGAGCTGCTCGCGGCGGTCCGCAGCGTCCACCGCGGCTCGGACCGGATGGTCCTGGCCGTCTCCCGGGAGAGCCTGGCCCAGATGCAGGGCGTCACGGAGAGTGTGCTGTCCGCCCGGGAGCTGGAGATCCTGGAGCTGGTCGCGCGGGCGCTGAGCAACGGCCAGATCTCCACCCGGCTGGTGATCACCGAAGCCACCGTCAAGCGCCATCTGCGCAACATCTTCGTCAAACTGGGTGCGGTCTCCCGGATCGACGCGGTGAACAAGGCGATCGGCGCCTCGCTGATCGCCCCTCCGCACGACCAGTCCTGCCATCGCCACCGGGCGGGCTGAGCGCGGGCGGCCGGGGCATGGCGGAATTCGAGGCCGAGGGCGGCTTCGACGACCACGAAGCGTTTCCCCCGTACCCGCCGTCATCTGCGATTGCCACCTGCCCACGCGGCGGGGCCCTTGCCGGGGTTCGGATATTCTGGACGAATGAGCGAGAACCCGCCCCCGTGCCCGAAGTGCTCCAGTGAGTACACCTACGAGATGAACGCTCTGCTGGTCTGCCCGGAGTGCGGCAATGAGTGGGTGCCCGCCGGAGGCGGCGACGCGGGTGACGCCACCGGCTCCGGGGATCGGGTGATCAAGGACGCCGTCGGCAATGTGCTGAACGACGGCGACACCGTGACCGTCGTCAAGGCCCTCAAGGTCAAGGGCAGCCCTTCGGGGATCAAAGCCGGCACCAAGGTACGGAATATCCGTCTGGTCGACGGTGTCGACGGCCACGACATCGACTGCAGGATCGAAGGATTCGGGCCCATGCAGCTCAAGTCGAGTGTGGTCAAGAAGGCCTGATCCATTCGGCCGTCATGAAATGCGGGTAAGGAGCCGTCCTGGCCCGCATTTTTGCATTGCGGGCGATCGCCACGGCATTGCGGGCGGGGGGCGACCCGAAAACCGCGGTCGCGCGGGTCGGCGGCGGGGGTGTGACGGGCCGGGGGGCCGGTGCGGACCGGGCGGGGGCCCGGGTCGGGGTGCGGTGAAGGGGGGCCGGGCGGGGGCGCCGGCGGCGGGGGGGGGGGTTGCCCCGACGGTTCGGGCGGTTACCGGTTGTGGTCACGGGACGAGACTGCCCCGCCCGTTCCGGGTGAATGCGGGGCTCACCCGGATGAGTGATCGGGGCGGGGCGGTCCCGGTTCAGTGGGTGCGGGTGGGGTGTTTCGGGCCGGTCGGGTGGGGCACGGTCGCCGGGAGGGCGTGGCCGGTGGTGTCGTCGGTGCGCCAGGCCTGGGACTGGAAGGCGAGGAAGACCGCGACCCAGCGGTTCTCGGCGGGCAGGTGGATCAGCAGGCCGCCGTCCTGGTAGACACCGTCGTCGGAGCGGAAGCGGCCGCTGTTGCCCTGGTTCAGGTGGATGTCGTGGACGCCGTTGCCGGGCAGGAAGCCGAACACCTTGTCGGGGACCCCGGGTTCGGGCCCGAAGCGCTGGCCGAACAGGTAGACGGCGGCGGCCGGATCGTGGATCGCGCGCTGCACATGGTGGTCGAGCAGGTCGGCGAGGTCGTTGTCGGCGCCCGGCCGGTCGGGCGGCAGGACGCGCAGGCCGGCCGGGTCGAAGAGCCCGCCGCGGACGAAGTCCAGGGCGGCGGTGCCCGGTTTCGGGGGGAGGCCGGTCCAGCCGCTGCCGGCCGCCGGGAGCAGCGCGGTGACCGGGTGCCGGAAGTCGTCCACGGCGATGTAAAGCAGGTCCGAAGGGGACTGCTGCGACTGGACGTTGACCGCCGCCCGGTAGTGCGTGCCGTGCGCGTCGCGGAGGTGGATCTGGTAGTGCGGGGTGTCGGTGGCGCCCTCGCGGCGCCGGTCGACGGCGGTGGCGGCGAGCACGCCGTAGTTCTTGATGGGCATCGATGAGGTCCTTCGGCCGGTCAGGTGGGCGAGCCCCTCCGTTATCCCGTACCGGCCGCCGCCGGTACGGGCGAATCGACAGATGTTCATCCGGCGTACGCCGCAAGGGATTTCCGGAGCGGTCGGCGAACAGGGCCAGGCCGTCGGGCGGGAGGGCGGGCGGACGAAGGCGCCCGGCCCCCCCGAGGGGCCGGGCGCCGCGCCGCGTACCTGCTACGGCTGGATCCGGTGGGACTCCCCCAGCGCGCCCTCGATGCCCTGCACCATCCGCCAGAGCGGCGCGCGCCGGCTGGCGACCAGCACCACCACGTCGTCCTGCTCCGCGTCGCCGTCGGGCGCGCCCTCGGTGGACCGGTCGCTCCAGGTGCCGGTGACGAAGGCCATCGCCGCGTCCACCTCGGCGATCCAGTCGCTCTCGCCGCCCGAGCGCAGCCAGGTCCGCAGCGCGTGGTTGTGCGCCGAGACCACGGCGGCCGCGATCACGTCGGCCCGCAGCGCGCCGTCCGGGCGCTCGGCGAAGCGGCCGCGCAGGTAGTGCGCGAGCGTGTGCTCGTACCGCCAGACCACCGACAGCTCGTACGCGCGCAGGCCGGGCACCTTGCGGGTGAGCCGGTAGCGCTGGACCGAGAAGGACGGCTGCTCGGCGTACATCCGCAGGACGAGGCGGGCGGCGTCGCAGGCGTGCTTGACCGGGTCCTCCTCGCCGCTGCCGGACTCCAGGAACTCCGTCATCTCGGCGAGGCTGCGCTCGTGGTCGGGGAAGACCACGTCCTCCTTGGCCGGGAAGTAGCGGAAGAAGGAGCGCCGGCCGACCCCGGCGAGCGAGACGATGTCGTCGATGGTGGTCTGCTCGAAGCCGCGTTCCAGGAAGAGCTCGAAGGCTGCGGCAACGAGCGCCTCGCGCATCGCCGGCTTCGACGGCCCGTCGTTCATGGGCTGGTCCTGTTCTTCCTTCTCGCTCATTCCCGGGAACATAGCATCGGCTTTTCCGCCCGGTCGGACCGCGGCACCCGGTGGCCGGGCGGCACCGCCCCAGGGCTACGGGAGGTTGCGGGCCATGACGATCCGCTGGATCTGGTTGGTGCCCTCGTAGATCTGCGTGATCTTCGCGTCCCGCATCATCCGCTCCACCGGGTAGTCCCGCGTGTACCCGTACCCGCCCAGCAGCTGCACCGCGTCCGTGGTGATCTCCATCGCCGCGTCCGACGCGAAGCACTTCGCCGCCGCCCCGAAGAACGTCAGATCGCCGTCCCCGCGCTGCGACCGCGCCGCCGCCGCGTAGGTCAGCTGCCGCGCCGCCTCCAGCTTCATCGCCATGTCCGCCAGCATGAACTGCACGCCCTGGAAGTCACCGATCGGCTTCCCGAACTGCCGGCGCTCCGCCACGTACCCCTTCGCGTAGTCCAGCGCCCCCTGCGCGATCCCCAGCGCCTGCGCCGCGATCGTCACCCGGGTGTGGTCCAGCGTCCGCATCGCCGTCGCGAATCCCGTCCCCTCCGCACCGATCATCCGATCCGCCGGGATCCGCACATTGTCGAAGTACACCTCACGCGTCGGGGACCCCTTGATCCCCAGCTTCCGCTCCGGCGCACCGAACGACACCCCCTCGTCGCCCTTCTCCACCACGAACGCCGAGATCCCCTTCGACCGCAGCTCCGGGTCGGTCACCGCCATCACCGTGTAGAACTCCGACACGCCCGCGTTGGTGATCCACCGCTTCACCCCGTTCAGCACCCAGGAGTCCCCGTCCCGCACCGCCCGCGTGCGCATCCCCGCCGCGTCCGAGCCCGCCTCCGGCTCCGACAGGCAGTACGAGAACATCCCCTCCCCCCGTGCCAGCGCCCCCAGGTACTTCGTCTTCAGCTCTTCCGAGCCCGACAGCTGCACCGGCATCGAACCCAGCTTGTTCACCGCCGGGATCAGCGACGACGAGGCGCACACCCGCGCCACCTCCTCGATCACGATCACCGTCGCCAGCGCGTCCGCCCCCGCGCCCCCGTACTCCTCCGGCACGTGCACCGCGTGCAGATCGTTCGCCCGCAGCGCCTCCAGTGCCTCCTGCGGGAACCGCCCCTGCTCGTCCACCTCCGCCGCGAACGGCGCGATCTTCGCCTCGGCCAGCGAACGCACCGCCTCACGGAGCATCCCGTGCTCCTCGGAGATCCGGAAGAGGTCGAAGTCCTGGGTCATGATCGGCACTCCTGTTTCACGACGGCACTCAGTACCCTTCATTATGCATGTGTGCAGCAAAAAGGGAACTCAGTGCCTTCACAGGGCGGCACTGAGTTCCCTATTCTTTTTCTGCGGTACGCGGGCCGTACAGCGGGTGTACAGCGCCGCCGTCGTGCGGACTCCAGAGCCGGGCCGCCCCCGGCCGCACCGCGCCGCAGCGGAAAGCCCAGTCCGAGCGCAGGGAGAGACAGCGTGGTCCACTCAGCCATCGACACCGACACCGGGAGCACCCCGCTGTACTTCCAGCGCTGCACGTGGTGCCGCAACCCCACCTTCCAGCGGCTGCTCTGCCCGACCTGCGGCTCCACCGACCTGAGGCTGGAGCGGAGCGAGGGCACCGGGGTGGTGCGCAGCTGCGCGGTCGAGCAGGCTCGGACGCCGCTGGCCCGGCAGAAGTCGCTGATCAGGATGAACGAGGGCTTCGACGTCTGGTACATCGTCGGCGGGCTGCGCAGCACCGTTCCGGTGGGCACCCGGGTCCGGCTGACGCCCTCGGCCGGCTCCGACCACCCCGAACTGACCCTGCTGCCGCAGGAGGAGGCCGGACCGGCACAACCCGCCGAGCCGCGCCCGCTGCCACCGAACCAGGGCGGTTTCACCCAGCATCTGGCGGCGTACGCGGAGTAGAGCCGCCCCGGCCTGTACGGCGGAGGGCGCACCCGGAAGTCTCCCGGGTGCGCCCTCCGTCGTACGAGCCGGGGCGGGTCAGCCCTTGCGGGCCTTCACCTCGCCGGTGAGCTGCGGGAGGACGGCGAAGAGGTCGCCGACCACGCCGTAGTCCGCCAGCTCGAAGATCGGGGCCTCCGGGTCCTTGTTGACGGCCACGATGGTCTTCGAGGTCTGCATGCCGGCCCGGTGCTGGATGGCGCCCGAGATGCCGTTGGCGACGTACAGCTGCGGCGAGACCTGCTTGCCGGTCTGGCCGACCTGGTTGCTGTGCGGGTACCAGCCGGCGTCCACGGCGGCGCGCGAGGCGCCGACGGCCGCGCCGAGCGCGTCCGCGAGCTCCTCGACCACGCCGAAGCCCTCGGCGGCACCGACGCCGCGGCCGCCGGAGACCACGATGGCGGCCTCGGTCAGCTCCGGGCGGCCGGTGGAGACCCGCGGGGTGCGCGAGGTCACGGTGGCGGCGTTGCCGGTGAACGCCACGGTGACGTTCTCCACCGCGCCGGCCGCCGGAGCCGTCTCGGGGGCCACCGCGTTCGGCTTGACCGTGATCACCGGCACGCCGTGGCTGACGCGCGAGTCCACGGTGTACGAGGCGGCGAACACCGACTGGGTGGCGACCGGACCGTTGTCGCCGGCCCGCAGGTCGACGGCGTCGGTGATGAGGCCGGAGCCGAGGCGCAGGGCGACGCGGGCGGCGACCTCCTTGCCCTCGCCGGAGGAGGTGACCAGGACGGCCGCGGCCTCCGCGCCCTGGGCGATCTGGGCCAGCGCGTCCACCTTGGGGACGACCAGCTGGTCGGTGAACTCGGCGCCGTCGGCGACGTACACCTTCGCCGCGCCGTACTCGCCGGCCTTCGCGGCGATCTCGGCGGCGGCCGCACCGGCACCGAGGACGACGGCCGACGGCTCACCGATCCGGCGGGCCAGGGTCAGCAGTTCGAGGGCCGGCTTACGGACCACACCGTCGGCGTGGTCCACGAGAACCAGGATCTCAGCCATGATTCGTTGCTCCTGAGCGATCGTTGGATGCGCGTACGCGGTGTGGGACTAGATGAACTTCTGCGCGGCGAGGTACCCGGCGAGCGCCTTGCCGCCCTCACCCTCGTCCTTGACGACCGTGCCCGCGGTCCGCGCCGGACGCGCAGCCACCGACTCCACCGCCGTCCACGCACCCCCCAGACCGACCTCGCCCGCCCCGATCCCCAGATCATCCAGATCCAGCGACTCCACCGGCTTCTTCTTCGCCGCCATGATCCCCTTGAACGACGGATACCGCGCCTCACCCGACTGGTCCGTCACCGACACCACCGCCGGCAGCGCCGCCTCCACCAGCTCCGTCGCCGCGTCACCGTCCCGACGCCCCCGCACCACACCACCCGCGACCGACACCTCCGACAACAGCGTCACCTGCGGCACCCCCAGCCGCTCCGCCAGCAGCGCCGGCAGCACACCCATCGCCCCGTCCGTCGACGCCATCCCCCCGATCACCAGATCGAACCCCGTCCGCTCCAGCGCCTTCGCCAGCACCGCCGACGTCCCCATCACATCCGAACCGTGAACACCCTCGTCGTTCACGTGCACGGCCCGGTCCGCACCCATCGACAACGCCTTGCGCAACGCGTCCTTCGCATCGTCCGGCCCCACCGTCAGCACCGTCACCCCGGCACCCTCGTTCGCCTCCGCGATCCGCAGCGCCTGCTCCACCCCGTACTCGTCCAGCTCCGACAGAAGGCCGTCCACGCCCTCCCGGTCGGTGGTGTGATCCTCCGCGAAACGACGGTCCCCCGTCGCATCCGGCACGTACTTCACACAGACAACGATCCTCAAGCTCATGAGCGGTTCTCCTGTAACGGGTGCACTGGTCCATGGCCTCAGGTCATGCCCAGGGTACTGAGTGCCAAGTCCGGCCCGGCCGCACCCTGCGAGCAGCAAGCGCCGCCTGGACCGGCATGCCGTGTCGGCTCTCTTCGACTGACGTCAGAGGCTTCACCGAGAGAATACGGCACTCAGTACCCCGCGTAAAGGAACTCAGTACCCTTCGCCCGTCGTCGAGAGGCCCGCAGCCGCGCGGCAAGGTTTCCGCAAGCACCGTCCAGAACGCGGCATGGAATCCGCCAGACCTCGCGGGCACACCCCCGGCGGGGCAACCGATCGGAGGCCCCGACCGGGATCAAGGAGGGGGAACGAGATGACCTTGGTGCACGGGGAACAGCACACGACGGTCGGCGGTGGCCGGCGATGGGCGACGCTGCCGGGCTGCAAGGAGGTGCTGGTGGTCGCGCAGACCGCCGTGTACGCCCAGCGGCTCCACGACATCTACACCCTGCTCGGCGCGGACCTGCGGATCCACGTGACGTTCACGGTGGCGCCGCACGCGTTCAACGGGGGCGCCGAGACGCACATCCGGCTGCTCGGCGGCACCGTGCTGCCGTGGGAGGAGGCCGTCCGACGCGAGTTCGACCTGGTACTGGCCGCCGGCTCGCAGGGGCTGGAGCAGTTGCACGGGCCGCTGGTCCGGCTGCCGCACGGCGCGCGGCACATCAAGCTGTCCCGCACGCCCGGCCCCGGCGGCGAGCGCACCGCCAGCGGACTCGGGCCGGAGTACGTCGTCTGGAAGGGCCGGGTGGTCCCGGAGTCGTACGCGCTGGCGCACCAGGACGACCTCGCCGAGCTGGCCCGCGGCTGCCCGGAGGCGCTGCCGGTCGCCGAGGTCGTCGGCGACGCCTGCTACGACCGGATCGCCGCCGCCCTGCCCGCGCGGGAGCGCCACCGGGCGGCGCTGGGGCTGCGGCCCGACGAGAAGCTGGTGCTGGTCTGCTCCACCTGGGGATCGGGCTCGCTGTTCACCCGGCTCGACGCGGTACTGCCCCGGCTGGCGGCGGAACTTCCCCGGCACGGCTACCGGACGGCCCTGCTCGTCCACCCCAACGTGGCCGCCGCGCACAGCCCCTGGCAGGTCCGTTCGTGGGCCATGGCCACCGCGCGGGGAGCGGTCACGGTGATCCCGCCGGAGGCGGACTGGCGGCCGCTGCTGGTCGCCGCCGACTTCATCATCGGCGACCACGGCTCGGTGACCCTCTACGGCGCGATGACCGGAGCGCCGATCCTGCTGGCCCAGTACCCGCACCGGGACGTCAACCCGCGCTCGCCGGGCGCGCTGCTGGCCCGCACCGCGCCCGCGCTCGACCCCACCCACCCGCTGACCGGCCAACTCGCCTACGCGGCCGCGCAGTACCGCCCCGAGGAGTACACCGCCATCGCCGACGGGATCACCTCCGAGCCCGGCCGGTTCGACCGCAACATGCGACGGCTGCTCTACCGCGTGGTCGGCCTCGGCCAGCCCGCCCACGAACCTGAGCCCCCGGCGCTGCCGCTGCCGGCCCCACTCGACGGCCCGCCGGCACCGGTGCCGCTCGCCTCCGGGCAGGCATGACGGTGGCCGCACTGCACACGGTGCGCCTCACCCCGGCCGACGGTCTGGTGCCGTCGGCCGGGCTCCCCGCCACGCTGTTCGAGGCCCGGATCCACTCCCCCGCCGGCGCCTGCCACGGTCTGCTGACCAGTTGCCTGCCACCGGACCCGGGCGCCGACCAGCCCCGGCGCGCCTTCGTGGACGAGCACCTCGCGCTCGACCTCACCGGGCCGGACGCCGCCCGGTGGCGCCACCACGCCGACGTCCTCCACCTCGGCACGGCCACCCCGGAGGGCGCGCTGGAGCAGCTGACCGAGGCGCTGCGCACCCACCCCGGCTGCGCGGTGGTCACCGCCGACTGCGGTGCCGGGACGGTACTCGTCCTCGCCCGCACCGGCGGACGGCTGGCGATGCGTCTGCGGGACGGCACGAGCGGCCCGCGCTCGTCCTGGCAGCGGCTGGCCATCGGCTCGCTCGCGCACGCCTGGCTCGCGGCGGGCCGCGGGCTGGCCGAACTCACCGGCATGGCCACCTCGGCCTACTACTCCTACGAGTTGCTCGACACCTGCCTCAGCCGTCCGCCGCGTGCGGCCCATCGGAGTCATCAGAGCCATCAGGATCGCCGGGACCGCCGGGATCGCCCGGGCGGGGGGTGAGGCCCGGACCGTCGTCCAGCGCACCGATGCGGCCGGCCAGTCTGGCCGCATCGGGCGCGCCGAGCTCCCGGTAACCGGTCAACGACGCCTGGAACCGGGCCCTCGCCTCGGCCGTCCGGCCCCTCAACCGCTCCAGCTCGCCGGAGAGTTCCAGCACCCGCGCCTCCCAGAGGCGCGCGCGTCCGGCCCGGAACCCGTCGAGCGCCTGCGCGAAGCAGCGCTCGGCGGGCCCGTACGCGCCGAGCGCGCTGTGCGCCTGCCCGAGGAACGCGAGCGCGCGGGTCGCCTCGTACGCGTCCGGGATCTCGGCCAGCTCCCGATGGGCTGTGGTGATGATGCCGACGGCCTCCTCCGCACGCCCTGCGGCGAGCAGGACGTCGCCGAGACTCAGCCGGGCCAGCGCGGCACCCCGCACCAGGCCCTTCCCCGCCCGAATCCCGGCGGCCTCGTCGAGGCAACCGGCCGCCTCGGCCAGTCGGCCCGCCGTCCGGTGGGTCTGGCCCAGACCGTACAGCGCGTCCGCCTCCGCGAGGGGGGCGGCCGAGCACCGCGCCAGTTCGAGCGCCTCGGCGAACCAGTCGGCGGCCTCCTCGTCCTCCCGGGCGTTGCGCAGCCCGTGGCCGCCCGAGGTGAGCAGCCGCAGCTCGCCCGCCCGGTGGCCGGCCGCGCGGGCGGCGGCCAGACCGGTCCGGTGCGCCTCCACCCAGAGCCGCGCCGGGCGTAAGCGCAGGAACAACGGCCACATGGCGTCGGCCAGTTGCCAGGCCGTGGCGTGCCGACCGGTCTCGGCGGCCCAGCGCAGCGCGGCCATCAGCCGGTCGCGTTCGACGTCCAGCCAGCCGAGCGCCTCGTCCTCGTCCTCGAACACCCTTGCCGGGCGGGCCGGTTGACCCGCGTAGTCGCGGGGCAGCGTGCGGTGGCTGGGGCTGATGAGCTCCTCGGCGGCGGTGGCGGACGCCAGGTACCAGTCGAGGACGCGGTCTGCGGCCGTCCGGCCGGGCGGACCGTCGCGCAGGGGCTCGCCGCAGGCCCGGGCGTGCAGCTTCACCAGGTCGTGGAAGCGGAAGCAGCCGTCGCTCAGCTCCTCCAGGAGATGGACATCCATCAGCCCGTCGAGCAGCCGATCCGCCTCGGGCGCCCGCAGGTCGCCGGCCACACAGGCCACCTCCAGGGTGAACTCGGCGAACGGCAGCAGCCCCAGCAGGCCGTAGAGCCGGGCCGCGTCCGCCTCCAGCACCTCGAAGGACGCGTCCAGGACGTTGCGCACGGTCTCCCCCTCCACGTCGAGTGTCGCCAGCCGATCCGCATCCTGCCCCAGCGCCCGCGCGGTGACCGCGAGCCGCTGGACCGGGCGCGCCGCGATCCGGGCGGCCGCCAGGCAGATCGCGAGGGGCAGGTCCGCGCAGCGTTCCACCACCTCGGCCGCGGCCGCCTGTTCGGCGGCCACCCGGCCTTCGCCCACCCGTTGGGCGAGGATCTGCGCGGACGCGGCGCGCGCCAGCAGCCCCAGCGGGTGGAACACCGCGCCGTCTATCCCCAGCCCGGTCAGCCGGCGGCGGCTCGTCACCACGACCACCGCGTGCTCCGAACCCGGCAGCAGCGGGCGGACCTGCGCGGCCGTGGACGCGTTGTCGAGCAGCACCGCGATCCGGCGATCCGCCGCCACGGACCGCCACAGCGCCACGCCCTCCGCCAGGTTCCCCGGCACCGGACCGACCCCGAACGCCCGCAGGAACCCGCCCAGCGCCTCCACCGGATCCACCGGCCCGCCCGGGGCATGCCCGCGCAGATCCGCGTACAGCTGTCCGTCCGGAAACCGCCCGGACAGCCCGCGCAGCCACTGCGCGGCCAGCGCCGTCTTCCCCACCCCGGCAGGCCCGGTCACCACCACCGTCACATCCGCCGCCGCGGGCTCCGCGACCGACACCCCCAACGACTCGTCCAGCGCCGCGAGATCACCCTCCCGGCCGACCAGCCGTCTGGGCACCGGCGGGAGTTGCCGCGGCACGGGAAGCGCGGGCGCGTGCAGGTGAACCCCGCCGTGGATGGCCCCGGCCTGCACCACGGTCCCGGTGACGCGGGCGTCCTCGATCGAGTTCCGCTGGACCGACGCCGGAAGATCCGCCTCACTCACCGGCGGCCCCCGCCGCCCGCGTTCGCCGTTGGTGCCATTGGTGCCGTTGGTGCCATCGGTTTCCCCCGCCCGCAGACCAAAGCATCCGAGTGGTGGCGCCGTTGAGTTGATCAATTACCGTACAGCCACTACCACATGAATCACAGTCATATCGAGAATTCGTTGGAAGCGCTACTCCCGGAACAGGCCCAGTGCTATAGCCCGAGCCCCCGGAGACATGCGATGCTCACCTGCGACACGGCAAGCTGGTAGCCAACCGGCGGGGGGCGTCGAATTGGAGTTCCATCTCCTTGGTTCAGTTGAACTGTCGGTGAACGGGAGGGTGTTGCCGCCTGGTCCGGGCAAGCAGCGCCTCCTGCTGGCGGCCTTGGCGCTGGATGTCGGCAAGCCGCTGTCCCATGAATCACTTGCGTACCGCCTTTGGGGTGAAGACCCACCTCCAAGCGCGGTTGGCAGCCTCTACAGCCATGTGTCACGCCTTCGGGGCAATCTCCTCAGGGCCACCGAGGGCAAAGGACTGGACCACCCGGGTGAGGCCGCCGAAATAGACACCCAATCGCACACGTACGTACTCAGGGTGGACCCCCAGCTGATCGACTGGCACCGCTATACCGACCTCTCCCGCCGGGCCCGCACCCTCGCCGACAACGGCGAGGACACCCAGGCCCGCACCGTGCTGAGCCGCGCCGAGGAGCTGTGGCGCGGCGAGCCACTGGCCGGCCTCCCCGGCTCGTGGGCCCAGGCCACCCGCACCACCATGACCGATCAGCGCCTGGCCACCACCCTCCTGCGCGTCGAGGTCGAACTGCGCCTCGGCCGCTTCAGCGACCTGGTCCCCGAGCTCACCGCCCTCCGCGAACAGCGCCCCACCGACGAACGCCTCGCCGGCCACCTGATGACCGCCCTCTACGGCTCCGGCCGCCAGGCCGAGGCACTCGGCGTCTACCCCGCGGTCGTCCGCCTCCTACGCGCCGAACTCGGCACCGCCCCCGGCGAGTGGCTCACCCGTCTGCACGACCGAATGCTGCACGGGGCACCGCTACCGGATCCGCTCGCCCGTCCGGCCGCCGGTCGGGCCCGGCCCACCGCCCCGCCACCGGCGCCGTCGCCGTCGAACCTTCCGGGACGGCAGCAC
The DNA here is from genome assembly GCF_044755565.1 of Kitasatospora sp. NPDC092286. NCBI lineage: Bacteria > Bacillati > Actinomycetota > Actinomycetes > Kitasatosporales > Streptomycetaceae > Kitasatospora > Kitasatospora sp. NPDC092286. The sequence goes on along the minus strand of NZ_JBIVRD010000008.1, from coordinate 11,026 downwards.
ATGATCGGACGCGAGGAGGAACTGCAGCTCCTGCTGGCCGGCGCCGGCGTGGAGTTGGAGTACGGCGGTGTGGTGACCGTCTCCTCGATTCTGGGGATGCCCGGCGTCGGCAAGACCACCCTTGCCCTGCACGCCGCGCATCAGATGCGCGAGCAGTTCCCCGACGGGCACGTCTATCTGAACCTGCGCGCCCATGCCGGGACTCAGCATCCGCTCCCCTCAGAGGCGGCAGGGACGATGCTGCTGAGGCGCTTGGGCGTGCCCGCTGCCACCATCCCCCTGGACGCGGAGGAGATCTTCAGTCTCTGCTGTGAAGCGCTGGCCTCGCGCAGGGCCGTCGTCGTACTCGACGACGCGTCCAGCGCCGCCCAGGTCCGCCCACTCCTTCCGGCGGCCCCCTCCTCCCTGATCATCGTCACCAGTCGGCAGCAACTGGCCGAACTGCCGGGCTCCAGGCCGATCTTCCTCAATGTGCTCCCGGTCGACGACGCGGTGGCCCTGTTCACGGAGACGGTGGGCCAGGAACGGGCCAACGACCGCGGCCGAATCATCGAGATCGTCGACCGCTGCGGCCTGCTTCCCCTAGCGATCGAGATCATCGCCAGCCGTTTCAAGGGCCACCCCTCCTGGACCCTGGACCACCTCGCCCAGCGGCTCTCCCGCAAGACGGGCCGACTGACCGAGATCCGCAACGGCTCGGCCAGCATCGCCCGGGCCTTCGAGGTCTCCTACCAGTCCCTGCCAGCCGGGCATCGCTCGGCATTCCGGCTGCTCGGCCTGTACCCGGGACCGGACATCGGCCTGCACGCCGCGGCCGCGCTGATCGGGCGGACGGTCGACGAAACCGATCGCATTCTCGAAGCCCTGCTGCATTGCCACCTGCTTCAGGAGAACACCCCGGAACGCTACCAACTCCACGATTTACTACGCGAGTTCGCAGTGGCACTCGCACTGAAGGAGGGGGGAGAGCGGCGTGACGCGGCAATCCGACGCGTACTCGGTTTCGCCCTGCGGGCCGCCGACCGAGCCGATCGCCTGCTCTACCCCCACAGATCACGACTGCCACTTCCAGCTCTTGACCAACTTACCTGCGCAGAGGCGCTGCTGGATGACCTCGAGCTGAACTCACCCGAGTTCGCACGCGAATGGCTGGAGGCCGAACACGCCAGCCTCGCCGCACTGGTGACATATACGCGTTCCATCGACCTCCCCGAGGCAGGCGCCTGGCTCTCACACGTCCTCGCCGGCCACCTGGACGCCGAGGCCTACTGGAGCGAGGCCCATGACATGCACCAAGCGGCCGCCACTCACTGGCACTCGGTCTCGAACGACCGCTACGAGGCGCGGGCCCTGATCAACCTGGGCGCAACGCTCGCCAATGCCTCGCGCTACCCGTCAGCCATGGAGGCCCTGGAGTGCGGGTTGGCACTCGCCCGCTCCGAGAACGACCTGGACGGCACTGCAGAGGCGCTCAGTCTCCTCGGAAGCCTACTGTGGCACCAGGGCTTCCTGCACGAGGCATTGGCCCGGCAGGAGGAGGCACTACAGATCCGACAGGAGACCGGCGACCGATGGAATACCGCGCGCTGCCTCGCGAACATCGGAATTGTGCAGAGTTCGCTGGGGGATGCAAAGATGGCACTAACCGCCTACAGTAGCGCCCTTCCGCTTGCACGTTACTTCAATGACAAGATATTCGAGTTGCGCATCCTCAATAATCTCGGCGACCTCCACCTGGGTGCGCGAAATCATCAGGCAGCACGAGACACGTTCGAACGGATTCTTGACATCGGGGGCGACTTCATGTCGAGTCTCGATCTTTCGGTGGTACAGATCAATCTGGCCGCCGCCCTCAGAATTCCGGAAGAGCTCGACCGCGCCCTGATTCTCTACCGGTCGGCATTAACCACATTCCGGTCGCTTGGCAGCATTCGAACCGAGGTCAACGCGCTCAACGGACTGGGTGACACCCTCCGCACTGCCGGCCGCTGCGCCGACGCCCATGATCAGCATGCCATCGCCCTGGAACTGGCCCGCTCCATCGGCACAGCCCGCGAGGAGGCCGCCGCCCTGCGCGGCCTGGGCTGCTGCGAACACGCACTGGGCCTGGAGACCGAGGCCGCGCGACACCTGGCCGCCGCGATCGCGCTGGCCGACCGCATTCAGGCGGCAGAGGAGGCAACGCTAGCCCGCGAGGCCCTGGCCGACCTGCACCACCAGCAGGCCCTCCGGAGGGCCGCCGACAACCGGTAGGCGTAGTCGGAATGCCGCCTTCCGATTAATACGATAAACCTCTATTCCCATCAGCCGGGAATCGATCACAACTTAACGCATGGGTACAATTTCATGCGCGTGCATGGCGTATGTGACGCTTTGATCACAGCCCGTTCTAATGGTAGGAATGACCCTGGGCGCTCGCCCACCTCTCCACTTCTACCTCAAGGAACAATTCTCCGTGAGCACAACCCTCATTCGGATAGCTCAGCCGTCCCACTGCTCCATTGCCCGCACCGGCCGAATGAGCCGCGGTATCACTCAGCCCATGGAGCCTGGGCTCCTCTGGTGGCTGCCGATTTGGTGCTGATGTCACCACCCAGCCTGCCGTGACGCGGCCACAGCCCGAGGGCTGTGGCCGCGCCTCCGTTCCACCACTCTCGCTTCCGCGAGGCAGCAAATTCAGCCGAGCCGCCTTATGCATGCGCAGCAACCGCCACACCCCTACGCTTCCCCACCCAGTGGGCGCATGCGACCGGAGCGAAGGCCGCCCGACGAACCCGCTACGGATTGGCATCGGTCCGAACCGCCTTTGGCAGCCCGAGCAGCTGGCCGAATGCCGAACGGCACGCTGGTCCCCTCGTCACGCCTGCTGGATCGGCTCGGGCTTCGACCGACGCCCAACCGGCCGAAGTCCTGGCAGCACCAACCGAAACCGGGTGAACCCTGCCGACCACAGCCCTTGGTTTGCCGGTCGGCGCTCACGTGTTCGTGGCGCTTCCCAGGGCGACGGCGGCCTCTCCCGTGTGCATGAGGAAGGTCAGCGATGCCTGGAGGTAGAGCTGGATCGTCTCGGCGTCGTGGGAGAGGTAGCCGACCGATACGTCCTGGCCGAGGACGAGTTCGAAGTCGCCGCCGCGGGTGGAGAGCAGGAAGGCGCCCTCGATGGCGGGGGCCCAGATGATGTCGCCGTCGAGGAGGCGGGCGATGTGGTTGTGGACCGGGTAGCCGTGGTCGCTGGTTTCGTTGACGGCGGTGAAGGTGTCGGCGCCCAGGAGGAGTGAGTAGGGGCCGCCCACCCCGGCGAGGCGCAGGGCGGTCAGGGCCCGGCTTACGGCGTTCGGGAACTCGCGGACGTCCTCGGGGAGTTGGATGGGGGGGTTGGTGGCGCCGACGCGGATTCCCTCGATTCCGGCGGCGCGGTAGCCCTCGAAGACGGCGCGGTCCTCGGCGAGGGCGATCGCACGCGCCGCGTCCTTGACGGGCTGCCAGTCGGCGTCCCGGGCTCCGCGCTCGACGGAGTCGACGGCGGAGCGGGCGACGGTGAAGGGGACGCGCAGCTCGACCAGGGGCTGGGCGTCGCGGGAGTGCGCGAGGACGCCGTTCGCCGGTGGGCTGATGCCGGTCAGGTGGCCGGTGCCCACGGCGGCGAGGGTGGTGCCGTCCGGGCCCCGCAGATCGACCACACGGCGGCCGGCGATGTGGAGCTTGAAGGTCTGTCGCGCCTCCTCCTCGATCTCCTCCCAGGCCGCGGCGGAGATGGGGGCGAGGTCCCGGTGCAGGTTGTTCATGGTGCGGAGATCCCTTTCAGGCTGCCGATGCCCAACGAGCCGTCGGCGGTACGGAGAACGGTGCTGAGCGCGGTGCGCGGGGTCGCGGGAACAGCGGCGGAAGCAGCGGCGGGAAGAGCGGCGGGCGCGGGCGGCGGGGAGTCGAGGAAGCCCGCGGTCGGGACGAAGAAGAGCGACCCGGTGACGGCGGTGGAGAAGTCCAGGATGCGGTCGTGCCGGCCGGGCTCCCGGCCGGCGAACATGTTCCGCAGCATCTCCTCGGTCACCTCGGGGGTACGCGAGTAGCCGATGAAGTAGGTGCCGAACTCCCCTCCCCCGCCGAAGGATCCGAACGGCATGTTGAAGCGCATGATCTGGCGCTCCTCCCCGTCCGGTCCGGTGACCGTCGTCAGGGCGACATGCGAGTCGGGGGGCTTCACCTCGTCGTCCATCTCGATGTCGGCCAGCTTGGTGCGGCCGATCGCCCGTTCCTGCTGTTCCACCGGGAGGGCGTTCCAGGCGGCGAGGTCGTGCAGGTACTTCTGGACGATGACGTAGCTGCCGCCGGTGAACGCCTCGTCCTCGGCCCCGATGACGACGGCGGTCTCGGCGGCCCGGCCTTCGGGGTTCTCCGTCCCGTCGACGAACCCCATGAGGTCCCGGTCGTCGAAGTAGCGGAAGCCCTGTACGGAGTCGACCACGGTGGCCGCGCCGGCGAGCCGCTCGGTGAGTTGGCTCGCCAGCTCGAAGCAGAGGTCCATCCGGGAGGCGCGCAGGTGCAGCAGCAGATCGCCGGGGGTGGCCGGGGCCCGGTGGCGGGCGCCGGTCACCTCCTGGAAGGGATGCAGTCCGGCGGGTCTGGGGCCGCTGAACAGGCGGTCCCAGACGTCGGAGCCGATGCCGGTGACGCAGGTCAGCCCGCCCTCCGGGGCCCGGAACCCGACCGACCGGCGCAGGCCGGCCAGGTCGGGCAGCAGGTCTCGGACCGCCTGTTCACCACCCGGGTCCACGGTGAGCACCAGGAAGACCGCCGCACTGGTGAGCGGGGTGAGCACGGCTTGGGGTTGCACCGACGACGCGGACGACGCAGACGGCGCGGACGGTGGAGACGGCTGGGGCGGTGCGGCGGACGGTTCGGGCGGCATCACGGGCTCCAGGACGGCAGGACAAGGCGACAGGACGGGGAGACGGCGATCGGACAGCCCTCAGGCCGTCCGTGCGGCCTCCCCCTCGGCGCGGTGGTCGGCGAAGATCGGCCCCCTTGATCCAGGGGGCGGGCCGGCGGCCCGATGAAGACGTGCCGGGCCAGCGGAAAGCTGATCATGTATACGATTACATCGCATAGTGGACATTTAGGCGCAGCCAACACGCACCCGAATGGCCCTCGGCGAACGCTCCGTCCGGTGCGGGCCATTCGGAGCAGCGGGGTCACGGAGCCACGGGGTGCACACGGGGCCCGTGCCCGGGTACGCGGAAGGGGCGGGCCGAAGCCCGCCCCTCGTCCAGCCCGCGCGCCCTCAGACCCGCAGGGCCGCGAGCTGCTCGGCGAACGGCACCACGGCCTCCGCGCCGGCCGACCGCGCGGCAGCCGCCCGACCGGCCCCCGGCCGGTCCGCGCCGGCCGGAGCGGGGCGGGCCAGCAGGGCCGCCAGCTCGCCCGCCGCGCGGTCGATCCGGGCCGGGAGGCCGCCGGTGTGACGGTCCCCCGCAGCGCCCCAGTCGTCGGTGGCCGCGTACACCGCAGTCGGCACGACGACCGACCGCAGATAGCCGAACAGCGGCCGCACGGCGTGCTCCAGGGCCAGCGAGTGCCGGGGGGTGCCGCCGGTGGCGGCGATCAGCACGGGCTTGCCCGCGAGGGCGTCGTGGTCGATCACGTCGAAGAAGGACTTGAACAGGCCGCTGTAGGAGGCGGTGAAGATCGGCGTGACGGCGATCAGCCCGTCCGCCGCCGTCACCGCCTCGATCGCCCCGCGCAGCGCGGCCCCGGGGAAGCCGGTCACGAAGTTGTGGGCGATGTCGGTGGCGAGGTCGCGCAGTTCGATCACCGTGACGTCGACACCGGTTGCGGCGCCGTCGAGTTGCCGGACCGTCGACTCGGCCAGCCGGTCGGCCAGCAGCCGCGTCGAGGACGGCTTGCTGAGCCCGGCGCTGACCACCACCAGCCTGAGCGTGCTCACTTTGCCACCTCCGCCGTCTCCTCCTGCTGCCGCGCGGCGAGTTCGGCCGCCACCCGGGCCGCGTGGGTGGGACCGTCCGGGACGCCGGCCGGCCGCCCCTTGGCGAACTCCGCCCGCAGCACCGGGACGACCTCCTCGCCGAGCAGGTCCAGTTGCTCCAGCACGGTCTTCAGCGGCAGTCCGGCGTGGTCCATCAGGAACAGCTGGCGCTGGTAGTCGCCGAACGACTCGCGGAAGGTGAGCGTCTTCTCGATGACCTCCTGCGGGCTGCCGACGGTGAGCGGGGTCTGCTCGGTGAACTCCTCCAGCGAGGGCCCGTGCCCGTACACCGGGGCGTTGTCGAAGTACGGCCGGAACTCCCGCATCGCGTCCTGCGAGTTCTTCCGCATGAACACCTGCCCGCCGAGGCCCACGTACGCCTGCTCGGCCGTGCCGTGGCCGTAGTGGGCGTAACGCTCGCGGTAGAGGTCGACCAGCTTCTGGAAGTGCTCCTTGGGCCAGAAGATGTTGTTCGCGAAGAAGCCGTCGCCGTAGTAGGCGGCCTGTTCGGCGATCTCGGGGCTGCGGATGGAGCCGTGCCAGACGAACGGCGGGACGCCGTCCAGCGGGCGCGGGGTGGCGGTGAAGGACTGCAGCGGGGTGCGGAAGCGGCCCTGCCAGTCCACCACCTCTTCGCGCCAGAGCTGGTGCAGCAGCGCGTAGTTCTCGATCGCGAGCGGGATGCCCTGCCGGATGTCCTTGCCGAACCACGGGTACACCGGCCCGGTGTTGCCGCGGCCCATCATCAGGTCCACCCGGCCCTCCGCGAGGTGCTGGAGCATCGCGTAGTCCTCGGCGATCTTCACCGGGTCGTTGGTGGTGATCAGGGTGGTCGAGGTGGAGAGGATGATGCGGTCGGTCTGCGCGGCTATGTAGCCGAGCATGGTCGTCGGCGAGGACGGGACGAACGGCGGGTTGTGGTGCTCGCCGGTGGCGAACACGTCCAGGCCGACCTCCTCGGCCTTGCGGGCGATGGCCACCATCGCCTTGATCCGCTCGTGCTCGGTCGGGGTACGGCCGGTGGTGGGGTCAGGGGTGACGTCGCCGACGGTGAAGATTCCGAACTGCATGCTGCTCACCACACTCCAGGTGGGCCCGGGTTTCAGGACCCGATCGTCAAAGTTTCAACCATCTTAGCACCGGCCCGCCCGTCGTTGTTCCCGGCCTCCCCCGAACCGCCGTCCGCTCCGACACGGCGGGCGCGGAGGCGGCCAGGGCGGCGCCGATCCGGCGCGGGGCACACAGACCGTGGACCCCGGTGCCCGGGCCGCCGAGCCCGTGGCGCGCGACAATGGGGGGTGCCGGGACGGCCGGCCCGGGTATCCGGAAGGGCGGCGAGCCGATGACGGCCTATATCGCGGTGAGCGCGCTGAGCCATGAGGGCCTGGTGCGGGAGCACAACGAGGACAGCCTGACGGTCGGGCCGTGGACACTCTGCGCCACCGTGACCACCAACCCGCAGACACTGTTGTTCCCGCTCGGCCCGCCCTGCGTGGTGGCGGTGGCGGACGGCCTGGGCGGACACCCCGGCGGCGAGGTGGCGAGTGCGCTGGTGGCCCGCCGGCTGGCGACCGCCGGGCCCGGACTGGACGGCGAGGAGGCCGTCCGGGAGGGGCTGCAGTCCTGCAACCGGGCGGTGTACGCCGCCGCGGCCGGTGAACCGGAGCTCGCCGCGATGGGGACGACCGTCGCCGGTGTGGTGCTGCTGCCGGACCAGGCGGTGGTCTTCAACGTGGGCGACAGCCGGGTCTACCGGATCGCCGGGGACGGGCTGCGCCGGCTCAGCGTGGACGACAGCCCGCCGCTGCCGCCCGGGCGGCGCACCACCTCGGTGGTCACCCAGACGCTGGGCGGATCGCTCGGCCTGACCTTCGTCGAACCGCATGTGCGCAGCGCGCCGCTGGCGGTCGGCGACCGCTATCTGGTGTGCAGCGACGGGCTGACCGACCCGCTGCCGGAGGAGGAGCTGTCCGAGGTGCTGACGCGGCCCTACGAGGGCTCCGAACGGGCCGACGGGCGGGCCGCGTTCGAGCTCTGGCGGGCGGCGATCGAGGCGGGCGGACCGGACAACATCACGCTGGCGCTGGTGCGGATCGGCGAGTGAACGGGCGGCCGGCCCGGCAGCCGGGCGGCCCCGGCGGAGCGCTGGACGCGCTCCGCCGGGGCCGCCGTCGGCCTTGACCGGTCGGGGTCGCTCGTAGCCGGCCGGGCCTGCCCGGGGCCGCCGGTCAGAACTCGGTCGTGATGCTCACCCCGCCGAAGCCCTGCTGCGCGTAGAGGCTGATGAACACCGCACCGGCCGGCGGGTCGGTCACGGTGAGGGTCTCGCCGTTGCCCGCGCTGACGGAGCGCGCGGTGTAGGCGTTGGTGTACGCCCAGCCGCCGCTGTTGTAGTAGAGGTCGGCATTGCCGGTGCCCCCACTGCTGGTGATCTTCAGCTGCCGGGTGCCGGCCGGGACGTACAGGTAGAAGTGCGCGTAGTTGCCGGTGGTGGCCGCCGCGTTGCTACGACGGCAGTTGCGGTCGAGCTGGCGGGTGTCCGAGCCGGTGCACTCGGACAGGCCCGCGACGGTCACGGTGCGGCTGGTGGTAGCCGTGGCACCCTTGTCGTCCGTCACGGTGAGGGTGACGGTGTAACTGCCGGGCGCGGCGTACGTCTTCGACGGGTTGGCGGCGGTGGAGGTGGTGCCGTCACCGAAGTTCCAGGCGCGGGCGGCGATGGTGCCGTCCGCGTCGGTGGAGCCGTCGGTGAAGGTGGCGGTCAGCCCGCTGACGGCGGCGGTGAAGGCGGCCGTGGGCGGCTGGTTGCCGGGCGGGTTGGTGGTGCCGCCGCAGGCGCCGTTGGCGCAGGCGGTCAGCCAGGCGTCGAAGTCGGCGTCGTAGCGGGTGCCGATGGTGCCGGTCAGGTAGGCGCGGGCGCCGTTCCAGTCGCCCGTACGGTACTTGGCGAGCACGGCGTCCAGGTCGGAGCGGTGCTTCTCCAGCATGTAGCGGACGGCGAGGTAGCCCCAGCGGTAGACCCGCTCGGTGTCGGCGTTGTTGTAGGTGGTGTCGAACAGGGTGCTGAGGCTGTAGGTGTGCCGGGCCGCGGCGGCGATCGCCGCGTCGTAGTCGACCTTTCGGTACGAGTAGGAGACGTACTCGGCGAAGCCCTCGACCCACCAGACGGTCGGGGTCGTCATGCCGGCGTCGAAGTCGCCGTACATGTCGAACCGGCCGTCGAGGTAGTGGGTGTACTCGTGGTTGAGGTTCCAGATCTGGAAGTTCGGGCGCACCCGGTCGTCCTCGTAGGCGAGGAAGCGCGGCAGGTTGCCGGCCGTGGCCGGGTCGCCCTCCAGGTACATGCCGCCGTTGTTGGTGTCGATGCCGTAGATGATGGCGGCGAACACCCCGTAGTCGAAGGAGGAGTGGAAGACCACGACCTCGATGGCGGTGTTCTTGTCGTTCGCCACCGGACCGTTGTCGCGGGCCACCGTGTGGAAGTAGGCGTCCTGGCCGGTCAGGCTGGTGCAGGCACTGGTGAGCTGGGTGCTGTTCAGCGCCTGGGCGAGGATGCGGATGCTCGGGCTGCAGGTGTAGGAGACCGTGAGGTTGGCGGCCTTGAGGCGGTTCGCGGCGTCGCAGGTGCCGTAGTAGGCGCAGTTGCCGGCGTCGTACGCGTCGGCCATCTCCGCGACGGCGGCCCACTGGTAGGCGGTGCGGCCGGAGACCGAGGCCTGGGCGGCCAGGGCCCGGTCCAGCGGGCGGACCTTGGCCTGGAGCGGCGCGTACTGGAGGAAGCGGCCGAGCTCACGGGCCGCGTTGTAGACCAGCGAGCCGTAGTCGCCGCCGAGTTGGTCGTTGTTGGTGACGGCGAAGCTGTACATCGTGTCGAGCACGCTGGGGTCGGACTGAACGGCGCTCACGAACGCGGCGTTCTGGTGGCCGCGCCACAGGACGGTGTAGACGCTGTTGACGGCGTTGGCCATGCCGCTCGGGTTGTAGGTGGCGCTGTTGTAGTCGGTCAGGAGCCGCTTGACCACGTAGATGTAGCGGGCGTTCTCCTGCGCGCTGTCGATCAGCGTGACGGCCTCGCCCAGGATCGCGGCGTTGGCCGGGCTGACGTCCCGGGAGTGCGAGGCGGCGAAGAACGCGTCGAGCGCGCTGCGGATCGCGGTCTGCAGGGCAGACCCGTAGGTGCCGACGGCAGCGGGGTTGTACCACTGCACGTAGTAGCCCGCCCGCAGGTAGAGCACCAACTGCTCGACGGAGGTGGTGTTGTCGCCGGGGTACGAACCCGCCGCGTCACGCAGGGCGTAGGCCACGGTGGCCATCTGGGCCTCGCGGAACGCGCCGTACGCGTCGGTGCCGGTGAGACCGAACAGCTCGTTGACGCAGTCCAGATCGACGGACTTGATCTGCTGGACGAGGGCGCTGCCGGTACGGCTGGTGAAGTCCCCGACATTGCAGGGCTGTTCGGCGGCGGGCGCGCTCCGGCCGGTGGCCTTGGCGGCCTGCTGCTCACCGCCGCGCCGGTCCGGGGTGAGCGCGAGCGGGGCCCGCTCGCGCGCCGGGACGGGCTTGTTGTCACTGTGGCCGTCACGGACGGCACCGAGGCCGGGCTGCGGGGCCGGGTCGGTGGGAGCGGCAGCGGCGCTGCCGGACTGCGGCGAGGCCGGGACGGGGGTGGCCTGGCTGCGCGGGGCGAACAGGCCGAGCGCCAGGACGAACGCCATGGCGATCGTCAACAGCCTTGCTATCTGAGGTAGTTGTAGGCGTCGTGCGGTACTCACGTGGGGGCCTCCGGGCCATCTTCGACCGCGTGGGGGCGCGGCCGTACAGGGGTGAGGACCGTTGCGGCGGAGCCCAGGGGGTGGCTCTGTCGCGCACACGGTGGGGAGTGTGACATGTACCATGGCATACATCACATGACCGTGGAAGGCCCCTGACGGCAAGAGACCGGGCCTAACCCCAATGCCGGTGACTTAATTCGTGTCTCGCTTGGTGATCGTGACGGTGGCTGGTTGGGGTGGTGGCCAGTTGCGGTGTTGGGCGCGTTTGAGG
>NZ_JBIVRD010000007.1:107645-230205 GCF_044755565.1 Kitasatospora sp. NPDC092286 | reverse complement strand
CGCTCCCTCAAACCCGAAAGATCATCGCGTCCAACAGCCACGGCCCTCGCAACTCCCACAGATCGCGGGTGTTGCGAGGACCGTTAGAACCCAAGCCGGTGCGGGGCCCTTTCGCGTGCCGGTCGGACGCGACCGTCAGGCTCAGACGGAGGTGACGACCTCGTCGTAGGCCAGACGCGGCGAACGCGGGAACCAGGCGTCCTCGCCCGGCTTGCCGATGTTGACCACGGCCAGCACCGAGTGCTCGCCGTCGCCGAAGAACTCCTTGTTGAGGCCCGCGGCGTCGAAGCCGGTCATCGGGCCGGCGGCCAGGCCGGCGGCGCGCACGCCGATGATGAAGTAGCCGGCCTGGAGGGCGCCGTTCAGCACCGCCGACTGCTCGCGCACCGAGCGCTCGGTGAAGAAGAGGTCCTTGGCCTGCGGGAAGTGCGGGAGCTGGGTCGGCAGCTCCTCGTGGAACTCGTTGTCCACGGCCAGGATGGCGACCAGCGGCGCGGCGGCGGTCTTGGCCTTGTTGCCGTCGGCCAGGTGCTGGACCAGGCGCTCACGGCCCTCGGCGGTACGGACCAGGACGACGCGCAGCGGCTGCTGGTTGAAGGCGGTCGGGCCGAACTTGACCAGCTCGTAGATGGCCTGGATCTGCTCCTCGGAGACCGGCTCGTCGGTGAAGGTGTTCGCGGTGCGGGCCTCGCGGAACAGCAGGTCCTGAGCGGCGTCGTCCAGAACCAGGGCGTCGGTGGCGGCGGTGGTCATGTTTCTCTACACCTCATGAGGAACGGGGTTCGTCTGTGCGGTCGGCCGGTGCCGATCACCTGGTCCCAACATGAGTGAAGTTTCAACTGTTCCCGGCGGCCGGCGTGACCTGCGTCACTCGCCCGCGGGCTCGTCCTCCCCGGCGGCCAGCGCGGCGTCCAGCCGGGCCCTGGCGCCGTCCAGCCAGCGCTGGCATACCTTCGCCAGCTGCTCGCCCCGCTCCCACAGCGCCAGCGACTCCTCCAGCGACGTGCCGCCGTTCTCCAGCTGCCGGACGACCTCCAGCAGCGCGTCCCGGGCGTGCTCGTAGCCCAGCGCGTCGTCCGGGGTCCGCGGCGCGGCCTGCTCCTGCTGATCTGCCATGGGAGCCAGCGTAGAGGGTGTCCCCGACAGCGTGGCCCCTCCGGCGCGTACCGCTCGCCCGGCCGTCCGTTCGTCCGTCCGTTCGTCCGTCCGCCCGTTCGTCCGTCCGTCCGTCCGGGGAAAACAAGTAGGCCCCGGCGCCCCCGGGCGCTAACCTCCGCCGCATGATCGACGTTCGACCGGCCGTTCCGGCCGACGCACCTGAGCTCGTCCGCCTGCGCGACCTGATGTTCGAGGCCATGCCCGGCATGGCCGGCCTGCACGGCCCCGGACCCTGGCAGGCCACCGCCGAGGCGGTACTGCGCGAACGCCTCGCCGTCCCGGCCGAACTGCTCACCATGCCGTCCTTCGTGGTCGACGACCCGCGCCGCCCCGGCGCGCTCGCCGCCTGCGCCGTCGGCACCCTGGAGCAGCGGCTGCCCTCGCCGGGCAACCCGGACGGCCGGTTCGGCTTCGTCTTCAACATCTGCACCGACCCCGGCCACCGGCTCCGCGGCTACGCCAGGGCCTGCACCGAGGCGCTGCTCGACTGGTTCGACGCCCGCCGGGTCGGCCGGATCGACCTGCACGCCAGCAGTGGCGGCGAGGCGCTCTACCGCAGCCTGGGCTTCGGCGAGCACTCCGTCGCGCTCTCCCGGCAGCGCTCCTACGGCTGATCCCGGCCGGCGGGGGCCTCGGCTCCGACGGCCGCCGGCTCCCCGACGGTCACCCCGAACGAGCCGTGTGCCACCCGGGCGTGCAGCCCCTCGCCCGGCGCCGTCTGCGCCGGGTCCGTCACCACCGTGCCGTCGGCCCGCTGGAGCACCGCGTAGCCGCGCTCCAGGGTGGCCGCCGGGGAGAGCGCGACCACCCGGGCCAGGGTGTGCCCCAGATCGCCCTGCGCGCGGTCCAGCCGGTGCCCGAGGGTGCGCCGGGCCCGCTCCAGCAGCGACTCCAGCTCATGGGCGCGCCCGTCCAGCATCCGGTGCGGCGCGGCCAGCGCCGGGCGGCTGCGCACGCCGTCCAGCCCGTGCTGCTCCCGCTCCACCCGGCCGAGGACGTGCCGGCGGGCCCGGTCGCGCAGGTGGCGGATCTTCGTCAGCTCCTCACCGACGTCCGGCACCACCCGTTTGGCGGCATCCGTCGGGGTCGAGGCGCGCAGATCGGCGACGAAGTCCAGCAGCGGCTGGTCCGGCTCGTGCCCGATCGCGCTGACCACCGGCGTCCGGGCGGCCGCGACCAGCCGCACCAGCCCCTCGTCCGAGAACGGCAGCAGGTCCTCCACACTGCCGCCGCCCCGGGCCACGATGATCACGTCCACCTCCGGGTGCTCGTCCAGCTCCCGGACGGCCGCGCTCACCCGCTCCACCGCGCTGACCCCCTGCACCGGCACGTTGCGCACCTCGAAGCGGACGGCCGGCCAGCGCCGCCGGGCGTTCTCCATCACGTCCCGCTCGGCGGCCGAGCCGCGCCCGGTGACCAGCCCGACGCACTGCGGCAGGAACGGCAGCGGCCGCTTCCGCTCGGCCGCGAACAGGCCCTCCCCGGCGAGCCGCCGCTTCAGCTGCTCCAGCCGGGCCAGCAGCTCACCCAGCCCGACCAGCCGGATCTCCGCCGCCCGCAGCGAGAGCTGGCCGCGGGCCGCGTACCACTCCGGCTTGGCGTGCACGACGACCCGCGAGCCCTCCTGCACCGCGTCCGCGACCCGGTCGAAGACCGAACGGAAGCAGGTCACCGTCAGCGAGACGTCCGCCTGCGGGTCGCGCAGCGTCAGGAACACGACACCCGCGCCCGGCCGCCGGCTGAGCTGGGTGATCTGCCCCTCCACCCACACGGCGCCGAGCCGGTCGATCCAGCCGCCGATCAGTGCGGAGACCTTGCCGACCGGGAGCGGGGCTTCGGGAGAACTGGTGGTGGCCATGCGTACCAACCTAGTGGCGCACGCCGACACCGGGGGAGCCCTGGACGGCCAGCACCACCAGCCCGACCAGCAGCCACACCGCCCCCACGGTCTGCGCCGTGGACGAGGCCTCGTAGACCACCGCGCCGATCACCACGATCCCCAGCACCGGTACCACCACGTGCCGCAGCAGGTCCCGCGAGCGCTGCTTCACCGCGTACCAGCCGATGACCGAGGCGTGCAGCAGGGCGAACGCGGTCAGCGCGCCCACGTTCACCACCGAGGTCAGCTGGTCCAGCCCGTCGTCCCGGCGGGCCGCCCAGACCGCCGCGGCGAGCGTGATCACCGCCGCCGTCAGCAGCGCCCGGCGCGGCACCGCCGAGGCCGGGTCGACCGCGCCCAGGAAGCGCGGCAGCCGGCCCGCCCGGCCCATCGCGAAGACCAGCCGCCCGGCCGCGGCCTGCCCGGCCAGCGCCGCGAAGGCCGCGCCGATCGCCTTGCTCGCCGCCACCAGCACGTGCAGCCAGTGCCCGATGCCGTTCTCCACCGTGTCGTAGAACGCCGAGCCCTGTGCCGCCGGGTCGGCCGCCAGCTGCTGCGGGGTCATCGGCTCCAGCAGCGCCGCCAGGTAGGTCTGCGCCACGAACAGCACCCCGGCCAGCACCAGGCACCAGAGCACCGCCCTGGCCACCGCCGCCGAGGCGCCCACGGCCTCCTCCACGAAGGTCGCGATGGCGTCGAAGCCCAGGTAGGAGAGGACTGCCACCGAGACCGCGGAGATCACGGCGGTCATCGAGAAGGCGCCGACCGCGGTGAACGGCGTGGCCAGGCCGCGCTGCGCGCCGTCCCGGACCAGCACCACCACGGCGGCGGCCACGAAGACCGTCAGCACCGCGATCTCCATCGCCAGCACCGCGAAGCCGACCGCCGCCGCCGTCCGCACCCCGACCAGGTTGAGCGCGGTGGTCACCAGCACCGCCAGCGCCGTCCAGACCCAGCGCGAGACGTCCGGCACCAGGGAGTTCAGCGCGATGCCGGAGAACAGGTACGCCACCGCCGGGATCAGCAGATAGTCGAGCATCGCCATCCACCCGGCGATGAACCCCGGCCCCTCGCCCAGTCCGGCCCGCGCGTAGGCGAACACCGAGCCGGTCTGCGGCACCGCGCGCACCATCTGGGCGTACGAGAAGGCGGTGAATCCCATGGCGACCGTGGCCGCCAGGTACACCGAGGCCACCGCGCCGTGGCTCTTGGCGTCCAGCACACCGAACACGCCGACCGGCGCCATCGGGGCGATGAACAGCAGCCCGTAGACCATCAGATCGCGGACA
This sequence comes from Kitasatospora sp. NPDC092286, assembly GCF_044755565.1. Taxonomy (NCBI): domain Bacteria; kingdom Bacillati; phylum Actinomycetota; class Actinomycetes; order Kitasatosporales; family Streptomycetaceae; genus Kitasatospora; species Kitasatospora sp. NPDC092286. Next base: position 225,879 of record NZ_JBIVRD010000007.1, on the reverse strand, counting down.
CCCAGGCTGCGCCGCAGCCCGCCGGGTTCGACTCGCTCGCTCATAAACTCCACATTTGAGCATTCGGGACCGATTCCGCCCCGAAGGCGCCGGCCGTCGGCGCGGCTCGCCGCCGCCCGTACGATGGAGCCATGTCCAACACCGCGCAGCGCCGTGTCCTGCTCGCCGCCCCCCGGGGTTACTGCGCGGGCGTCGACCGCGCCGTGATCGCCGTGGAGAAGGCCCTGGAGCAGTACGGGGCGCCCATCTACGTCCGCAAGCAGATCGTCCACAACAAGTACGTGGTGCAGACCCTGGAGAAGCAGGGCGCGATCTTCGTCGACGAGACGGAGGAGGTGCCGGAGGGCTCGATCGTGGTGTTCTCCGCGCACGGCGTCGCGCCGGCCGTCCACGACGAGGCCGAGGCCGGCCGGCTCGCCACCATCGACGCCACCTGCCCGCTGGTCACCAAGGTGCACAAGGAGGCCGTCCGCTTCGCCGACGAGGGCTACGACATCCTGCTGGTGGGCCACGAGGGTCACGAGGAGGTCGTCGGCACCATGGGCGAGGCCCCGGACCGCATCCACCTGGTGGACGGTGCCGAGGACGTGGCCGGCGTCCGGGTCCGGGACGAGTCGAAGGTCGTCTGGCTCTCCCAGACCACCCTCTCGGTGGACGAGACCATGGCCACCGTCGGCGAGCTGAAGAAGCGCTTCCCGCTGCTGGTCAGCCCGCCCAGCGACGACATCTGCTACGCCACCCAGAACCGCCAGGTCGCCGTCAAGCAGCTGGCGCCCGAGGCGGACCTGCTGATCGTGGTGGGCTCCAAGAACTCCTCCAACTCCGTCCGTCTGGTCGAGGTCGGTCTGGAGTACGGGGCCAAGGCCGCCCACCTGGTGGACTTCGCCGACGAGATCCAGGAGTCCTGGCTGGAGGGCGTCACCACGGTCGGCCTGACCAGCGGCGCCTCGGTGCCGGAGATCCTGGTCGACGGCGTGCTCTCCTGGCTCGCCGAGCGCGGCTACGCCGACGTGGAGACGGTCAAGACCGCCGAGGAGCACCTGATCTTCTCGCTGCCCAAGGAGCTCCGCCGCGACCTGCGCGCCGAGGCCGCGGGCAAGCTGTAGCCGGACGCGGATGCCCGGTGCCCCTGCGGGGTACCGGGCTCTCTGCTGTGCGGGGCCGTCCGGCCTCTCGTAGCTTTGTGCACAGGCCTGTGGACAAGGGTTTCGGCGGAGGGTGATCGTCATGACGGCGGTATTCGGCGTGGACATCGGCGGTTCGGGCATCAAGGGCGCCCCCGTCGACCTGGGCCGGGGGGAGCTCACCCAGGAGCGGTACAAGGTCCTCACCCCGCAGCCCTCCGCCCCCGGGGCCGTGGTCGCCGCCGTGTGCGAGGTGGTGCGCCAGTTCGACCATCAGGGCCCGGTCGGGCTGACCTTCCCCGGTGTGGTGGTGAACGGGCACACCAGGACGGCGGCCAACGTCGACAAGGGCTGGATCGGCCTGGACGCCGAGGGCCTGTTCCGGGAGGCGCTGGGCCTGCCGGCCACCGTGCTGAACGACGCGGACGCGGCCGGGTACGCCGAGACCGTCCACGGCGCCGGCCGCGACCAGGGGGGCGTGGTCCTGGTCCTCACCTTCGGCACCGGCATCGGCAGCGCCCTGTTCGTGGACGGCACACTGGTGCCCAACACCGAGCTGGGCCACCTCGAACTGCGCGGCAAGGACGCCGAGCGGCGGGCCTCCTCGGCGGCCAAGGAACGGCACGGGCTGACCTGGGAGGAGTGGGCGGTCCGGGTCGACGAGTACCTCGACGCGGTGGAGATGCTGTTCTCGCCGCAGCTGGTCGTGATCGGCGGCGGGGTGAGCCGCAAGCACGAGAAGTTCCTGCCGCTGCTGCGCGCGCGGGCGGCGCGGATCGTCCCGGCGGAGCTGCGCAACGACGCCGGGATCGTCGGAGCGGCCATGGCGGCGGCCCGGGCGTCCGGCTGACGGACGGTCCGGCCGGCGGTGGGTCCGGCGCCGGGCGGGCCCGCGGTACCGGCCGGTGGACCGTGGCGATCCACGGCCGCAGGAGTGGAAGGTCGGACCGGCCGACTTCCCACTCCTCAGCGCGCGCGGTGGATCCGCCGCTGGGCCACGAACCGGGCGAGGACGATCGCCGCCGCCAGGCCGGTGCCGGAGAAGAGCCAGCCGGCCCGCAGCGCCAGACCCGTCGCCAGCGCCACCACCTGGGCCGTCGTGCCCGTGGACGTGACCGGGCCGAACAGCAGCAGGGCGACGGCGAAGCCGATCGGCCCGCTGATCGGGGCGGCCGGCAGGTCGGCGAAACGCACCCGGACGGCCAGCTGGAAGCAGATCACCAGGTAGCCGATGCCGAACAGCGGGCCGAGACCGCCGAACACCAGCCGGTCCAGGCCCGCCACGGCGACGGTCGCGACCAGGGCGGCCACCCCGGTGCCGATCGCCGTCAGCCGGGTCGGCCGGCCGTTGCGCTGCCGGCCGTAGACGCGGCCCTCGGCCGGCCGCTCGCCACGGGCGGCGAGCGGCAGACGCAGCCGGAGCCGGGGCCCGCCGGAGCGGCTCGGGGCGGGGACGCCGGCCACGGGGCGTAGCCGGGAGGGGGAGGGGGCGGGCGCTCCGGCGGTCTCGGGGGCCCGTTTGGGCCCGGGGACGGCGGCCCTGGCCGCGTTGCTCGGCGGTCGGCGTCTGGGCCCTGGCGGCTGGGTTCGGATGCTCTGCTCCACCCACCCAACGTACGGTCCGATCATCGCCACACTGTGTAATGGTTGTTCGAGGCTTCGTCCGTGTCTTCGGACGGAGTACTCGTGTGATCGTCGATCAACTCGGCCAGGGGGATTCATGACCAGCGATTTCACCAGCGATCTCACCGGCGGTTTCGGCTTCGAGCGGCTGCACCACGTCCAGCTCGACATCCCGGCCGGCGCGGAGGACGAATGCCGCGCGTTCTGGCGGGACGTGCTCGGCATGACGGAGGTGACCAAGCCGCCGGTGCTGGCCGCGCGCGGCGGCTGCTGGTTCCGGGGCGGCGGGGTGGAGGTGCACCTGGGCGTGGCGGCGGAGTTCCGGCCCGCCCGCAAGGGGCACCCGGGCCTCCAGGTGCGCGGGCTGGACGCGCTCGCCGAGCGGCTGGCGGCCCACGGCCATGACGTCGTCTGGGACGGTGACCTGCCCGGCTACCGGCGGTTCCACTCCAGCGACCGGCTGGGCAACCGCCTGGAGTTCCTGGAGCCGCTGCCGGCGGCGCCGGCGGCCTGACCGGCTGCCCGTAGACTGGGGGATCGGCCCGCACGGTGCCGACCCAACTCCTCCAAGCCCACGGGACTGCGCTTCATGTCGCTCACGATCGGAATCGTCGGCCTGCCGAACGTCGGCAAGTCGACCCTGTTCAACGCCCTGACCAAGAACGACGTGCTGGCGGCCAACTACCCGTTCGCCACCATCGAGCCGAACGTGGGCGTCGTCGGTGTCCCGGACGCCCGGCTGGGCAAGCTCGCCGAGATCTTCGGCTCGCAGCGGATCCTGCCGGCGACGGTCGACTTCGTCGACATCGCGGGCATCGTGCGCGGCGCCAGCGAGGGCGAGGGCCTGGGCAACAAGTTCCTCGCCAACATCCGTGAGTCGGACGCGATCTGCCAGGTCGTGCGCGCCTTCACCGACCCGGACGTGGTGCACGTGGACGGCAAGGTGTCGCCCAAGGACGACATCGAGACCATCCACACCGAGCTGATCCTGGCCGACCTCCAGACCGTCGAGAAGGTGCTGCCCCGGCTCCAGAAGGAGGCGCGCCTGAAGAAGGACACCGCCCCCGTGCTGGCCGCCGCCGAGGCCGCGCAGGCGATCCTGGAGACCGGCAAGACCCTCTTCGAGGCCGGCTTCGACACCGCCCCGATCCGCGAGCTGCACCTGCTGACCGCCAAGCCCTTCCTCTACGTCTTCAACGTCGACGAGGACGAGCTGGCCGACGAGGACTTCAAGAACGCCCAGCGCGCGCTGGTCGCCCCGGCCGAGGCGATCTTCCTCAACGCCAAGATCGAGTCCGAGCTGATCGAGCTGGACGACGCCGAGGCGCTGGAGCTCCTCCAGTCCATGGGCCAGGACGAGCCCGGCCTGGCCACCCTCGCCCGGGTCGGCTTCGACACCCTGGGCCTGCAGACCTACCTCACGGCCGGCCCCAAGGAGGCCCGCGCCTGGACCATCAAGAAGGGCGCCACCGCCCCCGAGGCCGCCGGTGTGATCCACACCGACTTCCAGAAGGGCTTCATCAAGGCCGAGGTCATCTCCTTCGCCGACCTGGTCGAGACCGGCTCCATCGCCGAGGCCCGCGCCAAGGGCAAGGCCCGCATCGAGGGCAAGGAATACACCATGCAGGACGGCGACGTGGTGGAGTTCCGCTTCAACGTGTGACGATGTGCATACTTTGCGCTAGATGACCTGTCAACTGTGCAGGTCAGATGGGGCCCACTCTCTCGGGGGGTGGGCCCCTTGCTTGTTCCCGTGCTGACTTGGTGCTGGCTTCTCCGGGTCGGCATCGCGCTGAATGCCTCACCGGTCATCGCCGTGAGTGGTACGTTATTCGGTACCACTCTTGAAGGGTTTCCTGCCATGTCCATCACTGCGAGCGAGGCCCGCAAGGATCTCTTCCCGCTCATCAAGAAAGTCAATGACGATCACGAGGCCATCGAGATCGTCTCCAAGCACGGGAATGCCGTCCTCGTATCCGCCGAGGACTACGCCGCCCTGCGCGAGGGCTCCTATCTGCTGCGCTCGCCCGCCAATGCCCGCCGCCTGCTCAAGGCGTACGAAAACGCTCTCGGTCGCATCAACCTCGCCGAGCGCGAACTGGTCGACCCCGATGCGGCGGATGCGGGGCAGGGCGCCGCGTGAGGCTCGTCTTCGAGGATCAGGGCTGGGAGGACTACACGTCCTGGCTCAAGAGCGACCGCAAGATGCTCGCCCGGATCAACAAGCTCATTGAGGACGCCTGCCGTGATCCCTTCGCCGGGATCGGCAAGCCCGAGCCGCTGAAGTACCACCTGGCCGGCGCCTGGTCACGGCGGATCGACGACGAGCATCGCCTCGTCTACCTGGTCACGGATGAGGAGATCATCATCCTCGCTGCTCGCTATCACTACTGATCGTCCTCTGGCGAAGGTCGTCCCACCGTGCTGATTTCGTGCTGACTTAGGTCGCCGGAATCGACGTTTCCACAGGTCAGAACTCTGTACTCAACGTTCCGCTTCAACGTGTGACCGGATTAATGCCCTAAGTTAACTTGATCTGTCAAATGCACAGGTCGGGCGAGGCTTGCCTCTCTTGAGGCAAGCCTCGATTTCTTTTCCGTGCCGACCTGGTGCTGAGATTCGGGGCGGATCACTGCGGTGCGCCGTCCTGGAACGGCAGGCGGGCGGCTTCCCGAGTATCGGGCCGGGGGTCGTCCTGTGGCGTCTCGGCCGCCGCCCCTCAGTTCTCGTAGCGGTAGCGGCACTGGGCGATCAGGATCGAGTCGCCGGTGACCTTGTAGATCAAGCGGTGCTCGTCATTGATCCGACGCGACCAGTAGCCCTGGAATCCGTGCTTGAGTGGTTCCGGTTTGCCGATTCCCTCGTTGCCGTTGCACGCGATGTCGGCAACGAGTGTGTTGATTCGTCCGAGGGTCTTGCGGTCCTGGATCTGCCACCACAGGTAGTCCTCCCAGGCCCGGGAGGCGAAGGTGATCTTCACTCCGGGTTCGCCAGCTCCCGTACGGTTCCTCCGCCGTTCTCCAGCTCCTCGATGGAGGCCAGGAGGCGGCGGGCGTTCGCGGGGCTGCGCAGGAGATAGGCGGTCTCCTTGAGGGACTGGTAGTCCTCCAGCGAGACGATGACCACCGGTTCGTGCCCGGCGCGAGTGATCACTATCTCCTCGCGGTCATCCGTGACCGCATTGAGCACCTCGGCGTAGCGCGCACGGGACTCCGAGTAGGTCATCGTCTTCATGACTCGACTCCTCCGCTAGGTACAGGAAATTGTACGCCTGTGCTCGGACGGCGACAAGGGCGCGAGCGCCCCTCCGGCGGACCGGCGCCTGGTGCGCTCCTCGGGCCGGCTCTACCGAACAAGAGGTGCGCAGGGGCTTCGGCGGTGCCGGATCGGTCGCTTCGACGTCCGGGCGGTATCCGTGCGCCACCGCCCGTTCGCCCGGGTGCGTGCGGTGGCCGGGCGGCTCGGGGCTCAGCCGGTGTGGACGGTGATCGTGAGGGTGCCGTCGGGGGACGGGGTGACGGTGACCTGTTCCAGGGTGAGGGCGTGGATGGTGGGGTGGTGGGCGGCGGCGCGGGGGCCGATGCCGACGACCGGCATGCCCGCGGCGAGGGCGGCGGTGATGCCGGCCTCGGAGTCCTCGAAGGCGAGGCAGTCGACGGGGGCGAAGCCGAGGGCGGCGGCGCCCTTCAGGAAGGCCTCGGGGTCGGGCTTGCTGGCGCCGACCGATTCGGCGGTGATCAGGGTCTCCGGCAGCGGCAGGCCGGCGGTGGCCATCCGCAGCCGGGCGAGCCGGTCGTCGGCCGAGGTGACCAGGGCGTGCGGCAGGCCGGCCAGCGAGGCGAGGAAGGCGGGGGCGCCGGGGACCGGGACGATGCCGTCGGTGTCGGCGTGCTCCTCGGCGAGCATCCGCCGGTTGTCGGCCAGGTTGAGGTCCATCGGGCGCTCGGGCAGCAGCCTGGCCATCGCCGCGTGGCCCTGGCGGCCGTGTGCGACGGCCAGCACCTCGGCGGGGTCGAGGCCCTGCTCGTCCGCCCAGCGGTGCCAGCAGCGTTCGACGACGGCGTCGGAGTTGACCAGGGTGCCGTCCATGTCCAGCAGCAGGGCCTGGGTGGTCAGCACGGTGGGGGTGGCAGGCATGGAGTCTCCTCGCGGGCGCGGCACGAAATGCGAGCTGTTTGTTCAGTAATGATACAAAAAATCATCCCAACAGGTGGGCATTGACCGCGCGGGCCTCCCCGGCCAGCTCCGGCAGCTCCAGCACCTCGACCCCGGCCGCCTCCAGCAGTGCCGTCCCCTGACAGTCGGTGACGAACAGGTCCGGCTCGCGCCAGGCCACCACCACCCGGGGCACGCCCGCCGCGATGAGCAGCCGGGCGCACGGCAGTGGCCGCGAGGCCCGCTGCCCGCACGGCTCCAGCGAGCTGTAGACGGTCGCGCCGCGCAGCCGTTCGTCCCCCGCGGGGAGCTTGCCGAGCGCCGCCTCCTCGGCGTGGTCGTGGGCGTCGGCCTCGCGGCTGTAGCCCTCGGCCAGCACCGTGCCGTCCGCGCCGACGATCACCGCGCCGACCGAGAACGCGGTCGCGGACGGCGGGCAGCGGCGGGAGAGTTCGACGGCCCGCCGCAGGTGCGCGAGGTCGGCCGGGTCGGTGGTCACGGGGCGGGCTCCTTGGGGGCGTATCTGAGCAGGACGACGTCGCCCACCGTACGTGCCTCCAGCAGCCGCATCCGGCGGGCCGGGCCGCCGGGGAAGACCGCGGGGTGGACGAAGCGCGGCGCCCGCGCCTGGCCGACCAGCAGCGGGGCGACGGCCAGTTGGAGCTCGTCCGCCAGGCCCTGCGCCAGGAACTGGGTGTGCACGCTGCCGCCGCCCTCGACCATCAGCCGGCGGATCCCGCGCGCCCCGAGGTCGTCCAGCACCGCGCCCAGCTCCACCGAGCCGCCGAGCGCCACCACCTCGGCCAGCCCGTCCAGCGCCGGGCGCAGCGTGACGGCCCCGGCGTCGGTGGTGTAGGCGAGCCGGTCGCCGCCGGTGTGCCAGAAGTTGAGCGCCCGGTCGAGCCCGCCGCCGGCGGTGAGCGTCACCTTCAGCGGGTACTCGGGCCGGCCGGCCGCCAGTCGGGCGGCGCGCCGGGCGGGGTCGTTGACCAGCAGCCGGGGGTTGTCCGTGCGCAGGGTGTTGCCGCCCACCAGGATCGCGTCGCTGGCGGCGCGTTCCTCGTCCACCCGGTCGAAGTCGGCCGGGCTGGAGAGCAGCAGCCGCTCGGGGGAGGCGTCGTCGAGGTGTCCGTCGAGCGACATCGCGGCGCTCAGCAGGACGAAGGGGCGGGGGCCGGGCATGGTGGGACCGTTCTGTCGGGTGCCCTCCACCGTACGGCGCGGGCGGGGGGCGTCGGTCCGGTGAGGGGCGCTGTTCGCCGACCGGACCACCGGCCTGGGGGTGGCGTTCGCCCAGCGGCCTCATTCTGGTCGCGACCTCGCACCGCCCCCACTTCGAAGGGCTGTCACCGTGTCCCGTCTCTCCCGCGGCCTCCTGCCGCTGGCCGTCGCCGTCCTGCCGGTGCTGGCCCTGCCGGCCGCGCCCGCCACCGCCGCGTCGTACGGAACCCCCACCATCACGCTCTCGGCCGGTTACCTCTCCGGTGCGGTCGGCGCCACCGGCGACCCGACGGTCACCGTCACCGTCGCGCAGAGCGGCGCCGCCGCGTCCGCGCTGACCGTGGCGGCCTCGGCGAGCAGCCGCGGTTCGGTGGCCAGGCCCGGCGACGTCAGTGTCGCCGGCACCACCGGCACCCGCACCCTCGTGGTCGCCGCGCAGGGCGTCGGCTACACCGACCTCACCATCAAGGTGACCGGCCTCGGCGGCAAGAGCGCGACGAAGACGCTGCACTACGCGGCCTCGCCCGCCGTCCAGCACGCGGCCGCGAGCCGCTATCTGACCGGCTCCAGCGACGCCTCGGCGGCCGTCGACGCGGGAGGCGGCTACATCCTGGTGGCCGACGACGAGTCCAACGTGCTGCGCCTGTACGACCGCAACGCCTCCGGCGGGCCGGTCCGCACCTGGGACTTCAGCGGCGCGCTCGGGGTCTCCAAGGAGATCGACATCGAGGCCGCCACCCGGGTCGGCGACACCGTCTACTGGACGGGCTCCCTCGGCAACAACAAGGACGGCGCGGTGAAGCGCGACCGGCAGACCGTCTTCACCACCACCGTCACCGGCTCGGGCGCCGACACCCAGTTGTCGCCGGCCGGTTCGTACCGCGGGCTGCGTGACGACCTGATCGCCTGGGACCACGCCAACGGTGACCGCTACGGCTTCGCGGCGGGTGCGGCGGACGGCCAGGCGCCCAAGCAGATCGACGGATTCAACGTCGAGGGGCTGGAGTTCGCGCCGGGCAGCACCACCACCGCGTACGTGGGCTTCCGGGCGCCGCTCACCCCGGCCGTCACCGGCGGCCGGGCGCTGCTCGTGCCGGTCACCAACTTCTCGTCGCTGCCCGGTGGTTCCGCGCACGCCGCGTTCGGTGCCCCGGTCGAGCTGGACCTCGGCGGGCTCTCCGTCCGGGACCTGCGGCGCAACGCGCTCGGCCAGTACCTGATCGTGGCCGGTTCCTGGGCGGCCGACGACAACTCCGACCCGTACGCGCTCTACCGCTGGGACGGGCGGCCCGGGTCCAGGCCGGTCAAGGTGCTGGACCTGCCGACCAGTGACGCGGGCGGCTGGGAGGCCGTCGCGGACCTCCCCGACCTCACCGCCCCGGGTGCCCGGGTGCAGCTGATCACCGACGACGGCTCCGCCGACCTGTACGGCGACGGCACGGCGGCCAAGGACCTCACCCACGCGGAGTGGAAGAAGTCGCGGACCACCTGGTTCACCCTCAACTAGCCTCTACCGAACGGAAGAAGCCCCCGGTCGGGATCCCGGATCCCAGCGGCCGGGGGCTTTCGCACGCCGGACGCAAGCCATTATGTGAGACGAATCTTCTCGTCATGCGGGACGGGGAGTAGCGTCGAAGGCGTCGAGGAGACCGACCGAACCCCAGGGGGACGCCATGACCGGACCGCAGTCCGACGCCGTCTACACGCACGGCCACCAGGAGCCCGTGCTGCGCTCGCACCGCTCCCGTACCGCCGCCGACTCGGCCGCCTACCTGCTGCCCCGGCTGCGGCCCGGGCAGGCCCTGCTGGACGTCGGCTGCGGCCCCGGCACCATCACCGCCGACCTGGCCGAGCTGGTCGGCCCCGGCGGGCGGGTGGTGGCCGTGGACACCTCGGCCGAGGTGCTGGAGCAGGCGGCCCGGTACGTCGCCGGGCGAGGCCTGTCCAACGTGGTCTTCGAGGTCGCGGACGTGCACGGACTGCCCTACGCGGACGGGGAGTTCGACGTGGTGCACGCCCACCAGGTGCTGCAGCACGTCACCGGCCCGGTGGCCGCGCTGCGCGAGATGCGCCGGGTCGTGGCGGAGGACGGCGTCGTCGCCGCCCGGGACGTCGACTACGCGACCATGACCTGGTACCCCGAGGCGCCCGGGCTGGACCGCTGGCTGGCGCTGTACCGGCGGATCGCCCGGGCCAACGGCGGCGAGCCGGACGCCGGCCGGCGGCTGCTGTCCTGGGCACGGCAGGCGGGCTTCAGCGAGGTCACCGTCTCCTCCAGCAGCTGGACGTACGCGACCCCCGAGCAGCGGGAGTGGTGGGGCGGGCTGTGGGCCGACCGGATCGTGAGCTCCGGCATCGCCGCGACCGCGGTGGCCGAGGGCTACGCGGACCCGGCGGAACTGGAACGGATCGCGGCCGGCTGGCGGGACTGGGCGGCCGCCGGGGACGGCTGGTTCGCGATGCTGCACGGTGAGGTCCTGGCCCGGCCATAGGGCGCCCGGGCGGTCCGGGCCGGGTGAAAAATGAGCGGGGGGTGTTGGGCGAGATCGGGTAAAGTCGCGCGTCCGTTCCCATTGATCCGTCCGCGGAACGTTCGAGTCGCAACCGCTGAACTGATGCCCGTACCGGCGGGCGGGGGAGTCCACGTGTCCAAGCCCGAGCCCGACGCGCCCGTGCCCGCGGTGGACACCCCGCCGCCCGCGTCGGACATCCCCGCAGCGGACGTTCCCGCGCCCGTCGACCGGGTGAAACTGACCAAGCCGGCCGCCCCGGCCGCCCCGCCTGCGCCGGCCGGGCCCGCCACATCTGAACCTGTCGCACCCGTGCCCGCCGCACCTCCGGCCGCACCCGCCGGGGCCCCGGCGCCCCCCGCCGCCCCCGCAATGCCCCCTGCCGCCCCCGCCGACCCGTGGGCCGTACCCGGCCCCGGCGCGCCCGGCGCTCCGGTGCCACCCGGCGCTCCGGTCCCGCCGGGGGCACCGTCCGGCGGCGGCTGGGCGGCGGTCCCGCCCGGGGCGCTCTCCGGCTTCCAGCCCGGATACGCCTATCCGCCCGCCCCCGGGGCCACCAACGGCTTCGCCGTCGCCGCGCTGATCACCGGTCTGCTCTGCATGTGGCCGCTCTCGCTCGCCTTCGGGATCACCGCGCTGGTCCAGATCCCCAAGCGCAACGAGCGCGGCCGCGGCATGGCGGTGGCCGGTGTGCTGCTGGGCGTCGTCGGGGCAGTGATCATCCTGGTGGCCATGATCGGGGTGATCGCGGGCGACGCCGGCACCACCACCACCGGCCGCCCCGCCCGTGCCCCGAAGGCCCCGCCCGGTTCGGTCCTGTGGTCCACGCTCAAGTCCGGCGACTGCTACAACCCGCCGGAGGGCTCCGCCCTGCCCGATCCCGAGGGCGGGGACCAGGCCGTCTTCTGGGTGCGCAAGGTGCCGTGCCTGCTGCCGCACTACGGCGAGGTGGCCGGCACCGCCCGGATCCCCGAGAGCGCCGGGCCCTACCTGGGCGAGAACCTCATGCGTGAGCGCGCCGCCACCCTCTGCGGCCCGGTGCTCGCCGACTACGCCCTCGACAGCTGGGTCGTGCCGGACGGCATGGGCGAGGTCTACCTCTACCCCGACCGGGCCAGCTGGAAGTCCGGCGAACGCTACGTCACCTGCGGTTTCGAGGACCCGGGCGCCCAGCACCGCGGCACCGTGCGCACCGACCGGGGCAGCCTGACCTCGGCCCAGCTCGCCTACCTGGAGGCCGTCCGGACCTTCAACACCGCCTACGGGAAGGAACCGGAGGACGACATCACCGAGGCGCACTCCGAGTACCGGGCGTGGGCACGGCAGATGGCCGCAGCCTCCCGCGGCGAGGCGGAGACGCTCACCAAGAGCTCGACGGTCTGGCCGGAGAGCGTCCGGCCGAAGATCGCCGAGCTGGCGGCCGTCCAGCTGGAGGCCGCCGCCGCGTGGGACGCCGCGGCCGGGACGACCGACAACGCCACGCTCGAACGCGAGGTCCGGCGGGCCGAGGTGCTGGTCGCCAAGTCGACCAGGCCGAGCGTGGAGATCCGCCGCGAGCTGGGCCTGTCCACCGGTGAGCAGGTCGGCGAGATCCAGGTCTGACCTGACCCGGCCGGGTGTCCTGCCCGGTGCTGGCCGCGCCGGTACCCGTCGGCCCCGCGCCGGGAGCAGCGGCCCCCATACGGGCCGGGGCTACGCTCACGCCATGGACACCTTCCGGGTGATGCGGCAGGACGACAACGGCAACCGCTTCGAGGTCGCCAAGGGCCTCGGCCGGGCCGAGGCCGAGGAGGTGGCCGCGCGCTTCGAGGCGCGCGGCCACAAGCAGCTGTACTGGGTGGAGGCCGAGGGCGCATAGGGTCTGGCCCATGGAGAAGGCCATGGAGAACCCGGTCGAGGGCCCCGGCGCGGGCCGGGCCGGGAACCGGATCGTCGTCGGCGGCGCGCTCGTCCACCGGGGCCGGGTGCTGGCCGCCCGCCGCAGCGCACCGGCCGAGGTGGCCGGCCGCTGGGAGTTCCCCGGCGGCAAGGCCGAGCCCGGCGAGACCGAGACGCAGGCGCTGGAGCGCGAGCTGCTGGAGGAACTGGGCGTCCGGGCGAAGGCGCTGGAGCGGCTGCCCGGTGCGTGGCTCGTCCGGCCCGGCCTGGAGCTGCGTTTCTGGGCCGCCGAGCTGCTCTCCGGTGACCCGAGGCCGCTGGAGGACCACGACGAACTCCGCTGGCTGGGCCCGGCCGAGCTCGCCGACGTCGACTGGATCGACCACGACCGTGAGGTCCTCCCGCACATCGCCCGCCTGCTGACGGCCTGACCGGCCGGACCTGCCCGACCACCGCCACCATCCCCGCCACCACCCCCGTCCCCGCCTCCGCTGCCCCGTCGACGCGCCGGATGCCGCGTAGGTCAATCGGAAAAGACGACCTGGTCGCCGGGATAGCCTGGGCTCTGCTGGGTATGTCGCTTTTTGGCACTATTCGTCACCATCGGTGAGCCGCCCCCAGCCGGCGACGCCGATCCCGACCAGAGCCGGAGGCCCCGTCGGTGTCGAATACCGGTAACGGCGGCGGGGGAGCACGGCGTACGGGCGCTGGCGGGAGCGCAGCCGCTCGCGCCCGGCTGCGCCGTGGCGTGCGCCCGGCGGCGCCTCCGCCGCCCGCCGGCCGCCGCCGGAGCGACGGCGCCGTCCCCGAGACCCCTCAGCAGTCGACGCCGGCGCCGTCCCCGGTGGTGTCCGGCACCCCGTCGCGGGCGGGTGCCCGCAGCCGGCCCGGCCGGCCGTTCCCGGGCGGTCCCGGCGACCAGGGCGGCCCCGGCGGGCACTCCGGCGGCAACCTCTTCGACGTCGTCAAGGTCGCCATCGCGATCCTGGACACCGCGGGCCGGGTGGTGCTCTGGTCCCCGGCCGCCGAGGAACTGCTCGGCTGGCCGAACGAGCTGCTGGTCGGCCGCCGGATCGACGACCTGATCCCGGACGAGGACCAGGTCGCCCGGATCCGTGCCGCGATCCAGGACACCCTGCGGCACGGCCGCTGGGCCGGTCTCGCCGAGCTGCGCGACCGGGACGGCGCCGCCGTCACCGTCGACGCCCGGATCTCCCTGCTGGTGGACGGCGACGGCACCCCGTTCCTCCAGGTCAACATGGCCGAGGCGGGGGCCGTCCGGGCCGTCGAGCGCGACCTCGCCGTCCGTGACGCGCTGTTCGAGCAGTCCCCGCTGGGGATCGCCATCATGGACACCGACCTGCGCTACACCGCCGTCAACCAGACCCTCGCCGAGATGAACGGCGTCGCTCTCGAGGACCATGTCGGCCGCACCACCGGCGAGACGCTGCCCGAGCGGGCCGCCGACGAGATCACCGCCATCCAGCGCCAGGTGCTCGCCACCGGCGAGCCGGTCATCGACGTCACGCTGGCCGCGCCCGTCACCGCCCGGGCCGGCTACCGCTCGATCTCCTACAACCGGATGACCGACCGGGCCGGCCGGGTGCTCGGCATCTCCGGCACCGTGATGGACGTGACCGAGCGGTACCGGGCGGTCGCCAAGGTCGAGCACGCCCGCCGCCGGCTCTCGCTGCTCAACGAGTTCGGCTCCCGGGTCGGCGACCTCCTGGACGCCTCCCGGATCGCCCAGGAGCTGGCCAGCGCCGTCGTCCCGAGGCTCACCGACCACTCCGCGGTGATCCTGCTCCAGGCCGTCGCCCACGGGGACGACCTGCCCCGGCACGGCCACGACCGCCGCACCTCGCTGCTCCAGCTGGGCACCGCCTCCGTCCAGGACGGCCCCGAGGTGGAGGTGATGCTCAGACGCGGGGCCCGGATCACCTTCGCCGAGGACTCCGCCTGCGGCCGGGTGCTGCGCACCGGCGTTCCCGAGCTGCTCTCCGGCGCCGACCAGCTGAGTGACGTGACCTACCCGGGCGACCCGAAGATGCAGGCCGCCCACGACCTGGGCGTGCACTCGATGCTGGTGGTGCCGCTGCGAGCCCGGGGGATCGTGATCGGCCTGCTGCTGGTCAGCCGGGCCGGCTACCGGGAGGGCTTCGACCGCGACGACCTGGCCTTCACGGTCGAGCTGGCCGACCGGGCCGGCAGCTCCCTGGACAACGCCCGGCTGTACGCCCGCGAGCGCACCGCCGCGCTGACCCTGCAGCGCACCCTGCTCCCGCAGCAGGTCCCGCAGCCGACCGGCGTCGAGGTCGCCTACCGGTACGTGCCCGGCAGCAGCGGCACCGAGGTCGGCGGCGACTGGTTCGACGTCATCCCGCTGCCCGGCGACCGCACCGCGCTGGTGGTCGGCGACGTGATGGGCCACGGTCTGCGGGCCGCCGCCACCATGGGCCGGCTGCGCACCGCCGTCCGGGTGCTGGCCGCTCTCGACCTGCCGCCGGACGTCCTGCTGCGGCACGTCCACGAGCTGGCCGACGACCTCGCCCAGGGACCGGACGAGGCGCTGCTGGCCACCTGCATCTACGCCGTGTTCGACCCGGCGACGGCCCGGCTGACGGTGGCCAAGGCGGGCCACATCCCGCCGGTGCTGATCGTGCCGGCCGACGAGTCCGACGAGCCGACCCGGACCGGCGGCCCGCTGCCCGGCGGCACCGGCCGGATCCTCGACCTGCCCTCCGGCGCCCCGCTCGGCGTCGGCGGCGTCCCGTTCGAGTCCGTCGAGCTGAAGATCCCCGAGGGCAGCCTGCTCGCCCTCTGCACCGACGGCCTGGTGGAGTCCCGGGACAAGGACCTGGACGTCGGCCTCGGCCGGCTGCTCGTCGTCCTCGAACAGTCGTACGCCTCCATCCAGGCGGCCTGCGAGGCGGTGCTGGACACCATGGAGCAGGGCCGCGAACCGGACGACGTGGCGCTGCTGCTCGCCCGGCTCGGCCACGGTCAGGCCGGCACCCCGACCGCCGGCTGGACCCTGCCCGCGGAGCCCACCGCCGTCTCCCGGGCCCGCCGGCTGGTCCGGGCCACGCTCGTCGAATGGGGCGTCGAGGAGCTCACCGACATCACGGAACTGCTGGTCAGCGAGCTGGTCACGAACTCCGTCCGGTATGCGAGCGCACCCATCGGAGTACGGTTGACGCTCGGCGAGACGCTGCTGGTCGAGATCTCCGACCCGCTGCCCGACCCGCCCCGCGAGCGCCACGCGGAGGAGGCGGACGAGGGCGGGCGGGGGCTGGAGCTCGTGCGCCGGCTCGCGCTCCGCTGGGGCGCCCGGGCGGAGGGTATGGGCAAGGTTGTCTGGTTTGAGCAGGCCCTGCCGGGTAATGAGCCCGACGAGCCGGGAGCCGAGTAGGACGCGAGTAGAACGGGGCCGCATATGCCAGCAGGGGGCCGGGGGGAGCGCGCACTCCGGCAGGGGGCGCGGGCGTGGCATTGTGGTTGCGCGGGCGGTAGGACAAAAACCTTCGCCCGATCTGATGTTGTGATGTTGAGGGCGTGTGAACGTACCCCTCGATGATGAATACTCGGTCTTCTCGACATCCGGACGGTCGCGGGTTGGAGGGGTCGGTCCGTTGAACAGCACCCCGGCGCGGAATGCGCCGAGCAGCAGCGGTCATGCCGCTGTGCCCGGGCAGGCCGGGTCCTCCCACCTGCCCGGTCCCGTGGCGGCGCCCGCCGCGGGGTCCCCCGGCCGTGCCCCGGCGGCCCGGCCGATGGCCGACGCCCACCACTGGGGCGCCGGCGACCCGGGCTCGATCTACGACTACATCCGCGTCGCCACCTTCACGATCGGCCCCGACGGCCGGATCAGCCAGTGGAGCGGGCGCGCCGCCGACTTCTTCGGCCTGCCCGCCGCCGAGGCGGTCGGCGCCGACCCGATCACCACCTTCGTCCCGCGCGAGCTCTGGCAGCGCGGCCGCGCCCGGCTGGAGCGCACGCTGGCCGGTGAGGAGTGGGTCGGCACCACCCCCTACCGGGACGCGGCCGGCCGCGAGGGCCTCGCCGAGCTCTACCTCATGCCCGACAGCGCGCTGCCCACCGCCGGCGCCACCTGTCTCGCCGTCGACCTCGGCCGGCTGCGCCGGATCGAGACCGACCTCGCCGCCTCCGAGGCGGTCTTCGGCCAGACCCCGACCGGCTTCATCCTCTTCGACGACCGGGTCCGCCTCCAGCGCGTCAACGAGGCCTTCGCCTCCGGCCTGGGCCTGACCCCCACCGACCTCGAAGGCCTCACCCCGCACGACCTCTTCCCGCCGTCCGAGGCCGACCGCCTCACCGCGGCCCTGCGCAAGGTCCTCGCCACCGGCGAGCCCGTCTTCGACCTGCGCTTCCACTCCACCGTCCCCACCCGCGAGGGCAACCGGCTCTGGGCCGTCTCGCTCTACCGGCTGAACGGCTCGGCTGGCCAGCCGATGGGCGTCGCCGGCCAGGTCTCCGACGTCACCAGCCGGCACGTCGCCGAGCGCGAGGCCGACGGCGTCCGCCGCAACCTCGCCCTGCTCAACGAGGCCAGCGCCCACATCGGCTCCACCCTCGACCTGGAGACCACCGCGAAGGAACTGCTGGACGTCGTCGTCCCGCCGTTCTGCGACCTCGCCACCGTGGACCTCTACACCGCGCTGCTCTCCGGCGAGACCGTTCCCAGCGCCGGCCGACTCGGCGACACCGTGCTCACCGACGGCAGCGGCGAACTGCGCCGGGTCGCCGTCTCCAGCGTGGTCGGCGGCGCCTCCTCGGTCCTCGGCTCGGTCACCGGCCTGCCGATCGCCGAGCCCGGCGGCACCCTTTGCTACCCGCGCCGCTCCCCGCACGCCCGGGCGCTGCGCACCGGCCGCAGCGTCGTCCCCGACCCCGGGCCGGACCCGCTGCTGCGCTCCACCCTGATCGTCCCGCTGGTCGCCCGCGACCAGGTGCTCGGCCTGGTCCAGCTGTCCCGCGCGATCGGCAGCGAGCCCTTCGACGCCAGGGACGTCGCGATCGCCGAGGAGCTCGTCGCCCGGGCCGCCGTCTGCATCGACAACGCCCGGCTCTACCGCCGCGAGCACGAGCGCGCCCTGATCCTCCAGCGCAGCCTGCTGCCCCCGGGCAACCCGGCCGCCAGCGGCCTGGAGATCGCCTGCCGCTACCTGCCCAGCAACAACAACACCGAGGTCGGCGGCGACTGGTTCGACGTCATCCAGCTGCCCGGCAACCGCACCGCCCTGGTCATCGGCGACGTCATGGGCCGCGGCCTGCGCGCCGCCGTCGCCATGGGCCAGCTGCGCACCGCCGTCCGCACCCTCGCCATGCTCGACCTCGAACCGGCCGAGGTGCTCACCGCCCTCGACGAGATCGCCCGCGGCCTCGGCGACGACTCCGCGCCGCCCGTCGGCCCGCCCACCCCGTACGGCCGGCTCACCTCGACGGCCGACGAGGAGGCCCGCGAGGTCTACCTGGCCACCTGCGTCTACGCGGTCTACGACGCCGTCACCCGGCGCTGTGTGTTCGCCAACGCCGGCCACCTGCCGCCCGTCCTGCTCAGCCCCGGCGAGAGCGCCCGGATGCTGGACGTGCCGCCCGGTCTGCCCCTGGGCGTCGGCGGCGAGCCGTTCGAGGAGGTCGAGCTGACCCTCCCGGACGGCGCCGTGCTCGGCCTCTACACCGACGGCCTGGTGGAGAGCCGCAAGCACCAGCTGGACGAGGGCCTGCGCGCCTTCCGCACCGCGCTGTCGGCCGAGGGCAAGGGCCTGGAAGACCTCTGCGACCATGTGCTCGGCGAGCTCAACCCGCACCACGGCGAGGACGACATCGCCCTGCTGATGGCCAGGGTGCACGCCTTCCCCGAGGACGCGGTCGGCAACTGGTTCCTCCCGCCCGAGCCGACCTCCGTCGCCAAGGCCCGCGAGCTGGCCTGCAGCTGGCTGCTGGCGCGCGGCCTGGAGGAGCTGGTCGACACCACCGAGCTGCTGGTCAGCGAGCTGGTGACGAACGCGCTGCGGCACGGCCGGGGCGAGATCCGGCTGCGGCTGCTGCGCGACCGGAACATGGTCTGCGAGGTCTGGGACGACGGCTACGCCCAGCCGCGCCAGCGGCGCGCCCAGGAGACCGACGAGGGCGGCCGCGGCCTCCAGCTGGTCAGCCTGCTGGCCGAGCGCTGGGGCAGCCGGCGCACCCCCAAGGGCAAGATCGTCTGGTTCGAGCTGTCGCTCTGACCCCCGGGCCACCGCACCCGGGCGCTTCGGCTGTCCGGGTGCAGTAGCCCGCCGGCCCGCCGTGTCGGCGGGCCGGGCCGCCCCCGGACGGCGTTCCATGGCCGCCATGCGCGCCCGCCAGCTCACCGCCGCAGCCGCCGCGCTGCTGCTCGCCACCAGCACCCTGGCCGCCTGCACCGGCGACCGGGCACCCGCCCCCGCGCCGGCCCCGGTGCCGGCCCCGCCCACCATCACCACCGGTGACGTCCGCCCGTACGACCGGGACACCGTCCGGGACGGCGGCACGCTGCGCTGGGCGGTGGACGCCGTCCCGGCCACGCTCAACGTCTACCAGCCGGCCGCGACCGCCGACTCGGCGCTGCTCGCCCACGCCCTGTACCCCTCGCTGTTCCGGCCCGACGAGCACGGCCGGCCGGTCGCCGACCCGGACTACCTGGTGGCCGCGGAGTCCACCCCGCCGGGGCGGCGGCCGCAGGTGATCACCTACCGGCTCAACCCGAAGGCCGTCTGGAGCGACGGCACCCCGTTCTCGGCGGCCGACTTCACCGCCCAGCGGGCCGCGCTCTCCGGTCCCGACACCGCGTACACCAGCACCCGCCCGGCCGGATACGGCTTGATCGACTCGATCGAGCAGGGAGCCGACCCGGCCGAGGTCAAGGTCGTCCTCCGGCAGCCGTACGCCGACTGGCGGGCGCTGTTCAGTCCCCTCTACCCCGCGGCCCGGACGGCCACCGCGACCGCCTTCAACCAGCCGCTGACGGGCACGGGGCAGGTGACGGCGGGGCCGTACGCGGTGGCCGGCTACGACCCCGAGGGCGGGCGGGTCACCCTGGGGCGCAACCCGCTCTGGTGGGGCGACCCGGCGAAGGCGGACCGGATCGACTTCCTGGCCGCGCCGCCCGAGCAGCGGCTGGACGGGCTCGACCAGGACCGGCTGGACATCGCGCCGCTCACCGCCGCGGTCGACCGGGCCGGCGTCCTGTCGGGCGCTTCCCCCGATGCTTCGCCCAGCGCTTCCCCCACCGTTTCCGGCACGGCCACCCCCACCCCCGCCGCCGCGCCGCCCGCCGCCGTACCGGAGGCCGCCGTCCGGGAGCTGCGGCGGGCGGAGGCGCTGCCCGGCGTCACCGTGCACCGGGCCGCCGCGCCCTCGCTCACCCAGCTCACCCTCAACGCCGCCCACGAGCCGCTCACCGACCCGGCCGTCCGCGCCGCCCTCGGTCTGGCCGTCGACCGGCGGCGGATCGCCGATGCCGCGCTCACCCCGCTCGGCCTGGTCGCCGCACCGCTCGGCAGCCACCTCCTCACCGCCGACCAGGACGGCTACCGCGACAACGGGCCCGCCGCCGCCCCGGCGGACGTGAGCCGGCTCCTGGACGAGGCGGGCTGGCGGCGTCCCACGGACGACGGCACCCGGACCAAGGACGGCAAGGACCTCGCCCTCACCCTGCTGATCCCGGCGGGCTCCGCCACCGCCCTGCGCACCGCCGACGCGCTGACCGCCGACCTGGCCGAGTCCGGCATCGCCGTCCGGCCGGTGACGGCGCCCGCCGAGACCTTCGTCCAGGACCACCTGGCCACCGGCGACTACGAGCTCGCCGTTTTCTCCTGGCCGGCCGGTTCGAACCCGGCCACCGAGCAGCGCCCGGTCTACGCCAAGCCCCGGCCCGACCCGGACGGCGTCCTGGAGGCCGGCACCAACTTCGCCCGCGCCGGTACCGAGGAGATCGACCGGCTCTTCGACCGCGCTGCCGCCGAGCTCGACCTCGACGCCCGTCTCGCCCTGCTCCAGGAGGCCGACACCCGGATCTGGCAGCTCGGTCACTCCGTCCCCCTCTACCAGCGGCCCGACCTGGTGGGTGTCCGGTCCGGCGTCGTGGGCGCCGGGGCGTGGGGCTTCGGGTGGCCGCGCTTCCAGGACATCGGCTGGGCCGGCGGGGAGCAGAGCCCCGAGGCCACTCCGTCCGCGTGGTGAAGCGCGGTGAGGACGGGGTGATCCACTTGTGATCTTGATCCCGCCCGACCTGCCCGTTTCGGCCCACCTGGGTGGTTCCCCGTACGATAGGAGGAAGCCGTGGCATGTCCTGCCCGGCGGGTGGACCGGTAGTAGCAGGCGGAACGGGCGGCGGCGATCAACAGGGATCGCCGGTCAGCGTCTCGCGGCCGGGCGCCGAAACCCACGATTCCGGGAGAATCAGCCAGGCATGCCCACGCGCAACGACATCCGTAACGTCGCCATCGTCGCCCACGTCGACCACGGCAAGACCACTCTGGTCGACGCCATGCTGAAGCAGGCCGGCGCCTTCGCCGCCCACCAGCAGCTCGACGACCGCATGATGGACTCCAACGACCTGGAGCGCGAGAAGGGCATCACCATTCTCGCGAAGAACACCGCCGTCAAGTACCACCCCAAGGACGGCGGGGCTCCCATCACCATCAACATCATCGACACCCCGGGCCACGCCGACTTCGGTGGCGAGGTCGAGCGCGGTCTGTCCATGGTGGACGCCGTCGTCCTGCTGGTCGACGCCTCCGAGGGCCCGCTGCCGCAGACCCGCTTCGTGCTCCGCAAGGCGCTCACCGCGCGCCTGCCCGTCATCCTCTGCATCAACAAGACGGACCGCCCGGACTCCCGGATCGACGAGGTCATCAACGAGACCTACGACCTGTTCCTGGACCTGGACGCCGACGAGGACCAGATCGAGTTCCCGATCGTCTACGCCTGTGCGCGTGACGGCGTGGCCTCGCTGACCAAGCCGGAGGACGGCACCGTCCCGGCCGACAGCGACAGCCTGGAGCCGTTCTTCTCCACCCTGCTGGAGCACGTCCCGGCCCCGACCTACGACGCCGAGGCCCCGCTCCAGGCGCACGTCACCAACCTGGACGCCGACAACTTCCTCGGCCGTATCGCGCTGCTCCGCGTCGAGCAGGGCGAGCTGCGCAAGGGCCAGACCGTGGCCTGGATCAAGCGGGACGGCTCGATCTCCAACGTCCGCATCTCCGAGCTGCTGATGACCGAGGCGCTCACCCGCAAGCCGGCCGAGGTGGCGGGCCCGGGTGACATCTGCGCCGTCGCCGGCATCCCGGAGATCATGATCGGTGAGACCCTCGCCGACACCGAGAACCCGATCGCGCTGCCGCTGATCACGGTGGACGAGCCGGCCATCTCGATGACCATCGGCACCAACACCTCGCCGCTGGTCGGCCGTGGTGGCAGCGGCAAGGGCGCGGACGCCAAGTCCGCGGTCAAGGACCGCAAGGTCACCGCGCGCCAGGTGAAGGACCGCCTGGACCGCGAGCTGATCGGTAACGTCTCGCTGCGCGTGCTGGACACCGAGCGCCCGGACGCCTGGGAGGTGCAGGGCCGTGGTGAGCTGGCGCTGGCCATCCTGATCGAGACCATGCGCCGCGAGGGCTTCGAGCTGACCGTCGGCAAGCCGCAGGTGGTCACCAAGGAGGTCAACGGCAAGACCCACGAGCCGGTCGAGCGCCTGACGGTGGACGTGCCGGAGGAGCACATGGGCGCGGTCACGCAGCTCATGGGCGTCCGCAAGGGCCGGATGGACAACATGTCCAACCACGGCTCCGGCTGGGTCCGGATGGAGTTCGTCGTGCCGTCCCGCGGCCTGATCGGCTTCCGTACCGAGTTCCTGACCAGCACCCGCGGTACCGGCATCGCGCACTCGATCCACGAGGGCCACGAGCCGTGGTTCGGCACGCTGACGACCCGCAACAACGGCTCGCTGGTGGCCGACCGGGCCGGCGTGGTCACCGCCTTCGCGATGACCAACCTGCAGGAGCGCGGTGTGCTCTTCTGCGACCCGGGCACCGAGGTGTACGAGGGCATGATCGTCGGCGAGAACTCGCGCGCCGACGACATGGACGTCAACATCACCAAGGAGAAGAAGCTCACCAACATGCGTTCCTCGAACGCCGATGTGGCTGAGTCGATCGTCCCGCCGCGCAAGCTCTCGCTGGAGCAGTCGCTGGAGTTCTGCCGCGAGGACGAGTGCATCGAGGTGACCCCGGAGACCGTCCGTATCCGCAAGCTCGTCCTGGACCAGAAGGACCGCGGCCGCACCGCCTCGCGCGCCAAGAAGTCGTGATCTGTTCGGTCTGATCGGGCCTTTGGCCGGAAACGATCGCCCCCCTCTCCACCGGAGAGGGGGGCGATCGTTTTTCACTACTCCACGCTGTCGACGCGCGTATAAACGGAATAGCGCTTAACACCGCAAGGTGTCCGCTGAGCGAACGTGACAGTCCGTCATTCATGACGACTGTCCGTTTAATGCCTGTCTGGCTATGTCTCTTATGTCCGGTTTTCGAAACTTACTGACCGTTCATGTGACCTAATTGAGATCGGCATTGGTCACTTTCGTGTCCGTGCGTGACGGATAGTGGGTGCAGTCAGGCTCGGGTCAAGGGTTAACGCGCAGGGGTGCGCGCCGAAACCACGAGCGCGGACGGCATGGCGGACCGGTGACAACCGCCCGCCTGCTCTCCTCGTTGGAAAGTCGAATTCAGGAGGCATCCCCCATGCGCGGTGCAACCCAGACCAAGTGGATCGTCGCGGCGACCGCTATCGCCCTCGCGGCGACCGCTTGCAGCACCAGCTCGAAGAGCAGTGACAGCAAGGCGGGCGCGTCCGCCGGCGGCACGATCGCCGTCGAGCTCGGCGAGCCGCAGCACGGTCTGGTGCCGCAGAACACCGCGGAGTCCGAGGGCTCCGAGGTGCTCAACGCGGTCTTCGCCGGCCTGGTCGACTACGACCGCAAGACCAACGCCCCGAAGCTGCGCGTGGCCGAGTCGATCGAGTCCACCGACAGCAAGGTCTGGACGATCAAGCTGAAGGACGGCTACACCTTCCACAACGGTGAGAAGGTGACCGCCAAGTCCTTCGTGGACGCCTGGAACTACGGCGCCAACCAGGACAACGCCCAGGAGAGCCTGCCCTTCTTCAGCAAGATCGAGGGCTCCGAGGAGCTGGCCCCGGGCAAGGACAAGAAGCCCTCCGCCAAGGAGCTCAAGGGCCTGAAGGTCGTCGACGACAAGACCTTCACCGTCACCCTGTCGGCGCCGTTCTCGCAGTTCAAGACGATGCTCGGGTACAACGCGTTCTACCCGCTGCCCACGGCGTTCTTCAACGACCCGAAGGCGTTCGGCGAGAAGCCGATCGGCAACGGCCCGTTCGAGATGGACGGCGCCTGGGAGCACAACAAGCAGATCAAGGTCAAGCGCTTCGAGAACTTCCCGAGCTCTGACACCAAGGCGAAGCTCGCCGGCGTGACCTTCAAGATCTACGACAACCTGGACACCGCGTACAACGACCTGCGCGCCGACAACATCCAGGCCACCGACAAGCTGCCGATCTCGGCCATGTCGACCGTCAAGAACGAGTTCGGCGACCGCTACATCTACAAGCCCGAGTCGGGCGTCGGCTACATCGGCTTCCCGATCGCCACCAACCCGGAGACCTACGGCAAGCCGGAGATCCGCAAGGCGATCTCGATGGCGATCGACCGGGAGGCGATCACCAAGACGATCTTCTCGGGCACCCGCGTCCCGGCCGACGACTTCGTCAACCCGCTGGTCAACGGCTACCGCAAGGGCGCCATGGGCGACGCGGCCAAGTACGACCCGGTCAAGGCCAAGGAGCTCTTCACCCAGGCCAACGGTGTTCCGAACAACACCATCGAGCTGGGCTACAACGCGGACGGCGGCCACAAGGAGTGGATCGAGGCCGTCGGCAACCAGCTGAAGAAGAACCTGGGCGTCGAGGTCACCTTCAAGCCGTTCGAGAAGTTCGGCAAGATCCTGGACGCGCTGGGCGACAAGCAGTACTCCGGCGCCTTCCGCATGGCCTGGTCGATGGACTACCCGTCGATCGAGAACTACCTGCGCCCGATCTTCTCCAAGGTCGCCATCGACAACGGCTCGAACTACGGCGGTTACGTCAACGAGCAGTTCGAGACCCTGCTGAGCCAGGCCGACCAGGCGAAGACGGAGGAGGAGGGCCTCAAGCTGTACCAGCAGGCCGATGACGTCCTGATCCAGGACCTCCCGTACATCCCGGTGTACACCTACATGTCCTCCGCCGCGTACACCAAGAAGATCAAGAACTTCGACACCGACGCCCAGGGTCACATGAACCTGGCCGAGGTCGAGCTGGCCTGATCTGTAATCAGACGATCGGGGGCGGGCGGACCGGACTACAGTCCGGGTCCTCCCGCCTCCCTTCCTTGTCCGAAAGTATGGAGGTCTGATGGGCCGCTATGTCATCCGCCGACTGATACAGGCGATCCCTGTGCTGATCGGTGCGACGTTCCTGATCTACTGGCTGGTCTTCAGCCTGCCCGGCGACCCGGTGCAGGCGCTGGCCGGCGAGAAGCGCGCCGACCCGATCGTCGCGGAGATGATCCGCAACAAGTACCACCTGAACGACCCTTTCCTGCTCCAGTACTGGGAGTACATGAAGGGCGTCTTCCAGGGGGACCTGGGCGAGAGCCTGACCGGTCGCTCGGTGAGCGAGATGATCGGTGACGCCTTCCCGTACACCGTGAACCTCGCCCTGGTCGCCTTCGTCTTCGAGGCGGTCATCGGTGTGCTGGCCGGTGTGATGGCGGCCCTGCGCAAGGGCAAGTTCCTGGACCAGCTGGTGCTCATCAGCACCCTGCTGGTCATCTCGATCCCGGTCTTCGTCACCGGCTTCATGCTCCAGCTGGTGCTGGGCGTCAAGCTGAAGACCGACTACGGCATCGACTTCTTCTCGGTCTCGTTCAACGAGGACGACGGTCTGCGCGCCTACCTGCTGCCGGCCTTCGTGCTCGCCTCGATGTCGCTGGCGTACGTGGCCCGACTGACCCGCACCAGCCTGATGGAGACCATGCGCGCGGACTACGTCCGCACCGCGGTCGCCAAGGGCCTGAAGCGGCGCCGGGTGATCGGCCGCCACGCGCTGCGCAACGCGCTGATCCCGATCATCACCTTCCTCGGCGCCGACCTCGGTGGCCTGATGGGCGGTGCGGTGATCACCGAGAGGATCTTCAACATCCACGGCATCGGCGGCCTCCTGGCCCAGGCCGTGTACCAGAAGCAGGGCACGATCATCGTCGGCGTCGTCACGCTGCTGGTGCTGGTCTACCTGGTCACGACCCTGTTCGTGGACATGCTGTACGCCGTTCTGGACCCGAGGATCCGCTATGCCTGACACCATCACCAAGGGCACCGAGGCCCCGTCCGACGACAACAGGCCGAAGGCCGCGCCGGCGAAGAAGGAGAAGCCGGAGCGCGTTGCCAGCCTCTGGTCGGACGCGCTGAGCGACCTGCGCCGCAACCCGGTCTTCATCATCGGCGCGGTGCTGGTGCTCTGCCTGCTGGTGATCGCCGCCGTCCCGCAGTGGTTCACCGACGGCAGCCCGTTCGCGGGCGGTGCCTGCAACCTGGACGACTCGCTCAAGCGCCCGAGCGCCGAGCACTGGTTCGGCTTCGACGTCCAGGGCTGCGACATCTACACCCGGACGCTCTGGGGTGCCCGCAACTCGATCATCGTCGGCGTCCTGACCACCCTGCTCGTCACCCTTGTCGGCTCCCTGCTCGGCCTGGTGGCCGGCTGGAAGGGCGGCATCGTCGACAGCATCCTGTCCCGCTTCACCGAGATCTTCTTCTCGATCCCGCTGCTGCTCGGCGGCATGCTGATCATGTCGGTGCTCAAGACCGGTAACGCCTACACCGTCTCGCTGGTGATGGCCGTGCTGGGCTGGCCGCAGATCTTCCGCATCATGCGCGCCTCGGTGATCTCCAACAAGCACAACGACTACGTGATGGCGGCCCGCGCGCTCGGGGCCGGCAGCGGCCGGATCACCTTCCGGCACATCCTGCCGAACGCCATCGCGCCGGTGATCGTCATCGCGGCGATCAGCCTGGGTGTCTACATCGGTGCCGAGGCCGCGCTGTCCTACCTGGGCATCGGTGTCCAGTCCCCGGAGATCTCCTGGGGTCTGATGATCAGCGACGCCCAGCCCCGCTTCCTGAACGCGCCGCACGTGCTGCTCTTCCCGGCCGCCGTGCTGAGCATCACCGTGCTGGCCTTCATCATGCTCGGCGACGCGGTGCGCGACGCCCTCGACCCGAAGCTCCGCTGAGAGAAGAGGTGACGACCCGATGACCACCGTGATCGAGAAGAACCAGAACAACGACCGACTCGCCGTGGGCACCCCGCTGCTGGAGGTCCGTGACCTCCATGTGGAGTTCCACACCCGGGACGGCGTCGCCAAGGCCGTGAACGGCGTCAACTACTCCGTGGCCGCCGGTGAGACCCTGGCGGTGCTCGGCGAGTCCGGCTCCGGCAAGTCGGTGACCGCCCAGACCATCATGGGCATCCTCGACATGCCGCCCGGCAAGATCAGCCAGGGCCAGATCCTCTACCGCGGCGAGGACATGCTCGCCATGAAGGAGGAGCAGCGCCGGCTGATCCGCGGCCAGAAGATCGCGATGATCTTCCAGGACGCGCTCTCCTCGCTGAACCCGGTGATGACCGTCGGTGCCCAGCTCGGCGAGATGTTCCGGGTGCACCAGGGCGCCTCCCGCAAGGAGGCCAGGGACAAGGCCATCGAGCTGATGGAGCGGGTGCGCATCCCCGCCGCCAAGCAGCGCGTGGGCGACTATCCGCACCAGTTCTCCGGCGGTATGCGCCAGCGCATCATGATCGCGATGGCGCTCTCCATGGAGCCCGACCTGATCATCGCCGACGAGCCCACCACCGCCCTGGACGTCACCGTCCAGGCCCAGGTGATGGACCTGCTCGCCGAGCTCCAGGCCGAGTACAACATGGGGCTGATCCTGATCACCCACGACCTCGGCGTGGTCGCCGACGTCGCGGACAAGATCGCCGTCATGTACGCCGGCCGGATCGTCGAGACGGCTCCGGTGCACGAGCTGTACGCCAACCCGGCGCACCCGTACACCAAGGGCCTGCTCCGTTCCATCCCGCGCCTGGACCAGAAGGGCCAGGATCTGTACGCGATCAAGGGTCTGCCCCCGAACCTGCTGAAGGTTCCGGCCGGCTGCGCGTTCAACCCCCGCTGTGACGTCGCCACCGACCTGTGCCGCACGGAGACCCCGAAGCTGCACCAGGTGACCGACAAGGACGGCAAGGAGCTCACCGGCCGCCGCAGCGCGTGCCACCTCTGGAAGGAGACCCTCCATGGCTGAGCCCATCCTGGAGGTCAAGGACCTGGTCAAGCACTACCCGCTGACCCAGGGCATCCTCTTCAAGAAGCAGGTCGGCGCGGTCAAGGCGGTCGACGGCGTCTCGTTCGACCTGGCGAAGGGCGAGACGCTCGGCATCGTCGGCGAGTCCGGCTGTGGCAAGTCCACGCTGGCCAAGGTGCTGATGAACCTGGAGCGGGCCACCTCCGGCCAGGTGCTGTTCAAGGGCGAGGACATCTCCCGGCTCTCGGGCGCGGGGCTGAAGGCCGTGCGGCGCAACATCCAGATGGTGTTCCAGGACCCGTACACCTCGCTGAACCCCCGGATGACGGTCGGCGACATCATCGGCGAGCCCTTCGAGATCCACCCCGAGGTGGCGCCGAAGGGCGACCGCCGCAAGGCCGTTCAGGACCTGCTGGACGTCGTCGGCCTGAACCCGGAGTACATCAACCGGTATCCGCACCAGTTCTCCGGCGGTCAGCGCCAGCGCATCGGCATCGCCCGCGGCCTCGCGCTCAAGCCGGAGGTGATCATCTGTGACGAGCCGGTCTCCGCGCTGGACGTGTCGGTGCAGGCGCAGGTGATCAACCTGCTGGAGCAGCTCCAGGACGAGTTCGAGCTCTCGTACATGTTCATCGCGCACGACCTCTCGATCGTCCGGCACATCTCCGACCGCGTCGGCGTGATGTACCTCGGCAAGATGGTCGAGATCGGCACCGACGAGCAGATCTACGAGAACGCCACGCACCCGTACACCCAGGCGCTGCTCTCCGCGGTGCCGGTGCCGGACCCGACGGCGCGGGAGTCCCGCGACCGGATCATCCTGAGCGGCGACATCCCCTCGCCGGCCAACCCGCCGTCCGGTTGCCGGTTCCGCACCCGCTGCTGGAAGGCGGAGGAGCGCTGCTCCACCGAGATCCCGCTGCTGGCGGTGCCGTCCGTGCTGAGCGGCCCGGCCGCGCACGAGTCGGCCTGCCACTTCGCCGAGGTTCGGGAGACGGCCGCCGCCGTCTGATCCCCGAGGCGCCATCAGGAAGGGCCCGCGGCCATCGAGCCGCGGGCCCTTCCGGCGTTCCGTCAACTTGCCGCCGCGGAGGTGTACCCGTCCGGGGGTACCCGGCGCGCGCCGCCGCAAGGGCACGCTTCTCATGGGGTGTGATGCGACACACACCTTGAGGAGGGACCTCCATGCCCGCAGCCACTCGTGTTCGTTGGGTCCTCGCCGGAGCGGCATCCGTGGCCCTGGCGGCCGGCGGGTGCAGTGGCAGCGGCGGAGGCGGAAGTTCGTCGGACAGCGGCAAGACCTTCAGCTACCAGAGCAGCGAGCCGCAGAACCCGCTCCAGCCGGCGAACGCGAACGAGGTCGGTGGCGGTCGCATCCTGCAGAACCTCTTCAGGGGGCTGGTGGACTACGACCCCGGCGATGCCAAGATCCGGATGCAGGTCGCGGACAAGATCGAGACCAGTGACTCGCAGACCTTCGCCATCACGCTGAAGGACGGCTGGAAGTTCCACGACGGCACCCCGGTGAAGGCGAAGAACTTCGTCGACGCCTGGAACTGGGGCGCGACCACCACCAACAACCAGATCAACAGCTCGTGGTTCTCCGACATCGAGGGCTACAAGGACGTCCACCCGGACAGCGGCCAGCCGGCCGCGACCACGATGTCCGGGCTGACCGTCGTCGACGACACGCACTTCACCGTCAAGCTGAGCGGCAAGGTCTCGTACTTCGAGTACAAGCTCGGCTACATCGCCTTCTCCCCGCTGCCGGACGCCTTCTTCAACGACCCGTCGGGGTACGGGCAGAAGCCGGTGGGCAACGGGCCGTACCAGTTCGTCAGCTGGTCGCACAACCAGCAGGTGGTGACCAAGGCCTTCCCGGACTACCAGGGCGTGGACAAGCCGAAGAACGGCGGCGTCGTCTTCAGGATGTACAACACGTCCGAGGCGGCCTACGCCGACCTGCTGTCCAGCAACCTCGACGTGATGGACCAGGTGCCGCCGTCCGCGCTGGCGACGTACCGGAGCGACCTCGGGGACCGGGCGATCGACGAGCCGCAGGGTGCCATCCAGAACATCGGCTTCACGCTGTACCAGGCGGACTGGTCCGGCCCGGCCAAGGCCAAGGTCCGGCAGGGTCTGTCGATGGCGATCGACCGCGACACCATCACCAAGACGGTGCTCCAGGGCTCGCGCAAGTCCGCCTCCGCCTGGGTGGCCGAGGGCGTCGAGGGCTACAAGGCCGGCGTCTGCGGCGACAACTGCACGTTCGACCCGGCCAAGGCCAAGCAGCTGATCACCGAGGGCGGCGGGGTGCCCGGGAACAAGCTGACGATCACCTACAACGCGGACGGCGGCCACAAGGAGTGGGTGGACGCGGTCTGCAACTCGATCCGGCAGAGCACCGGGGTGGACTGCACCGGTGATCCGAAGCCCGACTTCAAGACCGCCCGCGCGGCGATCACCGGGCACCAGATCAACGGCGCGTTCCGCACCGGCTGGGTACAGGACTACCCGCTGAACGCCAACTTCCTCGCCGACGTCTACCGCACCGGCGCCGCCTCCAACGACTTCGGCTACAGCAGCCCGAAGTTCGACCAGCTGGCCGCCAAGGCGGACCAGGCCGCCAGCGTCGCCGACACGGTGACCGGCTACCAGCAGGCCGAGGCCGTGCTGCCCGGGGACATGCCCGCCATCCCGCTCTGGTACTACCGCACCAACTCGGGCTACTCCACCAAGGTCCAGAACGTGAAGTTCGACTCCTTCGGGAACCCGGCCTGGACCCAGGTCGAGGTCAAGGGCTGACCCTCTCCCGCCCCCGCGCCCGTCACCGGACCGGGGGGCCGGCCGCGAGGGCCGGGGAGAGAGGGCCGTCCCACGCCGGGCCCCGCCCTCCCCGCACGGAGGGCGGGGCCCGGGCACTCGGCCAATCGGTCACCTAGGAAGGAGGCTCGGATGGGCAGTTATGTGCTGCGGCGGGTGCTGCAGATGATCCCGGTGTTCTTCGGCACCACGCTGCTGATCTTCCTGATGGTCTACACGCTGCCGGGCGACCCGGTCGCGGCGCTGTTCGGGGACAAGGCCGCCGATCCCGCCGTCGTGGCCAACCTCAAGCACAAGTACTACCTCGACCAGCCGATCTGGAAGCAGTACCTGCACTACATGGGGAACCTCTTCCAGGGGGACTTCGGGACCAGCTTCACCGGCCGCCCGGTCACCGACATCATGGCGAACGCCTTTCCGGTGACCATCCGGCTGGCGCTGATGGCCTTCGCGTTCGAGCTGGTCCTGGGGCTCTGCCTCGGCGTGGTCTCCGGACTCAAGCGCGGCAGCGTCCAGGACACCCTGGTGCTGATCCTCACGCTGCTGGTGATCTCGATCCCGGTCTTCGTGCTGGCGTACATCGCCCAGACGGTGTTCGCCACCAATCTGGGCTGGGTCACCCCGACCGTGCAGGACTCCCGGGACCTCTCCCAGCTGCTCCTGCCCGCGATCGTGCTCGGCTCGCTCTCGCTCGCGTACGTCGCCCGGCTCGCCCGGACGTCCATCGGCGAGAACCTGCGCGCGGACTACATGCGGACGGCGGTGGCCAAGGGGCTGCCCCGGCGGACCATCATCTCCCGCCATCTGCTGCGCAACTCACTGATCCCGGTGGTCACCTTTCTCGGCACCGACCTCGGCGCACTGATGAGCGGCGCGATCGTGACCGAGGGGATCTTCAACGTGCAGGGCATCGGCAACGTCCTGTACCGGGCGATCAACCAGAAGGAGGGACCCACCGTGGTCGGCATCGTGACCGTCCTGGTGATCGTCTACCTGGTCGCCAGCCTGCTCGTCGACCTGCTCTACGCGGTCCTGGACCCGAGGATCCGCTATGCCTGACATCCACGACGAGAACTCGTACGAGCCGCATCCGAAACCGGGGGTCTCACGCTTGGACTACGCCGGCGAGCAGGGCATGGCGGTCGAGCAGGAGACCCTGGTCGAGGCCGACGTCATCAAACGGGAGGAGGCCCGCAGCCTCTGGGGCGACGCCTGGCGGGACCTGCGGCGCCGGCCGATCTTCCTGATCTCGGCGGTGCTGATCCTGCTGCTGGTCGTGATGGCGGTCTTCCCCTGGGCGTTCACCGACGCCGACCCGCGCAGGGCCGACCTGGTCCACGACTACCTCAAACGCCCGGACTGGGCCGACTTCTTCGGGGCCGGCTGGTTCGGCTACGACGGGCAGGGCCGGTCCATCTACGCCCGGGTGGTGTACGGGGCCCGCGCCTCGATCACCGTCGGCATCTGTGTCACGGCGGCCGTCACCCTGCTCGGCGGTCTGGCGGGCATGGTCGCCGGCTACTTCGGCGGCGGCGTGGACGCGGTGATCTCCCGGATCGTCGACATCTTCTTCGGCATCCCGCTGCTGCTCGGCGCGCTGGTGCTGCTGAACGCCTTCGCCACCCGCACGGTGTGGAGCGTGGTCATCGCGCTCGCC
Organism: Kitasatospora sp. NPDC092286; assembly: GCF_044755565.1. Classification (NCBI taxonomy): domain Bacteria; kingdom Bacillati; phylum Actinomycetota; class Actinomycetes; order Kitasatosporales; family Streptomycetaceae; genus Kitasatospora; species Kitasatospora sp. NPDC092286. The sequence continues at coordinate 193,427 of NZ_JBIVRD010000007.1, read as the reverse complement.
TTCCTCGGCTGGACCCAGATCGCACGGGTGATGCGCGGGGCGGTGCTGACCGTCAAACAGTCGGACTACGTGGTGGCCGGCCGGGCGCTCGGCGCGGGGACGGGGCGGCTGATGTTCCGGCACATCCTGCCCAACGCGGTCGCACCGGTGATCGTGGTCGCCACCATCGCGCTCGGCGGCTACATCGCCACCGAGGCCACGCTGAGCTTCCTCGGCATCGGTCTGCAGGACCCGACCATCTCCTGGGGCATCGACATCTCCTCCGCCCAGAAGGTGATCCGGACGGCCCCGTTCGCGCTGTTCTTCCCGGCCGCGGCGCTCTCCGTCACCGTGCTGGCCTTCATCATGCTGGGCGACGCGGTGCGCGACGCCCTCGACCCGAAGCTTCGCTGAGCGAGGGGACGCATCGTGACAACAGCTGTCGACACCGCCAGGTCCGCGCGGGAAACGCCCTACGAGGGGCCGCTGCTCGACGTTCGCGACCTGCACGTGGAGTTCGCCACCCGGGACGGTGTGGCGAAGGCCGTCAACGGGGTGAGCTACTCGGTGTCGGCCGGTGAGACCCTGGCGGTGCTGGGGGAGTCGGGCTCGGGCAAGTCGGTGACCGCCCAGGCGATCATGGGCATTCTGGACATGCCGCCGGCCCGCATCCCCCGGGGCGAGATCCGCTTCCGGGGCCAGGACATGCTGAAGATGGGCAAGGAGGAACGGCGGAAGGTCCGCGGCCGGCGGATCGCGATGATCTTCCAGGACGCGCTCTCCTCGCTGAACCCGGTGCTCAGTGTGGGCTATCAGCTCGGTGAGATGTTCCGGGTGCACCAGGGCGCCTCCCGCAAGGAGGCCAAGGACAAGGCCATCGAGCTGATGGAGCGGGTGCGCATTCCCGCGGCCAGGCAGCGGGTGAACGACTATCCGCACCAGTTCTCCGGCGGTATGCGTCAGCGCATCATGATCGCGATGGCGCTGGCGCTGGAGCCGGACCTGATCATCGCGGACGAGCCCACCACCGCGCTGGATGTGACCGTCCAGGCGCAGGTGATGGACCTGCTGGCGGAGCTGCAGTCCGAGTTCAACATGGGGCTGATCCTGATCACCCACGACCTCGGTGTGGTCGCCGACGTCGCGGACAAGATCGCCGTGATGTACGCGGGGCGGATCGTGGAGACGGCTCCGGTGCACGAGCTGTACGCGCGCCCGGCGCACCCGTACACCCGGGGCCTGCTGGACTCGATCCCGCGGCTGGACCAGAAGGGGCAGGAGCTGTACGCGATCAAGGGCCTGCCGCCGAGCCTGCTGCGGATCCCGCCGGGTTGCGCGTTCAACCCGCGCTGCCCGCGGGCTCAGGACATCTGCCGGGCCGAGGTGCCGGAGCTGTTCCCGGTCACCGAGGAGGACGGCACCACGGCGGCCGGGCGGGGCAGCGCCTGCTTCTTCTGGAAGGAGACCCTCCATGACCGCTAACGGGTCCACCGCACTGAGGGCGGCGGTACCGGAGGAGGCCGCGTTCGCGCAGGAGGTGCCGCCCGGCGAGCCGATCCTCGAAGTCCGGGATCTGGTCAAGCACTTCCCGCTGACCCGGGGCATCCTCTTCAGGAAGCAGGTCGGCGCGGTGAAGGCGGTCGACGGGGTCAGCTTCGACCTCATGCAGGGGGAGACGCTGGGCATCGTCGGCGAGTCCGGCTGTGGCAAGTCCACGCTGGCCAAGGTGCTGATGAACCTGGAGCCGGCCACCTCCGGGCAGGTGCGGTACAAGGGCGAGGAGATCTCCCGGCTCTCGGGCGCGGGGCTGAAGGCCGTCCGCCGGAACATCCAGATGGTGTTCCAGGACCCGTACACCTCGCTGAACCCGCGGATGACGGTCGGCGACATCATCGGCGAGCCGTACGAGATCCACCCCGAGGTGGCGCCGAAGGGCGACCGCCGCAAGGCCGTTCAGGACCTGCTGGACGTGGTCGGGCTCAACCCGGAGTACATCAACCGGTATCCGCACCAGTTCTCCGGCGGTCAGCGCCAACGGATCGGCATCGCCCGGGGGCTGGCGCTCAAGCCGGAGGTGATCATCTGTGACGAGCCGGTCTCCGCGCTGGACGTGTCGGTGCAGGCGCAGGTGATCAACCTGCTGGAGCAGCTCCAGGGTGAGTTCAACCTCTCGTACATGTTCATCGCGCACGACCTCTCGATCGTCCGGCACATCTCGGACCGGGTGGGGGTGATGTACCTCGGCAAGATGGTCGAGATCGGCTCCGACCTGGAGATCTACGATCATGCGACGCACCCGTACACCCAGGCGCTGCTCTCCGCGGTGCCGGTGCCGGACCCGGCGGCGCGGGAGTCCCGCGACCGGATCATCCTGAGCGGCGACCTGCCCTCGCCGGCCAACCCGCCGTCCGGCTGCCGGTTCCGCACCCGCTGCTGGAAGGCGCAGGAGCGCTGCTCCACCGAGATCCCGCTGCTGGCGGCCCCGGCCTGGCTGGACGGGCTCGCCCGGCACGAGTCGGCGTGTCACTTCGCGGCGGAGCGCGACATCGAGCAGAGCGCGGCGGAGCGCGACATCGAGCAGAGCGCGGCGGAGCGCGGCGTCGAGCCCGGCGCGGCGGAGCGCGAGGTCGGTCGGAGCGCTGCGGAGGGCGGGGGAGGCCCCGGGGGCACGGAAACGTAGTTGACACGGCTGTACCGGTCCGCCTTGCAGGGCGCGTCCTCCTTTCGGAGGGCGCGCCCTTGCGTTGTGCTGCGGAAACGCTCGAATTCCGGGCGCCCGAACGGCTCCCTTTTAGTCATTACGCTACGTAAAGCATCGAATACCGGAGATTATTGTCCGCTATTCGGAAGGCGGAGCAGGGGGCTCCGGGAGCGATATGCAGGAATTTGGCGAGCAATGTCACAAATTGGTCTGAGCATGTAATTGAAAAGAGATGTGACGTGGATTCCGCCAGGGGGGTCGGGTGATCGATAGTTGCTCTGCGCGTATCAGTGGTCACCTCGCCAACTGTGCGGATCGGCCCTGAGATGTCGACCCTCGCCATGCCCGGCACACCGACTGGCGGGGCGCCGTTCGTTCGTAAGCCCCTAAATCGAGAGGCAGTTGAATGAGGCTCACCAAGACGATGCGTTGGACCGCGCTCGCGGCGTGCACCGCGCTCGCGATCTCCGCCTGCAGCACCGGCGGCGACAAGAAGTCCTCGGACCCGGCGAGCGGCGGATCGGGCAAGAAGGGCGGCTCGATCAATGTCGAGCTGGGTGAGCCGCAGCACGGTCTGGTGCCGCAGAACACCGCCGAGTCCGAGGGCGCCGAGGTGCTCCACGCGATCTTCGCCGGCCTGGTCGACTACGACATCAAGGACAACTCGCCGAAGCTCCGGGTCGCCGAGTCGATCGAGAGCACCGACGCCACCACCTGGACGATCAAGCTCAAGGACGGCTACGCCTTCCACAACGGCGAGAAGGTCACCGCGCAGTCCTTCGTGGACGCCTGGAACTACGGGGCGAACCAGGACAACGCGCAGGAGGCGCTGCCGTTCTTCGACAAGATCCTCGGCTCCGAGGAGCTGGCCCCGGGCAAGGACAAGAAGCCCTCCGCCAAGGAGCTCAAGGGCCTGAAGGTCGTCGACGACAAGACCTTCACCGTCACGCTCAAGGCGCCGTTCTCCCAGTTCAAGACCATGCTGGGCTACAACGCCTTCTTCCCGCTGCCGAAGGCGTTCTTCACCGACCCGAAGGCGTTCGGCGAGAAGCCGATCGGCAACGGCCCGTTCGAGATGGACGGCGCCTGGGAGCACAACAAGCAGATCAAGGTGAAGCGGTTCGAGAACTTCCCGGCAGCGGACGGAAAGGCCAAGCTGGATTCCGTCACGTTCAGGATTTACGAGAAGCTGGAAACCGCCTACAACGATCTCCGCGCGGACACCATCCAGATCACCGACAAGCTGCCGATCTCGGCGATGGCGACGGTCGCGCAGGAGTTCGGTGACCGCTACATCTACAAGCCGGATTCCGGCGTCGGTTACATCGGATTCCCGATCGCGACGAACCCGGCCGCTTTCGGCAAGCCGGACATCCGCAAGGCGATCTCGATGGCGATCGACCGGGAGTCGATCACCAAGACCATCTTCTCGGGCACCCGTAAGCCCGCCGACGACTTCGTCAACCCGATCATTCCCGGGTACCGCCAGGGCGCGCTCGGCGACCTCGCCAAGTACAACCCGGCGAAGGCGAAGGAGCTGTTCACCCGGGCCGGCGGCCTGCCGGGGAACACGCTGGAGATCGGCTACAACGCGGACGGCGGCCACAAGGAGTGGATCGAGGCCGTCGGCAACCAGCTGAAGGCCAACCTCGGCATCGAGGTCACCTTCAAGCCGTTCGAGAAGTTCGGCGCCATCCTCACCGCGCTGGGCGACAAGCAGTACTCCGGGGCCTTCCGCATGGCCTGGTCGATGGACTACCCGTCGATCGAGAACTACCTGCGCCCGATCTTCTCCAAGGTCGCCATCGACAACGGCTCCAACTACGGCGGCTACGTCAACGAGGAGTTCGAGAGCCTGCTGACCCAGGCCGACGCGGCCAAGAGCGACGCCGAGGGCATCAAGCTCTACCAGCAGGCCGACGACGTGCTGATCAAGGACCTGCCGTACATCCCGGTGTACACCTACATGTCCTCCTCGGCCTACACCAAGTCCGTGAAGAACGTGAACGTCAACGCCCAGGGACAGATGGACCTGGCCAACGTCGAACTGGCCTGACCGACCACCATCTGACCGGCCCGCCCGGACGGGCGGCGCGGGCAACCCCCGCGCCGTCCGGCGCAGGCGTGCCCCGAACCACGAGGAGGCCGCATGGGCCGCTATGTGGTCCGCCGGATCATCCAGGCCATACCTGTGATCCTCGGCGCGACGTTCCTTATCTACGCACTGGTCTTCCTGCTGCCTGGTGACCCCATTACGGCACTGGCCGGTGAGAAGCGGCAGGACCCGGCGGTGGTGGCCGTCCTGCGGGACCGCTACCACCTGGACGACCCGTTCTTCGTCCAGTACTGGGACTACCTGGTCGGCCTGTTCAAGGGCGACTTCGGCGAGGACTACCGCGGCAACCAGGTCGTGGACGTCATGAAGACCGCGTTCCCGTACACCATCAACCTGGCGGTGACCGCGCTGGTCATCGAGATGGTGGTGGGTGTCACCGCCGGTGTGATCGCCGCCCTGCGGCGCGGCCGGTTCATCGACAACGTGGTGCTGATCTCGACCCTGATGGTGATCTCGATCCCGGTCTTCGTGATCGGCTTCGTGCTCCAGCTGATCCTCGGGGTGAAGCTCAACACCGACTACGGCATCGACTTCTTCCCGGTCTCCTTCAACGAGGAGGCGGGCTTCCGGTCCTATCTGCTGCCGGCCTATGTGCTGGCCTCCACCTCGCTGGCGTACGTCGCCCGGCTCACCCGGACCAGCCTGATCGAGGTCATGCGGGCGGACTACGTCCGGACGGCGGTCGCCAAGGGGCTCAGCCCGTTCCGGGTGGTGGTCCGGCACGGTCTGCGCAACGCGCTGATCCCGATCGTCACCTTCCTGGGCATGGACCTGGGCGGGCTGATGGGCGGTGCGGTGATCACCGAGGGCATCTTCAACATCCCCGGGGTCGGACACCAGCTCTTCCAGTCCGTCTACCTGCGGGAACGCACCATCGTGGTGGGGATCGTGAGCGCCCTGGTGCTGGTCTACCTGTTCGCCAACCTGGTGGTCGACCTGCTGTACGCCGTTCTGGACCCGAGGATCCGCTATGAGTGAGCCGACGAAGAGCGAGAACGTGACGGTGGCGGCCCCCGGGCAGCCGGCCGCCGGATCCGCCGCCGGGGCCGCGCCCGCGGTCACGCCGGACGGCAATGAGCGGGTGGCCAGCCTCTGGACCGACGCCTGGTACGACCTGCGGCGCAACCCGCTGTTCCTGATCGGCGGGGTGCTGGTGCTGTTCATGGTGGCGCTGGCCGTCGCCCCGCAGCTGTTCACCGACAAGGACCCGAGTTCGCCGGGCTTCTGCAACCTGGTCGACTCGCTGAAGCGGCCGAGCGCCGAGCACTGGTTCGGCTTCGACGTCCAGGGCTGTGACATCTACACCCGGACGGTGTGGGGTGCCCGCAACTCGATCATCGTCGGCATCCTGACCACCACGCTGGTGGTCCTGGTCGGTGGCACGCTGGGCCTCTGGGCGGGCTGGATCAGCGGTCTCTGGGACAGCGTGCTCTCCCGGGTCACCGAGATCTTCTTCGCCATCCCGCTGCTGCTCGGCGGCATGCTGATCATGTCGACCTGGAAGACGGGCAACGCCTGGACGGTCTCGGCGGTGATGGCGGTGCTCGGCTGGCCGCAGATCTACCGGCTGATGCGTTCGGCGGTGCTCTCCAACAAGCACAACGACTATGTGGTCGCGGCCAGGGCGCTCGGGGCCGGTACCGGACGGATCGTCTCCCGGCACATCCTGCCGAACGCCGTGGCGCCGGTGATCGTGGTCTCCACCATCAACCTGGGCGTCTACATCGGCGCCGAGGCCGCCCTGTCCTACCTGGGCATCGGCATCCAGTCCCCGGCGATCTCCTGGGGTCTGATGATCAGCGACGCGCAGTCCCGCTTCCTGAACGCCCCCCATGTGCTGCTCTTCCCGGCCGTCGTGCTGAGCATCACCGTGCTGGCGTTCATCATGCTCGGCGACGCGGTGCGCGACGCCCTCGACCCCAAGCTTCGCTGAGGAGGGCCGCGGACGATGAGTGACGCGACAAGGCCGTCGAAGGACGGCGCACCGCGCCAGGACGCGGTGGAGGTGATCAAGGGCGGCCGGGAGAACCTGACGCCCGGTACCCCGTTGCTGGAGGTCGACGACCTGCACATCGAGTTCCACACCCGGGACGGTGTCGCCAAGGCGGTCAACGGGGTGAGCTACTCGGTGTCGGCCGGTGAGACCCTGGCGGTGCTGGGGGAGTCGGGCTCGGGCAAGTCGGTGACCGCCCAGGCGATCATGGGCATTCTGGACATGCCGCCGGGGAAGATCACCGCCGGTTCGATCCGGTTCCAGGGCCAGGACCTGCTCACCATGAGCCCCAAGGCCCGGCGGGCGGTGCGTGGCCGGCGGATCGCGATGATCTTCCAGGACGCGCTCTCCTCGCTGAACCCGGTGCTCAGTGTGGGCTATCAGCTCGGTGAGATGTTCCGGGTGCACCAGGGCGCCTCCCGCAAGGAGGCCAGGGACAAGGCCGTCGAGCTGATGGAGCGGGTGCGCATTCCCGCGGCCAGGCAGCGGGTGAACGACTATCCGCACCAGTTCTCCGGCGGTATGCGTCAGCGCATCATGATCGCGATGGCGCTGGCGCTGGAGCCGGACCTGATCATCGCGGACGAGCCCACCACCGCGCTGGATGTGACCGTCCAGGCGCAGGTGATGGATCTGCTGGCGGAGCTGCAGTCCGAGTTCAACATGGGGCTGATCCTGATCACCCACGACCTCGGTGTGGTCGCCGACGTCGCGGACAAGATCGCCGTGATGTACGCGGGGCGGATCGTGGAGACCGCTCCGGTGCACGAGCTGTACGCGCGTCCGGCGCACCCGTACACCCGGGGCCTGCTCAACTCGATCCCGCGGCTGGACCAGAAGGGGCAGAACCTCTACGCCATCCAGGGCCTGCCGCCGAGCCTGCTGCGGATCCCGCAGGGCTGTGCGTTCAATCCGCGCTGCGACCGGGTGGCGGACCGCTGCCGCACCGAACTCCCGCAGCTCGTCCCGGTGCTGGACGGCGAAGGGGCCGACCTGCCGGGCCGCCGCAGCGCCTGCCACTTCTGGAAGGAGACCCTCCATGGCTGAGCCCATCCTGGAGGTGAAGGACCTGGTCAAGTACTACCCGCTGACCCAGGGCATCGTCTTCAAGAAGCAGGTCGGCGCGGTGAAGGCGGTCGACGGCGTCTCGTTCGAGCTGCGGCGGGGCGAGACGCTGGGCATCGTCGGCGAGTCCGGCTGTGGCAAGTCCACGCTGGCCAAGGTGCTGATGAACCTGGAGCGGGCCACCTCCGGCCAGGTGTTCTTCAAAGGCGAGGACATCACCCGGCTCTCGGGCGCCGGCCTCAAGGCCGTGCGGCGCAACATCCAGATGGTGTTCCAGGACCCGTACACCTCGCTGAACCCGCGGATGACGGTCGGCGACATCATCGGGGAGCCCTTCGAGATCCACCCCGAGGTGGCGCCGAAGGGCGACCGCCGCAAGGCCGTTCAGGATCTGCTGGACGTGGTCGGGCTCAACCCGGAGTACATCAACCGGTATCCGCACCAGTTCTCCGGCGGTCAGCGCCAGCGCATCGGCATCGCCCGGGGGCTGGCGCTCAAGCCGGAGCTGATCATCTGTGACGAGCCGGTCTCCGCGCTGGACGTGTCGGTCCAGGCACAGGTGATCAACCTGCTGGAGCAGCTCCAGGGTGAGTTCGAGCTCTCGTACATGTTCATCGCGCACGACCTCTCCATCGTCCGGCACATCTCCGACCGGGTGGGGGTGATGTACCTCGGCAAGATGGTCGAGATCGGGACGGAGGACCAGATCTACTCCTACCCGACCCATCCGTACACCCAGGCGCTGCTCTCCGCGGTGCCGGTGCCGGACCCGGTGGCGCGCGAGTCCCGCGACCGGATCATCCTGAGCGGCGACCTGCCCTCGCCGGCCAACCCGCCGTCCGGTTGCCGGTTCCGCACCCGCTGCTGGAAGGCGCAGGAGCGCTGCTCCACCGAGATCCCGCTGCTGGCGGTGCCGTCCGTGCTGAGCGGCCCGGCCGCGCACGAGTCGGCCTGCCACTTCGCCGAAGTGCGGGACGTGATCGGCGCGGGCTGACCGGTCGACCGCCGGGCCCCGGAGGGTGTGACCGCCTCCGGGGCCCGGCGCGTCACTTCTCGAAGCCGACGTTCTCCCAGACGATGTCGGAGAGGCCCTGCGCGCCGATGTTGGCGAGGTTGGCGCGGGCGCCGTACAGCTGCGGGCGCTGGTAGAGCGGCAGCACGCCGGCCACCTTCCACAGCTCGCCGTCGGCCTGGTTGATGGCCTCGAAGGCGGTGGCCGCGTCGGTCGCGGCGGCGGCCCGGTCGAGGGCGGTGTCGACGGCGGGGCTGCCGGCCTGGGAGTGGTTGGTCCCGCCGTTCTGGACGAAGTTGGCCCGGTTGCCGCTGGCCGGGAAGGGCGTGCCGAGCAGCGAGTACGCGGCGATGTCGAAGTCGCGCCGGTTCACGTACCGGTCGAAGAACTCGTTGGCTTCGGCGGTCACGGTGGTGACCTTGACCCCGACGTCCTTCAGCATCCGGGTGGCGACCGAGGCCTCGTTCTGGGCCTGGGTGACCCCGGCCGGGATGACCATCCGCAGGTTCAGCTCCCGGCCGTCCTTCTTGCGGACGTCGCCGTCGAGCTTCCAGCCGGCCGCCTCCAGCTTCCGGACGGCGTCGTCCGGGTCGTAGCGGCTGAGGCCGAGGGAGTTGTCCCGGTAGGCGTTCTGGTTGGCGACCAGCAGATGGTTGTTGAGGGTGACGGTGGGCCAGTCCAGGCCGTTGAGGTCGGACCGGGTGATGGCGTCCCGATTGATCGCCTGGAACAGGGCCTGGCGGACGGCCGGGTCGGTGAGCGCGGGGCTCCGGCTGTTCAGCGTGAACTGGCGGAAGTCGGGGCCGCCGGCGCGGCGGACGGCGGCCCCCTTGGTGCTCTTGATGATCTGGTAACCGGCCACGTCGGGACCGTTGTTGAAGAGGTCGACCTCGCCCTTGGCGAAGGCGGCGGCCATGGTGTTGGGGACCATGGCACGGAAGACGATCCGGTCCAGCAGCGGTTGGTCGCCCCACCAGGCCGGGTCCGCGACCAGGGTGACGGTCTGGGTGGCCCGGTCGAGCCTCTCGACCTTGAACGGGCCCGCGGTGACCGGGATCGCGTTCAGGTAGGAGGTGTTGAACAGCTCCGGGGTGGCGATCCGGCTCGCCGGGAGCAGCGGGGCGTTGGCGGCGCCGTTGAACATCGACTGCCACTCGGAGAACGGCCGCTCGAAGGTCATCACGGCCTGGAAGTCGTCCTTGCCCCGCTCGACCGCGGAGACCAGCTCGAAGCCGGTGCTGCTGGAGGCCCGGTAGGCCGGGTCCTTCCCGTTCAGGGCGCGCCAGTTGGCCTCGATGTCCCGCCAGGTGATCGGCGTGCCGTCGGACCAGACGGCCGTCGGGTTGAGCGTCCAGGTGACGGTCTGCCGGCCGTCCTTCAGCTCGGACCTGGCGTCCTGGAGATAGGCCGGGTTGACGGTCTGGGTGCCGGCCGCGTCCGAGCGGAAGAAGGTGGGCAGCAGGGGCTTGGTGACGCTGATGGTGGAGGACTCGCCACCGTCGGTCTGGATCGGCGACCACTGGCTGGAGAACTGGGCGATCGCGACGTTCAGCGTGCCGCCCCGGCGCAGCCGCGAGCGGTCGTGCGGGTTGGTGTCGACGGTGGTGAGCTTGGGCGCCTCGGCCGCGGTCGGGAGCGCCCGGGCGCCGGTACCGGTGCCGCAGGAGCAGAGCGTCAGAGAGAGCGAGACGACGGTGAGACCGGCGAGCAGGGCCGTTCGGTGTGGCGTGAGGCGGCGGCCCATGGTGTGCTTCTCCCTGGTGCTGGTGTGACGGACGGTACGGCGTCACATCTTGCTGACCTGGGAGGGGAGTTGTCGAGGGGCGGGCCCGGATTCGGGCCCGCCCCCGGGGTCTGCCGCCGGGTGGTGGGTCGGGAAGCGGGTCAGACGGTGGCGAACTTGAAGGTGCGGTCCTTGTCGCCGCTCTTGTCCAGCACCGAGGTGATGCCGTCGGCGACGTCCTGCGCGGTGATCACGGCCGTCTGGCCGTTCTTCTTCACCTTCACCTTGTCGAAGTAGCCGTTGATCTGGCCGTTCAGCGCGTCCAGGTCCCACTTGGGCACGATCTTGCCGGAGGCGTCCGGCACCAGGGTCAGCGCCTTGGCCGCGGTGAGCTTGCCGAAGTCCCACTTCTTGGTGCCGGCCAGGACATGGACGTTGCCGCTCACCACGGACTTGCCCAGGCTGTCGGCGGCGGCCTGGAGGGCCTGCGGCGAGACCTTGGGCTGGGCGGCCGTCACGGAGAGCGCGACGGGCTGCTCGGCCTTGCCCGCGGCGCGGTCGCGGTAGGCCTGCTCGATCTGGTCGACCGCGGCGGCGGAGTCCACCGCCTGGCCGGCCCGGCCGGGCACCACGACGGGCTCACCGGAATCGCTGAACTTGACGTAGCCCTCCTGGAGGGTCTGCCCCGAGCCGGCGCCCAGGGCGTCCAGGGCGGCCTTGAGCTTGGCCCGGTCCACCTTGACCTCCGGCGGTACGGCCTTCTCGCCGCCCTTCAGCGAGGTGATCACGTCGACCGGGCTGTAGCTGTGCCGGGTGAGGTTGTCCACGGTGGCCGTGGTGTCGAAGCTCAGCCCGGCGACGGCCGGGTCGAGGTCCACGGACTGTTCGCCGATCTTCAGCTTGACGGGCTGCCGGCCGGCCTTGCCGATCGTCTCGTCGAGCTGGTGGATCGCCTGGTCTCGGTTGTTGCCGCCGATGTCCGTGCCCAGCACGACGGTGCCCTTGGGGATGTCGGACTGGTTCAGCATCAGACCGGTGCCGTACGCGGCGGCGCCGAGGAACAGCAGGCCGCCGACGGCGTAGACGCCGAGCTTGACGAGCTTCTTGCCGGCGCCGGCCTTGGGCTTGCCCGTCGCCTTGCCCGTCGCGGGCTTGGGGGCCGCCGGCTTGGGTGCCTCGGGCTTCTTCGGGCCGGGCGCGGGCGCCGCCACCGGTCCGGCGGGGCCGCCGGGCGTCTGGGCACCCGGCTCGGGCTGCGGGCGGCCGGGCGCGGTGGCGCCGGGGCCCTCCGGCCGGTGGCCGGGGGACGGGGCGGGGGTCTCGTCCTGGCGGCCGGGGGCACCGGGGAAGAGGCCGCCCTGGACCGCGGTGCCGAACGGGTCGGTGCCGGCCGGGGGCCGCTGTGCGGCGAACGGGTCGGTGCCGGCCGGGGCGGAGGCGAACAGGCCGGGCTGCGGCCGGCCGTTCTGCTGCGGGGCGCCGTGCTGCGGCAGGCCGTCCTGGGGCAGGCCGTGCTGGGCCGCCGCGCCCGCGGGCGGACCGGATATGGCGCCCGGCGCGGTGGCGCCCTCGCGGATCGGCGCGAAGCCGTCCACCGAGGTGTCCTCCGGGCTCACCGCGCCGGACGGGCCGCCAGCCGGATGGCCCTGGGGGTGGCCGGCGGTGGGGCCGCCCGCCGGGGCGAAGGGGTCGGCGACCGGGGCGAACGGATCCGCCGGGGCGAACGGATCCGCCGGGGCGAACGGGTCGGTGGGGAAGTCCTCGTACACGCCGGCCTCGTCCGCAGGGACGTCCGGTCCGACGCCGGTGCCGAACGGCGAGGCGGGCGCGCCGGTCGGGCGCGGTGCGGGTGCGGGTGCGGGGGCCTGGCCGGGCACCGGGCGGCCGTTCGGGTGGTCCGTACCCTGGCCGGAGGCCTGGGTCTGCCGGGCGCCACCCGGCTGGGAGCCGTTCTTCCGGGCGCCGTTCGGGCGGGCCCCGGCACCGCCGGCGGGTTCGGCCGGGGGGCCGGCCGGAGCCGGAGCGGGCTCGGTGGAGGACGCCTTCTTCTGGCGCGGCCGGAACCACGCGCCGGTCGACTCGGCCTCCGAGGTGGCCGGCGGGATCTGCCACTCGGGCGGCAGGTTCGGCGGTGTGGCCGTCCGGGCGCCGCCGTCCATCACCCCGAGCACGGGGGAGGAGGGCGCGGCGGAGCGGTGCCGGGGGCCGGGCGGCTCGGTGGCGGCGGGCGGGGTGTCATCGCCCGGGCCGTCCTCGTTCTTGACGGCGCTGCGGACCACGACGGGCGGGATCGGACGCGAGCCGGGGATGTTGATCCGCACCCTGGTGGTCAGGGTGGTCTCGGTCTTCGGGGCCTCGTCCTCGCCGCCCGACGCCGGTCCCTGGGCGGCACTGGTGCCCGCACGGTCGCCGCCGGGGAGGCCCGGTGTGCCGTAGGGCGGGGTGCCCGACGGGTAGGCGTCCGGGCCCGTGCGCCGAGGCGTCGGGTGGGCGTTGTCAGATTCGCGGCTGCTCAATGCTGCTCTGCTCCGGGTTCGCGGGCGGGCCGTCGGGCGCGACCGCGGGTTCGTGGGCGCCGGGCCTGGCGGGCGGCGGTCGGGTACGGCGTTCTGCGGCACCACCATACTGGGAAGAACTGAGCGGTGAACCGGTTCGGATAGAACCTGATACGTCCGGTTCCTCCGGTATGAGAGTACGGCCGTTCGGTCCTGACTGCTCGTCGTACGCGGTACCGTACGCCGCGCACCGCCGAGGTCAGCGGGTAGGGCCCGGTACTCCGGGGAACCAGCTGGTCCGGGTGGGCAGGGTGGCGCAGATCACGCCCAGAATCGACCCGGCGAACAGCCAGCCGAGTGAGGTCGCGTTGGTCCAGAGCACGTTGTCGCCCTCGGGCCGGGGGACCATCACCAGCAGCAGCGCCAGGAACCAGCCGGCCGCCGGGAGCCCCGCGCCGAGCCGGGTACCGGTGACCCGCAGACCGGCGTAGAAGGTGGCACCGGTGGCGGCCAGCGCCAGCAGAACCCCCACCGGCGGCCACAGGGCCTGCACAAAGGCTCCGCAGATCGACACCGCGGCACCCAGCAGGAAGAACAGGACGTAGGAGACGATCCGCCAGGCCCGCGGGGGCTGAGGCTCGGCCAGCCGCTCGGCGCGGGTGCCGAGGACGGCCGCCGGGATCGAGCGGCGCGGCGGCCGGGCGTCGGCGGGCTCGGTCATCGGACACCTTCCTGTTCCTGCGCGGGGGCGGCGGTCGCGTCGGCGGCGGCCGGGCCCGTGGTGTTCGGGCCTGTGGTGTCCAGGCCCGCGAAGAGGTCGTCCTCGGGCAGCCGCGGCCCGGCCTGGCCGCGCACCAGCTGGTAGTACTCGGTGGCGACCAGCGGCTGGCCGAGGTTGTTGGAGAGCGCGAAGAAGGCGCCGTCCACGGTGATCTGGGTGGCGTGCGCGGCCATCGCGGCCGCCTTGCGGCCGGCGTACGCGGCGCCGTCCAGCACGGTGGTGACCGCGGCGTCGTCCACCACGCCGGGCACGTCGGACGGCGCGGCGACACCGGGGAACGGTGCCCTGGCGGCGGTCTCGGCGAGCCCCCGCTCGATCACCGAACGGGGCATCCGGTTCCAGTACACCTTGGCGATCCGCCAGGCCGGGCCCAGCTCGGGCCGGTACGCGGGATCGGCGGCCAGCTCGTACGCGCGCATCGCGACCCGGTGCGCCTGGATGTGGTCCGGGTGCCCGTAGCCGCCGTCCTCGTCGTAGGTGACCAGGACCTGCGGCCGCACCTCCCGGACCACCGCGACCAGGTGACCGGCCGCCTCGTCCGGGTCGGCCCGCCAGAAGCAGCCGGGCACGTCGTTGTCGGGGACGCCCATCATCCCGGAGTCGCGGTAGCGCCCCGGGCCGCCGAGGAAGCGGACGTCGGCGACGCCGACCGCGCGCATGGCGGCGGTCAGCTCGCCGATCCGGTACGGGCCGAGCGCGTCGTCCCGATCCGCCGTCAGACGGGCCAGCTCCGGCGGGATGACCTCGCCGCCCTCACCGAGGGTGCAGGTCACCAGGGTGACGTGGGCGCCCTCGTCGGTGTACCTGGCCATCGTGGCGCCGTTGCCGATCGACTCGTCGTCGGGGTGCGCGTGCACCAGGAGCAGGCGGCGGCCGGTAGTCACGGTCATGGGAGCAGCCTAACGACCGGTCCACAGGGTGCGGGCGGGGGCGGGGTCAGAGCTTGAGGCCGTTGATCATCCCGGCGAGGTTGCTGGTCACCTGGCTGATCGAGGGGGCGATGGAGCTGGACGCCAGGTAGAAGCCGAGCAGCGCGCAGATGATCGCGTGCGCGAGCTTCAGACCGGAGCGGCGGATCAGCACCACCACGATGACCAGCATCAGCATGGCTGCGGAGATGGACAGGGCCATGTCGGCTTACACCCCTTTTCTCGGGTGCGCCACCCCTCGGCAGGGCGGCGGTCGGACCGTGCGGGACTTGCGGTCGGGCGACCGGGGCCCGGGACGGGGCCCGACGATCACGCGCCGGACCCAGTCATACCCGATGAGTGATGGATGTATGACGTACGGTGACGCCGCACGCCCGGGGTACGGCGGCACCGGTGGGGCGCACAGGCCGGTCGGAGGGGGTTCGGAGGGGGGCGGACGGCTTCGGGGCGTCCTTCGCCGGGATGCTCCGAACGAGTGATCGTGATCGGCCGGGCGGTGGCACCCGAAGGTCGTATGGTCTGGTGCCATGACCACCCACACCCCTGCGGACACCTTCCCGAGGCAGTACGCGCGCACCCTGCGCTACACCGTCGGCGCGCCCCGGTCGTTCTCCGTCGCACCCGACGGCTCCCGGGTCGTCTTCCTGCGCTCCCGTTCGGGCGGCGACCGGGCCAACCTGCTCTGGACCCTCGACACCGCCACCGGCGAGGAGCGGATCGCCGCCGACCCGGCCGTCCTGCTCGGCGGCGGCGAGGAAGACCTCTCCCCGGCCGAGAAGGCCCGCCGCGAGCGCAGCCGCGAGGGCTCGGCCGGCATCGTCGGCTACGCCCTGGACGGCGCCGGCCGGCTGGCCGCCTTCGCCCTCTCCGGACGCCTGTTCACCGCCGACCTGGTGGCGGGCACCACGGCCGAACTGCCCGCCGAGGGCCCGCTCCTCGACCCGCGCCCCTCGCCGGACGGCGTCCACGTCGCCTACGCCAACACCGCCGGCGAGCTGCGGCTCACCCGGACCGACGGTACCGGCGACCGGGCCCTCGTCCAGCCCGAAGGCCCCGGCGTGACCTGGGGGCAGGCCGAGTTCATCGCCCAGGAGGAGATGGACCGCGACCGCGGCTTCTGGTGGTCGCCCGACGGTGACCGGCTGCTGGTCGAGCGGGCCGACGACAGCCCGGTGCGCCGCTGGTGGATCGCCGACCCGGCCAACCCGGGCACCGAGCCCGCCGAGATCGCCTACCCCGCCGCCGGCACCGCCGACGCCGAGGTCGGCCTCTGGGTGGTCGGCCTGGACGGCGCCCGGACGGAGGTGCTGTGGGACCGCACCGCCTTCCCGTACCTGGCCCGGGTGCACTGGTCCAAGGGCGGCGTACCGCTGCTGCTCGTCCAGGCCCGCGACCAGCGCAGCCAGCTGATCCTCGGGGTGGACGTGGCGAGCGGCGCCACCGAGGTGCTGTTCGAGGAGCGCGACGACGCCTGGCTGGAGCTGTTCCAGGGCGTCCCGGCCTGGACGCCGGACGGCCGGCTGGTCCGGATCTCCGACGCGGACGGGACGCGCGCGCTGGTGATCGGCGACCAGGCCGTCACCGGGGCCGACCTGCACCTGCGCTCGGTGGTCGCGATCACCGAGGACGAGGTCTTCTTCAGCGCCTCCGGCGGCGCCGAGGAGACCGACCCCGAGCCCGGCTGGATCGCCGTCGGCCGGATCAGCCACGACGGCAAGCGGCTCTCCTGGGAGGCGGCCAACGGCCGGCCGTTCACCTCGGTGACCACCGCGGTGCACGCGGCCGGCGTCACCGTCCGGGCCACCGCCGAGCACGACCGGCCCGGCACGCTCGTCCAGGTCGCCCGCGACCTGCCGGAGGGCGTGGTGGTGGACGACATCGCCACCATCGAGTCCTACGCCGAGACGCCGGTGATCACCGCCCGCCCGGTCTTCCGCTTCGCCGGTGAGCGGCGCATCCCCGCCGCGGTCTTCCTGCCCACCGGCTACGACCGCGAGCGCGACGGCCTGCTGCCCGTCCTGATGGACCCGTACGGCGGCCCGCACGGCCAGCGCGTCGTCCAGGCGCACAACCCGCACCTCAACTCGCAGTGGTTCGCCGACCAGGGCTTCGCGGTGGTCGTCGCCGACGGGCGCGGCACCCCCGGGCGCGGCCCGGCCTGGGAGAAGTCGATCGCCTTCGACTTCGCCGGCGCCACCCTGGACGACCAGGTGGAGGCGGTGCAGGCGCTCGCCGAGGAGTTCCCGCTGGACCTCGGCCGGGTCGCCATCCGCGGCTGGTCGTACGGCGGCTACCTCTCCGCGCTCGCGGTGCTGCGCCGCCCGGACGTCTTCCACGCGGCCGTCGCCGGCGCCCCGGTGACCGACTGGGAGCTGTACGACACCCACTACACCGAGCGCTACCTGGGCCACCCGGCCGAGCGTCCGGAGGTCTACGCGGCCAACTCGCTGAGCGGCTACGCGGCCGGTCTGGAGCGGCCGCTGATGATCATCCACGGTCTGGCGGACGACAACGTGGTGGCCGCGCACACCCTGCGGCTCTCCTCCGCCCTGCTCGCGGCCGGCCGCCCGCACACCGTGCTGCCGCTCTCGGGCGTCACCCACATGACGCCGCAGGAGGAGGTCGCGGAGAACCTGCTGCTGCTCCAGGTCGACTTCGTGCAGCGCTCGCTGGGCATCTGATCCCCCGCAACCGCCCCTGACCCGCGGCTTCCGCGGCCGGTGCCCGTGCCGCGGGTGCCGGCCGCAGCCATGACATCCGTCATGCGGAAGGCACGACGGCGGGCACTGCCGCCGGCCCCGGTCCGCGCGGGACCCTGAGGTGGCGCGAACGACACCGGCAGGGGAGAGGACCGGGGCGATGGACACCGAAGCGGCCGCCTTCCGGCAGGTCGGCAAGAGCTGCGGCCGGGTCCGGGCGGTGGACGGTGGTCGGTCCGGCCGGCTTCCCGGTGGTCTTCGTCGCGGCCGCGGCAGCGCTGTACCGCCGGGACACCCGGCGGGCATGATGGCCCCCATGCCAGACACGTTCTCCGCGTACCGTCCCGACGAGCTCGGGAAGGCGGGCGGGGAACGGGTGGTCTTCACCAACATCCCGGGCGCCCCGGTGGAGAACCGCCGCCAGCTGCTGGTCAAGGTCTGCTGGATGCTGCTCTGGATGGTCTACCTGTTCTACCCGGTGGGCGATCTGCTCAAGGGCGGGCACGCGGTGGCCGCCACGGTGGCCGGCTGGCTGGCCCTGGCCGCCTTCCTGGCCAGCTACATCGGCCTGGTGATCTTCCGCTCGATGGTCGGGAGGCTGCCCAGGGCGGGCGACGCGATGGCCGCCGTGATGATCGTGATCTCGGTGGTCACCACCTTCGGCCTCGGCACCGCCTGGCTGACGCTGTTCACCTACTCCGCGGTGGCCGTCGGCGTCGTCCTGCCACCGCGCTTCGCCCTCGGCGGGGTCGCCGTGATGACGCTGGTCACCGGCGCCGTCGGACTGCTCAGCCACGCCGACCGCGGCGCGATCCCGACCATCATGCTCAGCGCCTTCCTGGCCGGCGCCGCGATGACCGGCCTGCAACGGCTGGTCGCGACCATGCGGGAGCTGCGCGAGGCACGGGCCGCCGTCGCCCACCTGGCCGCCGCCGAGGAGCGGCTGCGGCTCTCCCGGGACCTGCACGACCTGCTCGGGCACTCGCTGTCGCTGATCACCCTGAAGAGCGAGCTGGCCGGGCGGTTCATGGACGTGGGCAAGGACGAGGCGGCACGGGCGCAGGTCGCCGACATCGAGCAGGTGGCCCGGCAGTCGCTGATCGACGTCCGGGAGGCGGTGACCGGCTTCCGCAGGCCCACCCTGCCGGTCGAACTGGCCGCCGCCCGTACGGCGCTGGCGGCCGCGCAGGTGACCCTGGAGGTGTCGCCGACGCTGCCGGACGCCTGGACCGGGCTCGCCACCGAGGAGTCGGGCGCCCTGGCCTGGGCGCTGCGCGAGGCGGTCACCAACATCGTCCGGCACGGCGAGGGCGCCACGGCCTGCACGGTGACGGCCGACGAGACCTGGGAGGGCGACGGCGAGCGATACGCCGCCCTGGAGATCACCGACAACGGCGCCGGGCCCGGCAAGTCCGCCCCGGGCAACGGGCTTTCCGGCCTGGAGGAGCGGCTGACGCTGGTCGGCGGACGGCTGGAGACCGGGCCGGGGGAGCGCGGCAGGGGCTTCCGGCTGCGGGCGCTGGTGCCGCTCCGGACGGCCTCCGCACCCGCGCCCGGCGGGCGTTAGGGCTTGCCGGACAAGCCCTGGGCCACGCCGGGCCCCCGGCCGGCGGTGGTCTCCCCCTTCCTCGGCCGGTCGCCGCGCGCGCCGAACCGGAGGCCGGGCGATGTGGTGACCCCGTACCGGTGTCACCACATCGGGTCTTCTTCTCGCCGGTGAATCCCCTTGCGCCGCTTGCCCGGGCCCCGCGCCCGGCCCCTGAGGGATGTTTGAGCAGGGTGAAGCCGGGACAGGGGCACGTTCTGCTGCTAGGCGAGGAAGGACTGCACCATGGCATCGAGGCCGAGAAGGGCGACCGAGGAGATCCGGCGGGGGCCGGCGGAGGTGGCCGCCGAGCCGGTCGACGCTCCCCGGAAGGGGACGCGGGCGTGACGGCCCCGGACTCCTCCTGGTCTCCGTGCATCGGGGAGACGGTGGCCATCGTCCCGCCGGACTGGGAGATCTCGACGCCCTGGGCCCCCCGGATCCCCGCCGAGGTCGTCGATGTGACCGACAACCTCATCACGCTCACCGTCGACGGCCAGCTCCGGCTGCGCCGGCTGCACCAGATCGCGCCCTGGACGGACCTGCGCTGAGCACCGACGAGGCGGAGCCGCGATGAGCGCTCCCGGGCCGTGCACCGCGGCGCCCGGCGTCGCCGTCCACGACCGCCGTGCCGCCCGACTTCCTGCGGGTCGCCCTCTGCCGGTCCGGGCACGCCGGGCAGGCCGGCCCCGGGCGCCCTCAGTCCCCGCGGCCGTAGCCGGAGTCGACGATTCGCTGCGCCCCCTCGGTGTAGTAGCCGGGGTCCTCGGGCAGTTCGGTGGCCAGAGCGTCGACGTAGCGGTTGTACATGCAGAACGCGGCGGCGATCAGGACGGTGTCGTGGATCTCGGTGTCACCGGCGCCGGCCGCCCGGGCGGCCGCCACCGCCTCCTGCGAGACCGGCCCGACCTGCCCCCGGACCTCGGCCGCGATCCGCAGCAGGGCCCGCATCCGCTCCGTGAGCGGCGCGGACGCGGGATCGGCCAGGGCTGCCTTCACCAGCGCCTCGCCACCCTCCAGCTGCGCTGCGGCGAAGGCGCTGTGGGCGTTCGTGCAGTAGCGGGTGCCGTTGAGCCCGGAGACGTACGCGGCGACCAGCTCGCGCTCGCCCCGGCTCATCGGGGCCGGGTTGCGCAGCAGCGCGTCGGCGAGCATCGACAGCGGGGCGGCGGTGTCCGGGCGGAGCGTCAGCAGCCCGTTGATTCCCGGTAGTTCGTTGTCGATGGCGATGTGAGGCACGGTGCACTTCCTCGTCTCGGAGGGGTGGGCGGACGGCGGTCCATCGTCACGGGTGCCGCTCCGGGCGGGCAACTTCCATATTGCCCAACCGTCTTGGGCCGAGGCCGGCCCCGGCCGGCGTGCCCCGGGTGCAGACCGGGAACAGGGTGGGTCGGCGAAGTGCCCAGGGGGCGCGCCCCGGCGGACGTGGCTGATTCCAGGCGCGCTTGGAGGGCGTTCGGCCCGGTTCGTACGGGCGGTTCTGAGCCCCGTCCGCCGACCGGCCCCGCCCTGCCGGGCCGGTGCCCTAGCCTGGCCCACGGCCGCCGCGGAGGGCGGTCTCCCGATAGCGGAGGGTGTCATGAATTCGCTTGCGAAGAAGGCACGTTGGGCAGGTTCATTGATGGTGGCCGGGGTGCTGCTGGTCACCGGCGCGGGTGCCGCCGCAGCCGATCAGGCGCCCGAGGTGCCGGGTGCCACCGCGGTCGGCTGGCGGTCGCTCGGGCTGGCGGTCAGCCCGGACGGGACCAGGGCGTACGTGGTGGCGTGGGACCGGGTGGGCAGCGACCTCTCCGTGGTGCTGCGGACGGTCGACACCCGGACGGGCACGGTGGTCGCGCGGCTGACGCTGGCCGACACGGGGACGGCGGGCCGGCCCGTGGTCAGCCCGGACGGCTCCCGGCTCTATGTGGTGGTCTCGGAGCAGCTGGTGGCCGTCTCCACCGCCACCAACACCGTGCTGTCCCGGACCCCGGCGCCGGACCAGCCGCGCCCGGCCGGCTGGAGCCAGGGGAGGCTGACCGGCCTGGCGGTCAGCCGGGACGGCGCGCGGGTCTACGTGGACCAGTACGGGCCGTACGGCCTCAACCAGGGCGTCGGCACGGGCCGGGTGCTGGTGTTCTCCACCGGGCAGGACGCGTTCACCTCCACCGTGCCGGTGGGCGGCTACCAGGTCGACTCGATCGCCGTCGCCCCGAACGGCGGCGCCGCGTACGTCAGCACCGACCAGGGGCTGTTCCACCTGGACACCGGCGGGGCCGTCCCGGCGGTGGCCCGCGTCGTCGACCGGCTCGGCGCCAGCACCGAACTGGCACCCTCCCCGGACGGCACCCGCCTGTACGCGCTGGGCTGGCAGACCGGCAGCGGCACCGGCTACGAGGTCGACACCGCCAGGGACACCGCCCGGCCCGCGGTCACCTTCGGCTCGGGCTGGGTCGACGTGCACTTCGTGTCCGTGAGCCCGGACGGCCGCCGCCTGTACGTGCTCAAGGACGGGTGGGCCCCGAAGGCGTCGGTGCTGTCCTTCGACACCGCGACCAACACCGGCGTCCCGGCGGAGACGCTCACCGGGTTCGCCCTGGACGGGGTGTCGGACGCGGCGGTGGGCCCGGACGGCCACACGCTGTACGTGGTCGGCCTCCACGGCGGCGACGGCTCGTACCTGAAGACCGTCGGCTTCTGACCCGCGGTCCGCGGCGACGCACCCGCGGCGGGCGGCCGGGGACACCGGCCCGCCCGCCGCACCGGTGCGGGGGCTCAGGTGCCGGGCCCGTCGGGAGCGGACGTCCGCGGTGCCTCGACGAACCACCCGGGGCCCCTAAGGTCGTCGGCATGAGTGAGATTCAGAACGGCGGGGCCTCCGTCCGCGTCCTGCTCGCCGAGGACCAGGGGATGGTCCGGGAGGCGCTGGCCGCGCTGCTCGGGCTGGAGGGGGACATCGACGTCGTCGCGCAGGTCGGGCGCGGCGACGAGGTGGTGGCGGCCGCCATCGCGCACGAGGTGCAGGTCGCGGTGCTGGACATCGAGATGCCGGGGATGACCGGGATCGAGGCGGCCGCCGAGCTGCGCCGGCAGCGGCCCCAGACCAGGATCGTGATCGCGACGACCTTCGGGCGGCCCGGGTATCTGCGCCGGGCGATGGAGTCGGGCGCGGACGCGTTCCTGGTGAAGGACGCCCCGGCGGCCGAGCTGGCCGAGGCGATCCGGCGGGTGCTGCGCGGCGAGCGGGTGATCGACCCGGCCCTGGCCGCCGCCGCGCTCGCCGAAGGGGCGAACCCGCTGACGGCCCGTGAGCGTGATGTGCTGGCGGCCGCCGCCGACGGGGCGGTGAACGCCGACATCGCCAAGCGGCTGCACCTCTCCGAGGGGACGGTGCGCAACTACCTCTCGATGGCGATCCAGAAGACCGAGGCCCGCAACCGCACCGAGGCCGTCCGGATCGCCCGGGAGAAGGGCTGGCTGTGAAGCCGGTCAGTTGAGCCGGTGCCGGGCCGCGCGGGCCTCCTGCCGGACCTTCGCCGCCGCGTCCGGGTCGAAGGCGTCCAGGATCTCCGCGTACGCGTCCATCTCGGCCGAGCCGCCGAGGAAGTCGCCGGTCCGGACGAGCAGCTCGGCCCGCTCCAGCCGGAGCTGGGCGGGGTGGCGGGGGAGCAGCAGGGCCAGTTCGGTGGCCCAGAGCTGGGTGCGGGCGTGCTCGGGACGGTCGGCGGCCCAGCCGCGGATGTTGCCGAGTACCCGCAGCACGATGTCCAGCGGCTGCGCGGGGGTGAGCAGTTCGGGCGTGAACGGGTGGCCGGTGGCGTGGACCAGGTCGGTCACGTCCGTGAGGTCGAGCAGCCGGCCGCCGTGGAACGGGTCCGCCAGGACGTAGTCGTCGCCGCCGTCCGGGCCGCCGACGGCGACGATGAAGTGGCCCGGCAGGGCGACGCCGTGGACGGCCAGCCCGGCCCGGGCGGCGACCGCCGTCCACACCAGCGACAGCATGATCGGCAGCCCGCGCCGGCGCCGCAGCACGTCCGGCAGCAGCGAGGACTCCAGCCGCCGGTAGTCGGACTGCCGCCCGTGGAACCGCTCCCGCCCGCCGAGGACGGCCGCGAGCAGGGCGGCCGTCTCCTCGGGCCCGGCCGGCGCGCGCTCCGCGACGGCGAGCCGGACGGCGGCGGCGTGCCGGTCCAGCGCGGCCTCGCAGGCGGCGAGCAGCGCGTCCAGGGTGGGCGGCTCCCGGAGGTCGTCGGGATCCGGTGCGGGGCTGTGCTCGGCGGCCGCGAGCAGGCAGAGCAGCACCGGATCGGGGTGCTCGGCCCGGGCCTCGGTCCGGAAGCGTGCTCTGCTCTGCTCGGTCACGGTGGCTGCGACGGCTTTCGTGCGGCGGACGGCTGGGACGGCTGGGACGGCTGGGACGGCGGACGAGGGACGGCCGGTGGTGGACGGCTCCCGGAGCGCGCTACCGCTGGGGGAGGCGGGCGTAGTGGTAAGTGTGACTGGTCGTGAAGCCAAGTCCGTCATAGAGCGCGATCGCACCATCGTTCTCCGCCTCGACCTGGAGGCAGGCACCGGTGGCGCCCTCCTCGGCGGCCCGGGCGGCGAGCACCGCCATCAGCGCCGTGGCCAGGCCCGCGCGCCGGGCGTACGGGGCGACCTCGATCGCCCCGAAACAGGCCCACGGTCCGTCGATGACACAGCGTCCGATCGCCGGCGGCGGCTGACCGGCCGCCCCCGGCACGGTGGCGAACCAGACCGAAGGGCCGCCGTGCAGCACCGCCCGGGCGGCCTCCTCCACCGCCGGGTCGTCCGTCACCCGCCGGTACAGCGCCATCCACTCCGGACCGGCCGTCCGGGACAGCCGGACCCGGTCGTGCCCCGAGCCGATCCGGGCCAGCGGCGCCAGCGCGGCGGTCCGTACCAGGGTGGGCGAGTACGCGGCGCCCAGCCGGTCGAGCTCGGCGCGCAGTTCCTCCGGCGAGCCGGGCACGCAGACCTCGACCCAGGCGGGCAGGGCGCGCGCACGGTACCAGTCCTGGACGGCCGCCAGCGCCCGCGGCAGCGGCAGCCCGGGGTCGCCGAGGGCCTGGACGGAGTTGGCCCGGCGGGTGAAGCCGGCCGAGGCGCGCAGCGTCCAGTCGCCGAGCGGCTCCTGCTCGACGGCGGGCCAGCCGCGCGCCGCGATCCGCTGGAGCTCGACCGCCGTCGCGACGGGCGGGGCGACACGCCGGGCCGGGAAGAGCGGCACCACCTTGCCCGCGACCAGCAGCTTCTCGTCGAACGAGACCGGATCGCCACTCCTCGGGACGACCGTCAGTCCAAGATCGTCCCACGATGTGAGCACGCCGATCACATCGCGGAACACCGGCCTGTCGTCCACGAACTCCGAGACGCGCCGTACTGAAACGCGTCGTCCCACGTCAGAGCGGTCTATCCGGACCTCCGGACGCGACTCCACGGGCCCGCTGGACGCCATCTGGGCACCTCCTGTGCATTTGCGGTCTCCGACCCGCGATACTAGGGGCGGGCATCGACGACGCCGCGCTCACCCGCGCACGCGAGCAAAACAGAATGGGCCGCCGAGCCCTTCCGAGGAGGAACGACAGCGTGACCTACGTCATCGCGCAGCCTTGTGTCGACGTCAAGGACAAGGCGTGCATCGAAGAGTGCCCGGTTGACTGCATCTACGAGGGCGAGCGATCGCTCTACATCCACCCGGATGAGTGTGTCGACTGTGGCGCTTGTGAGCCGGTCTGCCCGGTCGAGGCGATCTTCTACGAGGACGACACTCCGGAGGAGTGGAAGGACTACTACAAGGCGAACGTCGAGTTCTTCGACGACCTCGGTTCGCCCGGTGGTGCCTCGAAGCTCGGCCTGATCGAGCGCGACCACCCGTTCATCGCCGCTCTGCCGCCGCAGAACGCCGACCACTGACCGATCGGTGGCAACTGAGCTGTGAGTACCAACGACAGCACGCACGCGCCGTTCCCGGGCCACCCGGGGGCGGCGCGCCGCGTTTCCGACCTCCTGCCGGTCTTCCCCTGGGACAAGCTGGAGCCGTACAAGCGGACCGCCCTCGCCCACCCGGGCGGGCTCTGCGACTTCTCGGTGGGCACCCCCGTGGACCCGGTCCCCGAGGTGATCCAGAAGGCGCTGGCCGCCGCCACGGACACGCCCGGCTATCCGACCGTCTGGGGCCCGGTGGAGCTGCGCGAGGCGATCGCCGGCTGGCTGCGCCGCCGGGTCGGCGCCGAGATCGGCCCGGAGGCCGTCCTGCCGACCGTCGGCTCCAAGGAGCTGGTGGCCTGGCTGCCGACCCAGCTCGGCCTCGGCCCCGGTGACCAGGTCGCCTACCCGCGGCTGGCCTACCCGACGTACGAGGTGGGCGCGCGGCTCTGCGGCGCCGAGCCGGTCGAGTACGACTCGGTGGACGAGCTGGACGGCTCGCGGGTGCGCCTGATCTGGGTGAACTCGCCGTCCAACCCGACCGGCCGGGTCCTGGGCGCGGACGAGCTGCGCCGCGCGGTCGAGTGGGCCCGGGAGCACCGGGCGCTGCTGGTCAGCGACGAGTGCTACCTGGAGCTGGGCTGGGAGGCCGACCCGGTCTCCGTCCTGCACCCGGACGTCTGCGGGGGCTCCGGCCGGGAGAAGCGGCACGAGGGCCTGCTGGCCGTCCACTCGCTCTCCAAGCGTTCCAACCTGGCGGGCTACCGCGCCTCCTTCGTGGCGGGCGACCCGGTGGTGGTCAGGGAGCTGCTGGAGGTGCGCAAGCACGGCGGCATGATCGTGCCGGCGCCGGTCCAGGCGGCGACCGTCGCGGCGCTCGCGGACGACGCGCACGTGGCCGAGCAGCGTGGACGGTACGCGGCCCGGCGCTCGGCGCTGCGGGCGGCGCTGGAGGCGTACGGCTTCCGGGTGGAGCACTCGGAGGCGAGCCTCTACCTGTGGGCGACCCAGGACCGGCCGTGCTGGGAGACGGTGGCCGAACTGGCCGGTCTGGGCATCCTGGTGGCGCCCGGCGACTTCTACGGGCCGGCCGGCGGGCAGTTCGTCCGGGTCGCGTTCACCGCGACCGACGAGCGGGTCGCGGCGGCCGTGGAGCGGCTGCGCGGCTGAGCCCGCGGACGTGCTGCGGAGGGGGCCGGTGCCCCGACGGACACCGGCCCCCTCCGCGTGCCGTTCCCCGGTCAGCCGATCGGCAGCCCGCTGAGGCTGCCGCCGTTCAGGCCGCCCAGCAGCCCGGAGAGCGGGCCGGTGAGGCCGGCCAGCGGGTTGTTCGCGCCGAGGTCGGTGCCGCCCAGGCGGTTGGCCGAGCCGTGCTCGGCCAGGCCGAGCACGTCGGCACCGGGCAGACCGGCGGGCAGGGCGCGGGTCACCGCGCCGATCGGCAGCGCGTCGGTGACGGCGTTGGCGCCGGGGACGGCACCGGTGAGCGTCTCGGCGCCGGGCAGGGCCTGGGTGACCGCGCCGGTCTGGGTGAGCCCGCCGACCGGGTTGGTGGTGGCGGCGCTGCGGCCGGCCGCAGCGTGGCCGGTGACGGCCTCGCCGAGCTTGCCGGCCAGGGCGGAGGCCACCTTCGGGGTGACGGCGGAGAGCTGGCCGGTGGTGGCGGCGGTCTTGTCGACCGGCGCGGTCAGCGAACCGGCCTTCTCGTTCGCCTCGGGAAGCTGCTGGGCGACGATGTTGCCGGTGGCGTCCGCGGTGGCGGGTACGCCCGCGGCGACGGTGGCGGCGCCGGTGTTCCCGGCGGCCTGGCCCAGCTCGTGGGTGGTGTGCTGCAGGGTGGAACTCGCGTCGGTGTTGGTCAGCTGGCCCAGCGGCGCGGCCAGGTCCGACTTGGGCAGCAGGGCGTCGGCTGCGGACGCGGAGCCGGCCGCGACCAGCGGGGTCGCTCCGGCCGCCACGAGCAGCGCGGCCTGGGCGATCCGGCGCGTGAGGGAGTGAGACATGGGGCTCCTCGAAGGGTCTGGGTCCGTCCCGTCCGCCGGGCGGACGACGTTCATACCGCTTGAGAAGCCAGAAGGTTTCGGTCGGTGCAACGAAAGCGCATAGCCGACGATCGGATCGTATGTCTGACGCTGTGCCGGGTCGGCCGGCCCGTCCGGTGGCGCGGACGGGCCGTGGCCAGGGGAAGTGACGGTTCTGCACTCCGGCGGGGACAACCAGCCACCCGTCCACCGGGGTTGACCGGAATCACCGGTTCGGCGGTAACCCGGACACCAGTGCGTCAGCTCTTCCCGACGGAGGCCAGCGAGACCTGCACGAGCTTGGTCGAGGTGCCGGTCGGCTGCGGCTTCCAGCCGTCCTCGGACTTCGCCTTCCGCCAGATCCTTCCGTCGTACGCCACCGTCTCGATGCCCAGCTCCTGGGCCTGCGTCACCGCCCAGTGCGCCACCGCCCAGCCGTTCTGCCGCTCGGCGTCCGGGCCCGCGTCGGTGCTCGCGGCCGGGTCCGGCGTCAGCGAGACGGCGTTCCCGACGCCCTTGATGGTGGAGGCGTACCCGGTGGCCGGCGTCACCGTCCGGCCGAACTCACGGCGCACCCGGTCGGCCAGCGCCTGCGACCGGTCCGGCCGTCCGGCCGGCGAGGCGGAGGCCGACGCGGACCCGGTCGGGGTGGCGGCGTCGTCGGCCGGATCCGGCGCGTCGAAGTCGTGCACCACACAGGTCAGCGAGGCCGGCTCGCGGCCGGTGAGCGCCGAGGCCAGCAGCGTCGCCTTGGTCTCGTGCTTGGCGTAGGCCTGCGGGTAGCCGCTCTTCTGCACCTGCTGCGCCGCGTCGGTCAGCGGAAGCCGGGTGTAGCCGGGCACCTTGACCAGGCCGTCCAGGAACTTGTTGGTCGCGTAGACCGGGTCCATGATCTGCTCCACGGTGCCCCAGCCCTGCGAGGGACGCTGCTGGAACAGACCGACCGAGTCCCGGTCGCCGCCCGACAGATTACGGATCTTGGACTCCTGCATCGCGGTCGCCAGCGAGATGGTCACCGCCCGGTCCGGCAGGCCGCGCGCGTGCGCCACGGCGGCGATCGTCGCCGCGTTGGCCGCCTGCGGGAGCTCCAGCGTCCCCTCGCCGGCCGGCGTCTTCACCTCGCAGCCCTCGGCCGTGAACTTCTGGTCGCGGAGCCAGTACAGCCCGACCGCGACCAGTACGAGCGCCAGCAGCCCGATCAGCACCGCCCGCAGCGGCCTGCGGCGCCGCCGGGGCGCCGTGTCGCCGCCCTGCCCGCCGCTCCTCTTCCTGGCCACCGCCGCCCCTCTCCACCGTCCCTTGATCCGACACCGTACCCACTCGGACGGACGTACGGCGCAGGCGGTTCTGTGTTATCGCCCTTCGCCGCCGGGCGCTCGTACCCGGTGCCGACGCTCCTCGCTTCGTCGCGCCCTCCTTCGTCGGTTGCTCCCGCGCTCTTTCGCTTTCGGCACCGGCGCGCCCTTTGGCTCAGGGCGGGTTCGCCCTTCGCCGCCGGGCGCTCGTACCCGGTGCCGACGCTCCTCGCTTCGTCGCGCCCTCCTTCGTCGGTTGCTCCCGTGCTCTTTCGCTTTCGGCACCGGCGCGCCCTTTGGCTCAGGGCGGGTTCGCCCTTCGCCGCCGGGCGCTCGTACCCGGTGCCGACGCTCCTCGCTTCGTCGCGCCCTCCTTCGTCGGTTGCTCCCGCGCTCCTTCGCTTTCGGCACCGGCGCGCCCTTTGGCTCAGGGCGGGTTCGCCCTTCGCCGCCCGGTGGCGCGGCGATAGGCTGGACGACCATGAGCAGCCCGAACACGCCCCTGGACCTCACCCTCGACGGCGGCACGCTGACCGCCCGGCTCGTCGACTTCCCGTCGGTCAGCGGCGACGAGCAGGCGCTCGCCGACGCCGTGGAGGCCGCCCTGCGCGCCTACCCGCACCTCACCGTCGACCGGCACGGCAACAACGTGGTCGCCCGCACCGACCTGGGCCGCGCCGAGCGCGTCCTGCTCGCCGGCCACCTGGACACCGTGCCGATCGCCGACAACCTGCCCTCCCGCGTCGAGGGCGACCTGCTCTACGGCTGCGGCACCTCCGACATGAAGTCCGGTGTGGCCGTCCAGCTGCGGCTGGCCGCCACCCTTCCGGAGCCCAACCGCGACCTCACCTTCGTCTTCTACGACTGCGAGGAGGTGGAGGCCCACCGCAACGGCCTCGGCCACCTCGCCGCCGAGCACCCCGACTGGCTGGCCGCCGACTTCGCGGTGCTGCTGGAGCCCAGCGGCGCCACCGTCGAGGGAGGCTGCCAGGGCACCATGCGGGCGCAGATCCGGCTCACCGGTGTGCGCGCCCACTCGGCCCGCAGCTGGCTCGGTGACAACGCCATCCACCACGCCGCCGAGGTGCTCGGCCGGCTCGCCCGGTACCAGCCGCGCCGGGTGGAGATCGACGGCCTGGAGTACCGCGAGGGCCTCAACGCCGTCCGCATCGACGGCGGCGTGGCCGGCAACGTCATCCCCGACGAGTGCGTGGTGACGGTCAACTTCCGCTTCGCGCCCGACCGCAGCGAGGCCGACGCCGAGAAGCACGTGCGCGAGGTCTTCGAGGGCTACGAGGTGACGGTCACCGACTCCGCCCCGGGCGCGCTGCCGGGCCTCGCCCAGCCCGCCGCGCAGGCCTTCCTGGCCGCCACCGGTGGCGTCGCCCGCGCCAAGTTCGGCTGGACCGACGTCGCCCGGTTCAGCGCGTTCGGCGTCCCCGCGGTCAACTACGGCCCCGGCGAACCGAACCTCGCGCACAAGCGGGACGAGCACTGCTCGCTCAGCGCCGTCACCGAGACCGAGCAGCGGCTGCGCGCCTGGCTGACCAGCTGAGCAGCCGCCGAACACGCCATCTTCCGGACGCCCAACCGACCTTCCCCCGTTGCCTGAAAACGGGGATCAACGGGCGTAGGGTTTCGTCATGACAGGCACAGGAGACGACAAGCACTACGGACACGGCCCCGAGCAGGTGGGCGAGCCGCCGCAGAAGAAGGCCTGGCCCGAGAAGCAGAAGGGCCCGGTGCTGGTGCGCCGGGACCAGGTCGGCACGAGCACCACGGACCAGCGCCTGCTGGACACCACCGGGCCGACCGACTGGCTGCACACCGATCCGTGGCGGGTGCTGCGGATCACCTCCGAGTTCGTCGAGGGCTTCGGCGCGCTGGCCGAACTCCCTCCCGCGATCAGCGTCTTCGGCTCCGCCCGGACCCCGGTCGACTCGCCCGAGTACGCGGCGGGCGTGGAGATCGGCCGGGCGCTGGTCGAGGCCGGCTACGCGGTGATCACCGGCGGCGGCCCGGGCGCGATGGAGGCCGCCAACCGCGGTGCCTCCGACGCGGGCGGGCTGAGCGTCGGCCTCGGCATCGAGCTGCCCTTCGAGCAGGGGCTCAACGAGTTCGTCGACCTCGGACTGAACTTCCGTTACTTCTTCGTCCGCAAGACGATGTTCGTCAAGTACGCGCAGGGCTTCGTGGTGCTGCCCGGCGGACTCGGCACGCTGGACGAGCTGTTCGAGGCGCTCACCCTGGTGCAGACGAAGAAGGTCACCCGCTTCCCGGTGATCCTCTTCGGCAGCGAGTACTGGGGCGGCCTCTTCGACTGGCTGAAGAACACCCTGGTCGCGCAGGGCAAGGCGGCCCCGCACGACCTCGAACTGTTCCACATCACCGACGACGTCGACGAGGTCATGAAGATCCTCGCCGACGCCCGTCGGCCGGTGAACGGGATCTGACCGGCCTACGCCAGCCCCCGGCGGGCCACCGCCGGGGGGCGGGTGCCCCGGATCGAGGCGACCATGTCCAGCACCTGCCGGGTCTCCGCCACCTGGTGCACCCGGTACACCTGGGCGCCCAGCCAGGCCGAGACGGCCGTGGTCGCCAGGGTGCCGAGCAGCCGCTCGTCCACGGGCCGGTCCAGCGTCTCGCCGACGAAGTCCTTGTTGGAGAGCGAGACCAGCACCGGGAAGCCGGTCGCGGTCATCTCCGGCAGCCGCCGGGTGGCCTCCAGCGAGTGCCGGGTGTTCTTGCCGAAGTCGTGCCCCGGGTCGATGATCAGCGCGTCCCGCCGCACCCCGAGCCCGGCGGCCCGCTCGGCCAGCCCGACGGTCACCCGCAGGATGTCCGCCATCACGTCCTCGTAGCCGACCCGGTGCGGCCTGGTCCGCGGTTCGGCGCCGCCCGCGTGGGTGCAGACCAGCCCGACGTCGTGGCGCGCGGCCACCTCGGCGAGTCGCGGGTCCACCCCGCCCCAGGCGTCGTTCAGCAGGTCAGCGCCCACCTCGCAGACCGCCTCGCCGACCTCGTGCCGCCAGGTGTCCACGCTGATCACGGCCCCCGGGTGGCGCCGGCGCAGCTCGGCCACGAACGGCACCGTGCGCCGCAGTTCCTCCTCGACCGTGACCTCGTCGCCCGGCCCGGCCTTCACCCCGCCGATGTCCAGGATGGCCGCGCCCTCGGCCATCGCCCGGTCCGCCGCGGCGAACGCGGCCTCGTCGGCGAAGGTGGCGCCCTTGTCGAAGAACGAATCCGGGGTGCGATTGACGATCGCCATGATCACCAGCTCGTCGTCACCGAATTCCCGTGGTCCCAGACGCAGTGCCACCGATGTCTCCTCCACAGCTGCTCCGGGTGCGATGATGGCCCCCGGCCTATCGGGGACCATGATCCCACTGTTGTCAGGGCCGGCCGGGAAGTCGGGAGGACAGCTCGTGTTCTGGGTGATCGTGGTGGCCATGGCCGTGGTGGTCGGCGGCGCCGCGCTGGTGGCGCTCGGCGGGGGCGGCTCGCTGCCGGAGGCGGTGCAGGACCGGATCGCCGCGCGGCTGCCGCAGGACCGTCCGCTGAGCCGGGACGACGTGGACGGGATCAGGCTGCCGATGGCCGTCCGCGGCTATCGGATGGACGAGGTGGACGACGTCCTCGACCGCCTCGGCGCGGAACTCGCGTACCGCGACTCGCGGATCGCCGAGCTGGAGGCGGGCGCCGCGCTGCGCGGCGCGGTCGAGGCCGGCCCGGACACCGGCGCCGAACCGCTGCCGGGCCTGGAGGAGTTCGCCAAGGTGGTCGAGCCCGCCGTGGTGCTGACCAAGGAGCCCGAGGACGCGAAGCCGGGGCGGGACCAGTGACCGAGCCGCTGACCGAGCCCCGCGCCGGGACCGGCGCCGTGGTCGGCCCGGACGGGCTGCGGCGCTGCGCCTGGGGCGACTCGGCGGACGACTACCGGGTCTACCACGACACCGAGTGGGGCCGCCCGGTGCACGGCGACGACGCCCTGTTCGAGCGGGTCTGCCTGGAGGCCTTCCAGTCCGGGCTGTCCTGGATCACCATCCTCCGCCGCCGCGCGGGCTTCCGGGCCGGGTTCGCCGGATTCGAGATCGCCAGGGTCGCGGAGTTCGGACCGGCCGACGTGGAGCGGCTGCTCGCCGACACCGGCATCATCCGCAACCGCGCCAAGATCGAGGCGGCCATCGCCAACGCCCGGGCCGCCCGCGAACTCGACGGCGGACTCGACGCGTTGATCTGGCGGTTCGCCGGTGACCCGGACCGGCCGGCCCCCCGCACCATGGGCGAGGTGCCGGCCATCACACCCGAGTCGACGGCGCTGGCGAAGGCGCTGAAGAAGGAGGGCTTCCGCTTCGTCGGCCCGACCACCGCCTACGCCCTGATGCAGGCCTGCGGCCTGGTCGACGACCACCTGGCCGACTGCCACGTCCGGGCGGCCCTGACGCGCTGAGGCGGCCCGGACGGCCCCTCGGGCCCGGGCGTCAGCGCCCCAGGTACTCCGGCTTCTCCTTGGCGATGAAGGCGCGGACCGCGATCCGGTGGTCCTCGCTGTCGCCCGCCAGGGTCTGCAGCTCGTCCTCCTTGTCCAGCAGTTCGTCCAGCGTGTGCGAAGCGCCGTACGCCAGCGACTCCTTGATGGCGCCGTACGCCACCGTGGGGCCCGCGGCCAGCTCCTTGGCGAAGGCCCGCGCGGTGGCGGCCAGCTCGGCGGCCGGGACCACCTTGGTGGCCAGACCCAGCTCCATCGCCTCGGCGGCCTTCACGGTCCGCGGCAGCATCAGCAGTTCGGTCGCCTTCGCGTGCCCGACCAGCCGCGGCAGCGTCCAGGACGCGCCCGAGTCGGCGGTCAGCGCGATCCCGGCGAAGGCGGTGTTGAAGCCGGCCGTGTCCGCGACGATCCGGAAGTCGCAGGCGAAGGCCAGCGAGGCGCCCGCGCCCGCCGCCACCCCGCCGACCGCCGCCACGGTCGGCTTGCGCATCCCGGCCAGCGCCCGCAGCAGCGGGTTGTAGTGCTCGGCGACGGTCTTCAGCGCGCCCTCGCCGGTCTCCCCGGCCCGCTTGAGCAGCTCCAGGTGCTCCTTGAGGTCCTGCCCGACGCAGAACGCGCGCTCACCGGCGCCGGTGAGCAGCACCGCCCGCACCGCCCGGTCCTCGGCGGCGGCCGCCACGGTGTCCCGCAGCGCCACCTTGGTCGCGGTGTCCAGCGCGTTCATCGCCTCCGGGCGGTTGACGGTGATGACGGCCAGGCCGCCGTCGAGCTCGTACAGGACGGAATCGGACATGGGCGAGGGCTCCCTTGTGATCGTCGCGGGGTCGGTCGTCTGTCAGGATGCCGGAGTGCGCGGCCGGGTGGGGAGTGTGAGGTATCGCACCTTTCGGTGCCGCGCCGACCGCCGCCGCGCCGGGGCTTATGCCGGGAAATGTGCCGCTTGGGCCCAATCCGGCCGTGGTTGCACCGAGAGTGATGTTGGTCATCAGCCCGTGGCATGCGGGATAATGGCTTCCGATCAATGCGTTCGATACCGGCGGTGGACGGACTGCCGGTGCGTAGCTGAGCGTTGCAGGAAGGGGAACGAGCATGGCGGCCATGAAGCCGCGGACGGGTGACGGCCCGCTCGAAGTCACCAAAGAGGGGCGGGGCATCATCATGCGCGTTCCGCTCGAAGGCGGCGGACGCCTTGTGGTGGAGCTCACGCCTGACGAGGCCGACGCCCTCGGCGAGGCCCTGAAGAAGGCCTGCGGCTGACCGCAGCGGGAACTCCCCATCTCCTGGAGATGTGCCGCCGGGCCCGGGTTCGACACGATGTGTCGGCCCGGGCTCTGTGGTTTCCGCCCCGGGCCCGGGTCCTGCCGGGCCCCGCTGCCCGGCCGGGCCCCCGGCCCCGTCGGGCCCGCTACCGCTTGACGGCGCAGAGCAGGCCGTCCGAGACGGGCAGCAGCGCCGGCAGCAGGTCGTCGCTCTCCCGGACGTCCCGGACCAGGTCGCGCACCGCGTGGGTCTGCGGGTCCTGCTGCTCCGGCTCGGCCAGCCGGCCCTCCTGGAACACGCCCTCGAAGCAGACCATCCCGCCCGGTCGCAGCAGCCGCAGCGACTCCGCTAGGTACTCCCGGGACTCCGCCGGGTCCCCGTCGCAGAACACCAGGTCGTACTGGCCGTCCGCGAGCCGGGGCAGCACCTCCAGCGCCCGGCCCGGTATGAACCGGGAGCGGTTGGCCGCGAATCCGGCCGCGTGGTAGGCCTCCCGGGCCAGCTGCTGGCGCACCGGCTCGGAGTCCACCGTGGTGAGCACACCGTCCGGCCGCATCCCGCGCAGCAGGTAGACGCCGGAGACGCCCGTCCCGGTACCGATCTCGGCGACGGCCTTGGCGTCCAGCGCCGCGGCCAGCAGCCGCAGGCAGGCACCGCCGCTCGGCCCGATCGACCTTATTCCCGTCCGCGCCGACTGGGCCCGGGCGTAGGTCAGCACCGCGTCCTCGCCCACAAAAGTGTCGGCGAGGGCCGCACGCGCGGGCCCGAACTCGCTGATGGCTGCCTCTTTCGGAGCCCCGGGTGGCGGCCCGGTGCCGAGGGGATGTCGATATTTCCTGCCACAGATTACTGGCCGACCGGGAACCGCGTACGGCGGCGGGCCGTTGCTGAAGAAGGGACCGGCCTGCGGATACCCCCCGGGCACTTTTATCCGGGCTTGACGGGTGAGGTGGATATGGTGGTGGCCCTGCTGGGCAGAAGAGCCGACCGAGGAGGTGTGGCCGAGGGCGACGTCCCTGTGCGGCGGCACATCCGCGGCACCGCGTCAGTCCGTACGCCGAAGCCCGTGATGAACCAGCCTGCGCACTCCACCCTGGACCAGCCGGCCGCCGAGACGCCGGTCGCCGGTGCCGCCGAGGCCCCCGCCGCCCTCGCGACCTTCACCGAGGGTCCCGACGCGCAGACCTGGACTCCGCCCACCTGGGAGGAGATCGTCGAGGCGCACAGCGCCCGCGTCTACCGCCTCGCCTACCGCCTGACGGGCAACCAGCACGACGCCGAGGACCTCACCCAGGAGGTCTTCGTCCGGGTCTTCCGTTCGCTGTCGACCTACACCCCCGGCACGTTCGAGGGCTGGCTGCACCGGATCACCACCAACCTGTTCCTGGACATGGTCCGCCGCCGCCAGCGGATCCGCTTCGACGCGCTCGGCGAGGACGCGGCCGAGCGCCTGGCCAGCCGCGAGCCGAGCCCGGCCCAGCACTTCAGCGACACCCACTTCGACGCCGACGTCCAGCAGGCGCTCGACACCCTCGCCCCGGAGTTCCGCGCCGCCGTGGTGCTCTGCGACATCGAGGGCCTCTCCTACGAGGAGATCGCCGCGACGCTGGGCGTCAAGCTCGGCACCGTCCGCAGCCGCATCCACCGCGGCCGCTCCCACCTGCGTGCCGCGCTCAAGCACCGCGCCCCCGGCTCGGCCCCCGGCCGTGAGCGCCGGGGCGGCTCCGAGGAGCCGGTGCCGGTCGGTGCCGTCGCCGGTGAGGCCGTCGGGGCGCCTGGTGGGCGCGGACGGAGGCGATCGTGAGCGCAACCGGCCGGTCAGGGCCGGACGCGGTCGGCAAGGCCGCGGCCCGGAGGAGCGGTTGGGCCCAGCTCGGGCGCCGGGGCCACGAGGAGCCCGACGCGCCCGCGGTGCTCGCCGGCCCGCTGCCGGGCGAGTCGGCGCTGCGCGCGGTGGCCGTCCGGCCGACCGAGCCCGCCGCCGAGGAGCACCATCTCGGGGAGCGGCTCTCCGCCTTCGTCGACGGCGAACTCGGCCATGACTCCCGTGACCGTGTCCAGGCCCACCTGGCGACCTGCCCGGAGTGCCTCGCCGAGGCCGACGAGGGCCGGGCCGTCAAGCACCTGCTGACCCGTACCGGCACCCCCGGCCCGTCCTCGGCGCTGATGGCCCGGCTGATGGCCGTCGGTGCCCTCCCGGACGACGAGCGGCCGGGCGGCCGGCCCCGCCGCGACGACGACGACCTCCCCGGCGGCGGCGTGGCGGCCGCGGGCACGCTCGGCGGCAGCCGGCTCACCGGCGGTTCGTTCGGCCGGGGCGCGGGTGCCTCCTTCGGCGCGGGCGCGCTCGGCGCCGACGCACCGCTGCCCGGGGTCGACCCGAGGGCGTTCGGGCGCGGCGGTTCGGTGCTGCGCCCGCTGATGGGCCGGCGCACGGGCCGGCCCGAGGCTCCGGTCCGGCCGCAGCCGGCCGCGGCGGCCACCGCGGTGGCCCGGCAGGCCCCGCCGCGTGGGCGCCGGTTCGTCTTCGCCGCCGCCGGTGCCTTCTCGGTCGCCGCGGTCACCCTCGGCGGGGTCGGCGGCTTCGCCGGTCCGGCCGACGAGCAGCACGGCACCTCGGTGAGCCCGGTCGGCGGCCCCGGCCGCGGCGGTCCGGTCCCGATGAACGCGCAGGTCCCGGTGGACTTCCCGGTCCACCCGGTGGCCGCCACCCGTTCCGCGGTCCCGCCCCGGGACCTGCCGGACCGCGTCACCGGCTCCGGTCTCGCCGGGATGCACCACGAGAACCGCTAGAACGGGCCTCGCGGGCCGCTCGTGACGGTTATGGCCATCGGCAGGTCTTTACCACGGCTTCATCACCGTGTGGGTCAGGGACCGGCCGGTGGCCATTACGCTGTTAGGAACCGCCGTCGGAGGAGCTAGGGAGCTTAGGTGTTCAGCGACGTAGGCTCACTGGAGGTCCTGACCCTGGTCATCATGGCCATCGTGATCTTCGGTCCGGACAAGCTGCCGAAGCTGATCCAGGACACCATGGGCTTCATCCGGAAGATCCGGTCCTTCGCCGACAGCGCGAAGGAGGACATCCGCAGCGAACTGGGCCCCGAGTTCCAGGACTTCGAGTTCGAGGACCTGCACCCCAAGACCTTCGTCCGCAAGCAGCTCATGGGCGGCAACGAGGACCCGCTGGGTCTCAAGGAGATGCGGGACACCCTGGACATCCGGTCGGTGCTGGACGACAAGCCCGCCGCCACCGTGAACGGCCGCGCGGGCACCGTCAGCATGGACAAGTCCGCCGCCGCTCCGGCGGCCTCCGCCGGGGCCCCGCTCCAGCCCGGTGAGCGGCCCCCGTTCGACCCCGACGCGACCTGACGAGGCCTGCCGCGACCCGGCGCCGGCACCCCGCGAGCGACACCACCGCCCCGTCCGGCCGCCCGGCTGAGCGGGGCGGTGGTGTGTGCGCCGCTATTGTGCTGATTGTTCCCGCTGTGCCGTCTGTCACTTCCGGTCCGATCCGGACCGAAGGCGCACGGCGGAGACGCCGGGGTGGGCCACCATGGGAGCGCACCGCGGCAGGGAAAAACGTGCGTTGAGGAGGTCCGGGATGGACGCGACGAGTCATGCGGTGACGAGTCATGCGGTGGGGACGACGGCCACGGCGGGTGGCCCGGTGGTCGGCGGGCAGCCCGGCCCGGCGGACCCGCTGGTGCCCTACCTGTCGGCGGACTTCCCCTGGTACGGCCTGGACGACGGCTGGACCGGGCGCCGCTATCTGATGCAGGCCGGCGCCGGGGGCCCGCGCGCCGGGGCCGTCGGCAACGTCGACTACGGCACCCTCGGCCACGGCGAGGAGCCGGCCAGACAGTACGAGCCGCGTGACATGCGCAAGTTCGCCGTGGTCGTCACGATGGCCCGCCGGGACAGCCGCCGCAGCGTCGACAACACCGGCACCCTCGAGGCGACCTCGGCCTCCTCCGCCGCCTGGCTGGCCGGCTCCGGCCTGCTCGCGGCGACCTGGCCGGGCCAGCTGGACCGCACGCTGCGCCAGGACTGGCTGGACCAGCAGAGCACGCTCGCCTGGGACCTCGCCGACGACCTGGCCGGCCCCGGCTGGTCCACCCTCAGCCTCCCGGTGAACGGCCTGCCGCAGCCCTTCCGCTACCGCGAGTCCGAGTACGGCTGGGTGCTCGCCGGCGAGGCCCCCGGCGTCCTGCTCGGCGCCTACGGCCGGGGCGTCAGCGCGTACGGCGCGGGCTTCGCCACCGTCCCCGACCTGACCGCCTACACCCGCCCCTGAGCCGCCCGCCCGGGGGCTCCGCGGCCCCCGGAGACGGCAACGGGCCGGACGCCCGCGCCCGGCCCGTTCACCGCTCGGGTCAGAACTTGTTCCTCGGCGTGAGCCCGAGGGAGAGGCCGGAGAGGCCGCGCTGACGGCCGCCGAGCTTGCCGGCGACGGAGCGCAGGGCGGCGCCGGCCGGGGAGTCGGGGGCGGCGAGCACGACCGGGCGGCCGTCGTCGCCGCCCTCGCGCAGCCGGACGTCGATCGGGATCGAGCCGAGCACCGGCACGGTGGCGCCGACGGTCCGGGTGAGCGCGTCCGCGACGGTCTGGCCGCCGCCGGTGCCGAACACGTCGATCATCTCGTCGCAGTGCGGGCAGGGCATGCCGGACATGTTCTCGATCACGCCGACGATCTTCTGGTGGGTCTGCACCGCGATGGTGCCGGCCCGCTCGGCGACCTCGGCGGCGGCCATCTGCGGGGTGGTGACGATCAGGATCTCGGCGTTCGGCACCAGCTGGGCCACCGAGATGGCGATGTCGCCGGTGCCGGGCGGCAGGTCGAGCAGCAGGACGTCCAGGTCGCCCCAGTAGACGTCGGCGAGGAACTGCTGCAGCGCGCGGTGCAGCATCGGGCCGCGCCAGACCACCGGGGCGTTGCCCGGGGTGAACATGCCGATCGAGATGACCTTCACGCCGTGTGCCTGCGGCGGCATGATCATGTCCTGGACCTGGGTGGGCCGGCCCTCGACGCCCAGCATGCGCGGCACGCTGTGGCCGTAGATGTCGGCGTCCACGACGGCGACCTTCAGGCCGTCGGCGGCCATCGCGGCCGCCAGGTTCACCGTCACCGAGGACTTGCCGACGCCGCCCTTGCCGGAGGCGACCGCGTAGACCCGGGTCAGTGTGCCGGGCTTGGCGAACGGGATCTCCCGCTCGGGGGCGCCGCCGCGCAGCAGCTGGGAGAGCTCCTTGCGCTGCTCGTCGCTCATCACGTCGAGTTCGACCTTGACGCCGGTCACACCCGGGACCTTGCCGACCGCCTCGCGGACCCGGGTGGTGATGGTGTCGCGCATCGGACAGCCGGAGACGGTCAGGTAGACCGCGACGCGCACCGCGCCGCCCTCGGCGATCTCGACCGATTTCACCATGCCGATCTCGGTGATCGGGCGGTTGATCTCCGGGTCGTTGACGGTCGCCAGTGCCTGGCGTACGGAATCCTCCGTGACGCCGGCCGCGACCTCTGTCTCGTTGGCCATGCCTTGATGGTACGGCGCTCAGGGGGGTGGCCGGCCGGCCGGTAGCGTGCCGCGGATCACAGCGCCTCGGAGGGCTCCCGGCGCTCGTCGATCTCCCTGAGCAGGGACTGGAGTTCGGAGCGGATACCGCCCAGTTCGGAGGCGATGAAGGCGCGGGTGGCGACCTCGCCGAGGCCCTGCCGCAGGGCGGCGACCTCGCGGGTCAGGTACTCGGTGTCGGCGATGTTGCGGTCGCTGCGGGCGCGGTCCTGCTCCATGTTGACGCGGTCCCGGTTGTCCTGGCGGTTCTGCGCGAGCAGGATCAGCGGCGCCGCGTACGAGGCCTGCAGCGACAGCATCAGGGTGAGGAAGATGAACGGGTAGTTGTCGAACCGCACCGAGCTGGGCAGCAGGGTGTTCCAGGCCACCCAGACGATGATCACCACCGTCATCCAGACGATGAACCGGCCGGTGCCGAGGAAGCGGGCGATCCGCTCGGAGAGCTTGCCGAAGGCCTCCGGGTCGTAGGCCGGCAGCGTGATCAGCCCGGGGCGGGCGGTGCGCGGCTGGTCGAGCCGGGTGCGGGCCGGTCCGGTGACCGAGGTCTCGGTGCGCTGGAGGCGGCCGCCCTCGCGGGTGCGCAGTTCGCGCAGCTGGCGCAGTTCCCGCAGTTCGCCCTGCAGGCGCTTGCGGGGGGAGTCGTCGCGTCGGCCCTTGCGGTCAGCGTCCACCGGTCGCCTCTCTCTCGTCGTCCAGCCCGTGCAGGGCGGCCTCGCGCCAGTCGTCGGGCAGCAGGTGGTCGAGCACGTCGTCGACGGTGACCGCGCCGAGCAGGTGGTCGCCGTCGTCGACGACGGGCGCGGCCACCATGTTGTACGTCGCCAGGTAGCTGGTGATCAGGGACAGCGGGGTGTCCGGCGGCAGCGGGTCCAGGTCGTCGTCCACCAGCGAGCCGACCAGGACGTACGGGGGCTCGCGGAGCAGCCGCTGGAAGTGCACGGTGCCCAGGTACTTGCCGGTAGGGGTCTCGTTCGGCGGGCGGCAGACGAAGACCTGTGCGGCGAGGGCCGGCTTGTGGTCGGAGATCCGGACGCGGGCGAGCGCCTCGGCCACCGTGGCGTCCGGCTCCAGCACGATCGGCTCGGTGGTCATCAGGCCGCCGGCGGTGTTCTCCTCGTACGTCAGCAGCCGCCGCACCGGCTCGGCCTCGTCCGGCTCCATCAGCTGGAGCAGCCGCTCGGCCTCGTCCCCTGGCAGTTCGGAGAGCAGGTCGGCGGCGTCGTCCGGGTCCATCGCCTCCAGGACGTCGGCGGCCCGTTCGTCCTTCAGCTTGCCGATGATCTCGACCTGGTCGTCCTCGGGCAGCTCCTCCAGGACGTCGGCGAGCCGTTCGTCGTCGAGGGCGGCGGCGACCTCGGCGCGGCGCTTGGCGGAGAGGTGGTGCAGGACGTTGGCGAGGTCGGCGGGGCGCAGCTGGTCGAAGGTGGCGAGCAGGTTGGCGGCGCCCTGGTCCTGCTCGGGGAGGGCGAAGCCGGTGACGTCCTTCCAGTTCAGGGTCAGCCGCTCGCCCTTGCCCTTGCGCAGCCGGCCGGCCCGGCCGACCTGGACGAAGACCTTGCTGATCTCCCACTCGCGCACCCGGGCCTGGACCATCGCCACGTCCAGCACGGTGACCTCCTCGGAGGTCTTGCTCCAGGTGACGGTGCGGTCCAGCAGCTCGGCGAGGACGAGGGTCTCGGACGGGCGCTGTTCGAAGCGGCGCATGTTGATCACGCCGGTGGTCAGCACCTGGCCGGACTCCAGGCTGGTCACCCTGGTCATCGGGAGGAAGATCCGGCGCCGGCCGACCACCTCGACCACCAGCCCGAGCACCCGCGGCGGGCGGCCGCCGAGCCGCAGCGAGACCACCACGTCGCGAACCCGGCCGACCTGGTCGCCGTTCGGGTCGAAGACGGCGATACCGGCGAGATGCGAGATGAAGACCCGGCCCCCTGGACCTGCCATGGACTCCCTCGACTCGCTCGACGCCCGGTCGGGCGCGCGCGGCGCGCCCCGCGTGCACAGGCTACCCGGGCCGCGGCGGACCGGCCTGGCGAGGCGTGGTTCAGCTCCCGGTGCGGCCGGTGCGGCGCTTGAACAGCAGCCGGGGCAGGCCGGCCGGGACGGGCCGGCGGGTGGTGGCGGGGGTGGGCATCGGGACGACGGCGTGCGAGTCGTCGGGCATGGCGCCCGGCTGCTCGGTGAGCAGGCCGTCGCCGCGGCCGGCCGGCTCCAGCCGCAGGACGCGGCACTCGCGGGCCCAGCGCTCGGTGATGGTGTCGGTGTCGGGCGCGTTCAGCCGCTTCCCCTTGAGCTCCTCGACCGCGCCGAGCCAGGCCTCGCCCCGCGGGGCGAGCTCGGTGACCCGGGCCGGCCAGCCGGTCAGCCGGCCGCCCTTGTCCTTGCTGCGGACGGTCACCACGGCGCCCGCCCCGGCGGACAGACCGTGCAGCGGCTGCTCGTCGCCGTCACCGACCACCACCACGGCGCCGTCGTACCAGGCGTGCCAGAGCGCCCGGCTCTGCTCCTGGCCGTCCGCCCGCACCCAGAGCAGACCGGACTTCTTCGCGGCCTCCTCCAGCAGGGCCCGGTCGAGGAAGTCGTCGGCGGTCGCGGTCGCGGCAGGCGTACGGTCCATGGCGGACAGCGTACGTCCTGGGCCGTCCGGGAGATGTCTCACCCGTCGGGCGACAGTTCCGTGAGCGTGGCACGGGCCTTACCTTGGGAGCGCCCCTCCGGGGTGTCCGCCCCCGCCACGAGCCGAAGGAGCGCCGTGCCCGCCGCCCGGTCCGAGACCGCAGCCCCCGTCCGCACCGCCCCGGCGCCGTCGCACCCGCTGCCCACCCTCGACCTGCTGCTGCTCGCGGTCTCCGTCGCGGGCATCTCGCTCTCCGCGCCGCTGATCAGCGCCACCGCCGCGCCCGCCCTGGCGATCGCGTTCTGGCGCAACGTCATGTCGGTCGGCGTGCTCGGCCCGTACGCGCTGCTGCGGCACCGGGCGGAGCTGCGCGGGATCGGCCGGCGGGCGCTGCTGCTGGCGGTGGCGGCCGGTGTGCTGCTCGCCGTGCACTTCGCGCTCTGGATGCCGAGCCTGCGGATGACCTCGGTGGCCTCGGCGACCGCGCTGGTGACCACCACCCCGCTCTGGACGATCCTGCTGCAGCGGCTGCTCGGGGTGCGGGCGCCCCGACCGGTCTGGACCGGGACGTGCGTGGCCTTCGCCGGGGTGCTGGTGCTCACCGGGGTGGACCTCTCGCTCTCGCCCCGCGCGCTGCTCGGCGACGCGCTGGCGCTCGGCGCCGGACTGGCGGCGGCCGGGTACCTGCTGCTGGGTGCGGAGGTCCGCAGGACCGTGAGCACCACCGCGTACACGCTGGTCTGCTACGCCACCACGGCGGCGGTGCTGCTGGTGGTCTGCCTGGCCGCCGGGACGCCGATGACGGGCTGGCCGGCCGGGGTCTGGTGGCAGATCGTGCTGCTGATGGTCACCGCCCAGCTGCTCGGCCACTCGCTCAGCAACCGGGTGGTGCGCACGCTCGGCCCGTCCGTCACCTCGACCGCGATCCTGCTGGAGACGCCGGGCGCCGCGCTGATCGCGGCCGTCTGGCTGGGCCAGTGGCCCCCGGCGGCCGCGTACCCGGCGGTGGTGCTGATCCTGCTCGGTCTGGTCCTGGTCGCGCGGGGCGGCCGGAGGTAGGCGACGGCTTCAGAGCCAGCCGTTGCGGCGGAAGCCCCGGTACATCCCGATGCAGACGATGACGATCCCGCTGAGCACCACCGGGTAGCCGTACTTGGTGTCCAGCTCGGGCATGTACTTGAAGTTCATGCCGTAGACGCCGGTGATCATGGTGGGGACGGCGAAGATCGCCGCCCAGGCGGTGATCTTGCGCATGTCCTCGTTCTGCGCCACCGAGACCTGTGCCAGGTTGGCCTGGAGCAGCGAGTTCAGCAGTTCGTCGAAGCCGTGCACCTGCTCGGTGACCCGGGCGAGGTGGTCGGCGACGTCCCGGAAGTACTTCTGGATGTCCGGGTCGACCAGGCGCTGGAGCGGCTCGGAGAGCTGCTGCATCGGGCGCAGCAGCGGTGCCACCGCCCGCTTGAACTCCAGTACCTCGCGCTTGAGTTGGTAGACCCGGCCGACGTCGGTGCCCCGGCCGCCCTTGTTGGAGAAGACGTCGGACTCGATCTCGTCCACGTCGGTCTGCAGCCGGTCGGCGACCAGCAGGTAGTTGTCCACCACGTGGTCGGCGATGGCGTGGAGCACGGCGGACGGGCCCTTGGCGAGCAGCCCGGCGCCGTCCGCGTCGGCCTCCAGACGGTGCCGCAGTTCCTGCAGTGAACTGTGTCCGCCGTGCCGGACGGTGATCACGAAGTCCCGCCCGGCGAAGACCATCAGCTCGCCGGTCTCGACCACCTCGCTGGTCGGGGTGAGCTGGTCGTGCTCGACGTAGCGGATCGTCTTGAAGACGGCGAACAGCACGTCGTCGTACCGCTCGACCTTGGGCCGCTGGTGCGCGTGGACGGCGTCCTCGACCGCGAGCGGGTGCAGGCCGAAGCGCTGGGCGATGCCCTCGAACTCGGCCTCGGTGGGCTCGTGCAGGCCGATCCAGCTGAACGACCCGGAGCCCTCGGGCAGTTGCTGCGAGGCCTTGACCTGGCGGGCCGCCTCGCGCGGGCTGCAGCTCTCGCCGTGGCGGCGGCCGTGCTGGTAGACCGCGCAGTCCACCACGGAGGAGGCGGACCGGTCCGGGTGGATCGAGTCGAACAGGCCGGCCGCGGTGCGGCGGCGGTTGGTGCGGACGGCGGCGCGCAGGCTGTTGATCATCGACATGGCAGGCTCCCTTGGGCAGGAGCCGTCGCACGGCGGCGCGGTGGCGGAAGGGCCGTGGTGCGACGGCGAGGAACACCGATGGATTCCGGCGCCTGCGGTCGGTCCTCGGCCTTGCTGGGGCACGTGGTGGAGCGACCGGGCGTCGGTGGGGTGCTCTCCCGGCCGGCCCGACACTTGCCTCGGTCATCTCGACGGACGCGGCTGTTCCAGCTGCTGCTGTTGTTTCAGCCTGCGTGGCGAGGGGTACGGGGAAGGCGTCCGGGCCGGGTAGAGCTGCCGGTACTGCATGGTCGG
Source organism: Kitasatospora sp. NPDC092286 (assembly GCF_044755565.1). Taxonomy (NCBI): domain Bacteria; kingdom Bacillati; phylum Actinomycetota; class Actinomycetes; order Kitasatosporales; family Streptomycetaceae; genus Kitasatospora; species Kitasatospora sp. NPDC092286. Next base: position 148,679 of record NZ_JBIVRD010000007.1, on the reverse strand, counting down.
CTGGTATCCACCGCAACCACCTCCTTCACGCCGCTGCCCCGGAGGTAAGGATCCCCGGTGGCCAGTCGCTCACACTAACATCTGACCGGCTGTCGGCGCTGGGGCGTTCCGGTGGCGGCCGTGCCAACCGCGGGGGTGCGCCGGGTTACGCTCACCGGCATGGCGCACGACTTCCCGCCCTTCGGCGATCTCCCCCCGGCCTCCGGCTGGGAGGACCCTCACGGCAGCCCGCACGGCGCCTCCCGGGAGGCGGTGCTGGCCGCCGTGGAGGCCCGGCTGCTGACCGCCTTCGGCGAGCCCGGTGGCCGTGCCGCGGTCACCTTCCTCGGCGCGGACCGGATCGAGGTGCTGCGCTTCGGCCCGGACGCCGAGGGGCTGGTCCGTTACGCGACGCTCGGGATGTCCGCCGCGCCGATGGCCGACCCGGCCGCACCGGTCGCCGACCAGGTGCGCGGCCCGCGCGTCGAACTGGTGCTGACGGTCCGCGGGGGCCGCGACAGCGTGCTCCGCTCGCTGGCCACCTTCGCCGCGACGCCGCAGGTGGAGGGCCTGGTGGTGGCCCCCGGCGGCTCGCTGGACCTCGGCGCCCCGCTCTGGGACGGCGCGCCGTTCACCTCCGTACTGGCCGCCGAACCGGGCGGTCTGGTGGCCGACCTGGAGCTGGAGGGGCCGGCCGACCCGGTCCGCTTCCTGCCGCTGCTGCCGATGACGCCCAACGAGGCCGGCTGGAAGCGGGTGCACGGCGCGGCCGCGCTGGAGGAGCGCTGGCTGAAGCACGGCACCGATCTGCGCGACCCGGAGCGGCGCGGCGTCCCGCTGGACTGACGGCCGGTCAGCCGGGGGCGCGGGGCGTCGGCCGCACCACGCCCGGTGCCCCCGTACGCCCGCGTGAGCGGTCAGCCGCCGATCGGCTTCGCGCCGGTGGCCTGGGCCAGCAGCGCCTCGTAGACGGCCGGGTCGGTGGTGTGCTCGCCGAGCCGCACGGTCTTGCGGGTGCCGTGGTAGTCGCTGGAGCCGGTGGTCAGCAGGCCGAGTTCGGCGGCCAGCGCGCGCAGCCGGGCCCGGGCCGGTTCGTCGTGGTCGATGTGGTCGACCTCCAGCGCTGCCAGGCCGGCCGCCGCGAGATCGGCGATCACCTGGTCGGAGACGGTCCGGCCGCGCTTGACCGCGCCCGGGTGGGCGAAGACCGGCACCCCGCCGGCCGCCCGGACCAGCCGGACCGCCGTGACCGGGTCGGTCTCGTGCTTGCGGACGTCCGCCCGGCCGCCGTTGGCCAGCCAGTCGGCGGTGAAGGCGTCCGAGACGGTCGCCACCACGCCCGCCTCGACCAGCGCGCTGGCGATGTGCGGCCGGCCCACCGAGCCGGTGCCCGCGATCCGTTCGACCTGCTCCCAGCTGATGTCCGCGCCCAGGGCGCGGCAGCGCTCGACGATCGCCCGCCCGCGCCGGAACCGGTCCGTGCGGACCAGCTCGCGCTCGCGCGCGAACTCCGGCTCGGCCGGGTCGAACAGGTAGGCCAGCAGATGCATGCTGATGCCGTCCACCACGCAGGACAGTTCGGCGCCCGGGACGAGGGTCAGCCGGGCCCCGGCCGGCAGCGCGCGCACCGCCCCGGCGGCCTCGGCGTGGCCCGCCACGGTGTCGTGGTCGGTGAGCGCGACCACGTCCAGGCCCGCGGCGACGGCCGCCCTGACCAGCTCCGCCGGGCTGTCGGTGCCGTCGGACGCGTTGCTGTGGGCGTGCAGGTCGATGCGCACGGAGTGCTCTCCTGGGGTGGACGCTCGCGGGTGCCGCCCAGGATAGACGCGGCGGCCGCCGGTCAGCCGAACAGGCGGGGGGAGAGCGCCCCGCAGGGCAGCAGGTCGAGCTCGGCGCCGGCCTCGCGCAGGTCGGTGAGCACCAGTTCGTCGTACATCACCAGGGCCGACTGCTCCGGCCAGGCCACCGCCCAGAGCCAGAGGCCCCGGGCCTCGCCGACGAAGACCGCGCGGTCGGCCGGGGCGTCCGGGACGTGGAACATCGGGGTGGGCCGTCCGGCCGCCATCAGCTTGGCGTCGGCGGGCTTGTAGAGCGCGACGGTCTCGCCCGGATCCGGCCCGGCCAGCCCCGCGTACCGGGCACCGAGCCCGACGCCCAGCTCCTCGGCGACCAGCACCAGCTCGCCGAAACCGCCGAGCGGCGCCGGGCCCGAGCAGGCGACGGCGGTGGCCCGGGCGCCCGAGACATCGTCACCGACGTGCGCGATACCGGTGTAGAGCCAGCCGACCGGCAGTGGCCAGGGCAGCCAGACGGGGACCTGCGAACGGGCGACGGCGACGTTCAGCGCCTCCACGCTCGGAGGCAGCACCGGCTGCATCGGATGCACGGCTCCGTGCCGGTCGCACTGCCAGGTGTCTGAGAACAGACCGGGGGCGCGCACCCGACCGGCGCACCTCGGGCAGCTTGGCTCGCCCCTCATAGCCGACAACGCTCCTCCCTCCGGACCGCCGCGTCAAGGACGATCACCCGTACGGAGGGCTCGGCGGCACCTGTCGCTGGCGGGCGCCCGGGCCGGCGCGGCGTGGGCGGCTCCCGCTAGGGGATGTCCAGCGGCGGGCGGCGGCAAACGTCGGCCGGTCCGCGCCCGGTGGACGGAGCGGGGCGGCCCCGGACGCACTGACGCCCCGTCATCGTCGGTTGCGGTGACAGGGCGTCAGTCGGGTATCGGAACGTCGGGATCGGACGCTCCCGGCTCTTCGGCGGCGGGTGAGGGCTCCCGGTCGGAGGCGCCGCGCTGGGTCAGACGGTCGGGCACGGACGGATCAGCAGGCGTTCGCCGGTGTGGGCGGCGGCCTGGACGACCTCGCGGACGGTCTCGGCATCGGCGATCAGGGGGTTGGTGGCGCCACCGTGGGCGTCGTCCAGTCGGAGGATCTCGAAGCGCATGGGCCTCTCCTTTCCTGGCCCCGTCGGGCGGGGCGGTCGTGGCTGACTCGATATCAGCCCACTCGGGGACTGTCGGATCCGTCGCATCGGTCGGATCTGTGCGATCTGTCGGGTCGAACGGTCGACGATCTGCTGCGGCAAAGGGCTCCCCCCTGCTTGCCAAGTGCGTCTGGTGCCTCATGAACCACGGTGACGTGGCGGTGCTACCGGGCCGTTGCCCGTCCGTAAAGTCCTGGTTTCGGCTGACTCGCGCCGACGTCGATGTCGACGATGATTCCCGGACAGAATCAAATATTACCGCAACTAACGAATTTTGTCCTCTGTGCCGCCCGAAGTTGATCGAACAACGGAGGGCCCGGAGTGGTCACGAGTGGTCCAGACCGGTCCGGTCCGGGCCCCGGCGGGCTCAGGCCCAGAAGTCCAGCAGCGCCTCGGCGGTCGCGGCCGGCCGCTCCGCGTTGGGGGAGTGCCCGGCGTCCTCGACGACCACCCGGCGGGCGCCCAGCCGCTCGGCCATCCGGGTCTGCTCCGGCACCGGCCAGGCGTAGTCCCGCACGCCGGAGAGCACCAGGGCGGGCAGGACGGCGGCGGTCGCGGCCAGCTCGTCCACCCGGTCCGGCGCGGAGATCAGATGGGCACCGGTGGTGCTCAGCGCCTGTGGCACATTGGCCACCCAGCGGCGGTGCAGGAACTCCGCGACCTCCGCGGACGGGCGCCGCTCCCGGTCGCCGGCGCCCTCCTCCAGCTGCTGGAGCACCTGCCAGATCTCCTCCAGGCTCATCGTCGGCAGCACGTCGATCAGCAGCTTGGTGCGCGCCGCCTCGCCCGGCTCGATCGGGCCGGGGCCGGTGGACATCAGCGTCAGCGAGCGCCACGGCAGCGGGCCCGCCCCGGCTCCCAGGACGGCCTCCCGGGCCACCTGGCCGCCGAAGGAGTGGCCGAGCAGGTGCAACGGTCCGCCCCCGGGGCCGCCCTCGGCCAGCAGGGCCGCGGACAGCGCCCGGACGTCCGCGCCCAGCGCGGACACGGCGTAGCCGGCCGGGTCGTCGGGACCGCCGGTCTCGTACTGGCCGCGCTGGTCGACCGCGGTCACCCGGTGGCCGGCCGCCGCCAGCGGCTCCAGCAGCGCGATGAAGTCCTCCTTGCTGCCGGTGAAGCCGGGCACCAGCAGCGCCGCCCCCCGTACCTCCCCGGCCGGCTCGGCCCGCAGCGCGGCGAACTCCCCGCGGGCGGTCGCGATCCGCAGCGCACGCGCGCAGGAGGGAAGGGTGAGGAACGGCGGCGTGCTCATGGGCGGATCTCCTCAGGGGCATGCGACTGGCCGGTAACCCGAGCTTAGGGCCTGCCCGGCGGGCCCGGCGCGGCGGGGAACGCCGAAGGGGACGGGCCGGTCGCGGACCGGCCCGTCCCCTCCGGGGCGGTGCGTCAGCTCTCCGGGGTCGCCTCGGTGGCGGCGGCCGGGCGGCGGGTGCGGGTGCGGCGGCGCGGGGCGGCGGCCTCGGCCGGGGCGTCCGCGGTGGCCTCGGGCGCGGCCTCGACGGCGGTCTCGGCCTTCGCCTTGGCCCGGCTGCGGGTCCGCGGCTTGGTGGCCGGCTTCTCCTCGGCGACGGCGACGGCGGCGACCGCGGCGGCCGGAGCCTCGGCGGGCGCCTCGGTCACCGTGACGGCCGTGCCCTCGCCGGCGGCGGCGGTGCCGCGCGGGCGGCGACGGCGGCGGCGCGGAGCGGCCTCGCCCTCGGCGCCCTCGACGGCAGGAGCGGCCGGGGCCTCGACCGCCGAAGCGGCGCCGGCCGGGCTCTCCACCACCGCGTCGCCCTCGACGGCGGAGCCGCCACGGGTGCGCCGGCGCTCACGGGTGCGGCGGGCCGGCTTCTCCTCGACGGCCTCGGCGGTGGCCGTACCGGTCCGGCCGGAGCCGCCCCGGGTGCCACCGCCACCGTTACCGCCGCCGTTACCGCCACGGCCCCGGCCGGCCGCCGAACGCGAACCGCGCCCGCCGGTCTCGCCGAGGTCCTCGACCTCCTCCGCGCCCAGGCCGGCGCGGGTCCGCTCGGAGCGGGGCAGCACGCCGGTGGTCCCCGGGGCGATCTTCAGCAGCTCGTACAGGTGCGCCGAGGTGGAGTAGGTCTCCTCCGGGTCGTTGAACGACAGGTCCAGCGCCTTGTTGATCAGCTGCCAGCGCGGGATGTCGTCCCAGTCCACCAGCGTGACGGCGGTGCCGGAGGCGCCGGCCCGGCCGGTGCGGCCGATCCGGTGCAGGTAGGTCTTCTCGTCCTCGGGGCACTGGTAGTTGATGACGTGCGTGACGCCCTCGACGTCGATGCCGCGGGCGGCGACATCGGTGCAGACCAGGACGTCGACCTTGCCGTTGCGGAACGCCCGCAGGGCCTGCTCGCGCGCGCCCTGGCCGAGGTCGCCGTGCACCGCGCCGGCCGCGAAGCCGCGCTGGGTGAGCTGGTCGGAGACGTCGGCGGCGGTGCGCTTGGTGCGGCAGAAGATCATCGCCAGCCCGCGGCCGTCGGCCTGCAGGATGCGCGAGACCATCTCCACCTTGTCGAGCGAGTGCGCCCGGAAGATGTGCTGGTCGACGCTGGCGACGGTGTGGCCGGTGTCGTCCGGGGCAGCGGCCCGGATGTGGGTCGGCTGGTTCATGTACCGGCGGGCGAGGCTGATCACCTGGCCCGGCATGGTGGCCGAGAACAGCAGGGTCTGCCGCTTGGCGGGCAGCATGGTGAGGATCTTCTCGACGTCGGGCAGGAAGCCCAGGTCGAGCATCTCGTCGGCCTCGTCCAGGACGAGCGCGCGGACCGTGGACAGGTTCAGCTTCTTCTGCCCGGCGAGGTCCAGCAGGCGGCCCGGGGTGCCGACGACGATGTCGACGCCCTTCTTCAGGGCCTCGACCTGCGGCTCGTACGCCCGGCCGCCGTAGACGGCCAGCACGCGGACGTCGCGCACCTTGCCGGCGGTCTGCAGGTCGTTGGTGACCTGGGTGCACAGCTCACGCGTCGGGACGACGATCAGCGCCTGCGGGGACTCGGAGAGCTGCTCCTCGGTGGCCCGGCCGGCGTCGATGTCGGCCCGGACGACGACCCGCTCGATCAGCGGGAGGCCGAAACCGAGCGTCTTGCCGGTGCCGGTCTTGGCCTGGCCGATGACGTCGTGACCGGTCAGCGCGACCGGGAGGGTCATCTCCTGGATGGGGAAGGGATGGACGATGCCGACGGACTCGAGCGCCTCGGCGGTCTCCGGGAGGATCCCCAGATCCCGGAACGTCGTCTTGATGGGTTCAGCGGTGGTGGACAGGGTGCTGCCTCTTCCGTGTGGGAGGGGCCGAGAGCGAGCGGCGGGCGGGCAGCCGCGCGGCTGCGTACGGGCCTGGACGGCCCTGAATACAGCTGCGCGGACGCACAACCGCGCCGGTCCCTGCGGCCGGCCGGTCCGCGCGGCCCGGTACGGGGCGCGTCGCCGGCGGCGTCGGGGAGGATTCCCGTGAGGGACCTGCGCGGGACCTTCGCCTGGCGGCGCGGTCCGCGGCGGCCCTCGCTCGGCCACTGATGCGGTGCCAAGGCTTGAAGTCCAAGCCATGGTCGGAGCCGATCGGCTCTCCGACCGGGCATCCGCGTACGTGAGTACCCGGCTTCCGGTACGGACACGTCCTGATGGACGGTGCCGTTACGGAGCGGGCTTGCCCGGCGCACCGAGACGGCGGTGACACCGTGCGAGCACTACGGGCCTCCCTACCACCATACAGTCACGCGACGACTCGAACACGTGACGCTTCTGACACCGGGGTGAGCGGCGGGTGTCCGGGGCGGAACTTTTCGGTGGTGGTCCTGGGGCGGAGGCGCCGGCGGCCGGCCCGGGCGACCGGGGGCGGGGCCGGGCCGGGGAGCCCGCGGCGGCGGCCGGAGACGTGTACCGCAGGGCGGGCCGGACTAAGGTGGCAGGTCATGGAGACCCATGGTGAGACGCAGGACGACGCGGCCGGTTCGATCGGGGACTGGGCGGCCCGCTCGGCCGATCCGGGATACCGGGCGGCCGTGCTGGACCTGCTCGGCGCCCTCGCGTACGGCGAGCTGAGCGCCTTCGAGCGGCTCGCCGAGGACGCCAAGCTCGCGCCCGACCTCGCCGACAAGGCGGCGCTGGCCCGGATGGCCTCCGCCGAGTTCCAGCACTACCAGCGCCTGCACGACCGGCTCGCCGAGGTGGGCGCGGACCCGCAGGAGGCGATGCGGCCGTTCGTCGAGCCGCTGGAGCTCTTCCACCGGATGACCGCGCCCTCGGACTGGCTGGAGGGCCTGGTCAAGGCCTACGTCGGCGACGCGATCGCGACCGACTTCTACCGCGAGGTGGCCGTCCGGCTGGACGACGACACCCGCGACCTGGTGCTCGGCGTGATGTCGGACACCGGGCACGCCCAGTTCGCCGTCGACAAGGTCCGCCAGGCCATCGAGGCGGACCCGCGGGCCGGCGGCCGGCTCGCGCTCTGGGGCCGACGGCTGATGGGCGAGGCGCTGAGCCAGGCCCAGCGGGTGGTCGCGGAGCGGGACGCGCTCTCCAACCTGCTGGTCGGCGGTGTGCAGCTGCAGGGCTTCGACCTGGTCGAGGTCGGCAAGATGTTCAACCGGATCACCGAGGCGCACACCAAGCGGATGGCCGCGCTGGGCCTCGCCTCCTGAGACCGCGCCCCGTCAGGCAGGCCGGTGGCGCCGCTGCGCGCGGTGCGCGCCCGGGCGGTGGGGGCGGTGCCGGTGGGCCGGCGCCCGCCCGGCCGCCAGGTCGGGCCGGGCCAGTACCGAGGTGAGCAGGGCGGAGACGACGGCCGAGACGCCGAGCGTCACCGCCGGGTACCCGCCGTTCAGGGTGAAGTGCGTGATCACCCCGCTGACCAGGGCCGCCACCAGCGCCGTCCCGATCGTCAGCCCCCGGCCGGCCGGGAAGTGGGCGGGCAGTGCGAGCAGCGCGGCCGAGCCGACGATCAGGCCGATGAGGACGAAGGCGATCGACTCGACCAGCAAGGCTGCCTCCCGGGGTGCGGGTGCGGCGTGCGGACGGCCGCACTGTCGCCCTACCCCTGATGACCCGGCCGTACACGCAGCGGTGCCCCGCCCCCTCGGTGAGGGGGCGGGGCACCGGGCAGCGTCTCAGCTGGTGCCGAACCCGACCTTGCGGGCCGCCGACTCGCCGATCTCCACGTACGCCAGGCGCTCGGCCGGGACGATGACGCGGCGGCCGTGCTCGTCGGTCAGCGAGAAGAGCTTCGAGGTGCCCTCCAGCGCCTTGGCGATCGCGCTCTCGACCTCTTCGGCAGTCTGCGAGCTCTCGATCACGATCTCGCGCGGCGCGTTCTGCACGCCGATCTTGACCTCCACGGCTTCCGTCCCTCCGGGGTTGCAGCCATCCACGCACGGGCACCGGACCGCCTGGGACAAGCGTTCGCGACGACCGCGCCGTACGGCTTCACCATAGAGCACACGATCAGCGCCGAGGCGAAGGTCAGCGCATCACCGCTCTTCGCCCGCCGCCTCCGCGGCCTCGGCGACGGGATGCATCGGGAAGCCCTTCAGACCGCGCCAGGCCAGGCTCGCGACCAGCCGGACCGCCTCGTCGCGGGGGATCTCCAGCCCCTGCGAGAGCCAGTAGCGGGCGGTGATCTGGGCCAGGCCGCAGACCCCGGCGGCGAGCAGCTTGGACTCGGCCTCCGGCAGGTCGGTGTCCTCCTGGATCACCTTGCTGACCAGGGTCGCGCTGGCGTCCGAGGCACGCTCGACGCGCTCGCGCACGGCCGGTTCGTTGGTCAGGTCCGACTCGAAGACCAGCCGGAAGGCGCCGGACTCGCTGGAGACGTAGTTGAAGTACGCCTCCATGGTCGCGGCCACCCGCTGCTTGTTGTCGGTGGTCGCGGCCAGCGCCGCGCGGGTCGACTCGACCAGGGCGTCGCAGTGCTTGTCCAGCAGCGCCAGGTAGAGCTCCAGCTTTCCGGGGAAGTGCTGGTACAGCACCGGCTTGCTGACCCCGGCGCGGTCGGCGATGTCGTCCATGGCGGCCGCGTGGTAACCCTGCGCGACGAACACCTCCTGGGCGGCACCGAGCAGTTGTTCACGGCGGGCGCTTCGCGGCAGGCGGGCACCGCGCGGGCGCTCCTGCGCCTCCTGGATGGCCGTCACGGCGCTCCTCACTTCACGGGTTGTTCGGGGCTGGCAAGATGACCGATTCTACTTTTCGGTAACCACCTTCGCGCTTGGCGAGCGTGAGAAAAGCACCGAGCCCCCTTGTCAGGAGCCCACAATACGGCGCTGACCACGGCTGACGGCAGTGGTGTGACGTCGGCCGGGAGGGCGGCCCGGGCCCGGGGGCGCGGGGTGGCGTCTCACTACCATCGTCCACCATGAGCAGCGCTGAGCAGCAGGTACGGACGGAGGCAGGGCGGCCCGGGCCGCTCCGCACGGTCGAGGTCCCCGGTCCGGTGCCGGCGGCGCACCGGCCCGGCGGTGACGGTGGTGGCGCGGACGGGCGGGAGCCGGCGCTCTTCGTGCACGGGCTCGGCGGCTCGGCGGCCAACTGGACGGCGCTGATGGACCGCCTCGGCGGCCTGGTCGACGGTGAGGCCGTGGACCTGCCCGGCTTCGGCCGGTCCGCTCCGCCGGCCGACGGCAACCTGACCGTCTCCGGCCACGTCCGCGCGGTGATCGGCCACCTGGAGGCGGCCGGGCGCGGTCCGGTGCACCTGTTCGGCAACTCGCTGGGCGGGGCCGTCGCCGTCCGGCTCGCCGCGCTCCGCCCCGACCTGGTGCGCAGCCTCACCCTGATCTCGCCCGCGCTGCCCGAACTGCCGCCGCAGCGCACGGCCTGGCCGACCGGGCTGCTCGCGGTGCCCGGGGTCCCCGCGCTGCTGCGCCGGCTGCCGTCGAAGGGGCGGGCCCCCGAGGCCGCCACCGAGGAACTGCTGAGGCTGGTCTACGGAGACCCGGACGGCCTGTCCGAGGCCGCCCGGGCCGCGGCGGTGGCCGAGTACCGGAGCCGACTGGCGGTGCCGTACGCGATGCGGGCGCTGACCGGGTCGGCGCGCGGAATCGTTTCGGCTTACACCGAGCGCGGCGACCAGTCGCTCTGGCGGCAGGCCGAGCAGGTGCGGGTGCCGGTGCTGCTGGTGTACGGGCTGCGGGACAAGCTGGTCTCCTACCGCTCGGCGCGGCGGGCCTGCGCGGCGTTCGCGGACGCCCGGCTGCTGGTGCTGCCGGACTCGGGGCACGTGGCGATGATGGAGCACCCCGAGCAGGTGGCGCGCGCGGTCCGGGAGCTGCTCGGGCGCGGCTGACCCGCCCGGAGCGGGAGAGCCCCAACGCCCCGGCCCGGGCGAGGTCACGCGGGTTCACTCGTTCAGGTGGCAGCCAGGCATGTGACCGATGGATCGCCGGGGGCCGGTCCTACCTTTCTGCTGTCGGACCGAACACATGTGGGGGCGTCGCGGCAGCCGGAGGATCCGGAGGGCGGCCGTACGCAGGGTGACGGCGGGTCGGAGGTGACCGCCGGGCGGCCGCCCCGCCGGCCGGCGGCACCCCGGCCGGGCCGCGATGCCGCCGGCCGACCGGGCCCCTCGGCCCCGGGCCGTTCCCGGGCCGGTCGCGGGGCCATTCCGGGTGGCCGCCCAGGCCGCTCAAGCAATCCGTCGATCCCGCTCTGCTCTGGAGGTCTCCCGTGCGCATAGCCCTGCTCACCGAGGGTGCCCGCCTGTATTCCCGGCGTGGTTCCGGCGGCCTGGCCGCGGTGGGCCTCTGCCATCTGGCGGGCGGCGGCGCGGCGCTGCCCGCGCCGGGGGCGGGCCGGGACGCCGAGCCGGTGCCGTACGCCTTCGCCCGGGTCCGGGCCGGGCGGCCCGCGGCGCGGCCGGTGATCCACGGTGAGGAGACGGCGCCCGGCCACCGGGCGCACCGCGAGGCCGTGGCCGGCCGGCCGGGAGTGGCCGGGGCGGTGGAATTCGCCGGACGGCCCGCATCGTCGGCGCGGGCCTGGGAGGGTGGCACCGTGGTCGTCTTCTCGGCGCTCGCCCCGCGCGGTCCGCGGCTGCCGGCGGACGCGATGCTCAGCGGTCGGGCGGTGGTCCCCACCGATGTGGGGGTGGCACGCGAGGCGGCTGGGCCGACCGGGCCGCTGGTCCCGCCCCGGGATCCGGACGCGCCGGCGGGTGCCTGCCCGGCGCTGCCGCGGGACGAGGAGCGGGGGTCCCGGCCGGGGTCGGCCGGGCGGCTGAGGGCGCAGGAACGCTTCGCCGTGGAACGGGTGGTCGGCGCGTTCCGCGAGATCTGCCCGGAGCCGGTCTCGCGGTGGCCGGCCTTCCCGGCGGCCGGGGCCGACGGCGGGGCCGGGGAGCGTTCGCGCCCGTTCGCCCGGCCCACCGGGTACCGGCCGGCCGCCGCGCCGGGCGCGCTCGCCGCTCCCGCGCTCTGGCTCGCGCTGCTCGCGCTGGGCCGGGCCGGCCCGCACCGCTGACCGGGCCCGCGCCGGCGCCGCCACCGATCCACTGTCCTGTTGTTCATTCTGTCCGCCAGGTCGTACCGACCTCGCTTCGTGGAAGGACACCCCCGATGAGGGTGCTGCTGCTGGGCGCCGACGGCTTTATCGGCCGTCGGGTCACCGATCGTCTGCTCATGGACCAGGAGTTGCAGGTGACGGTGCTCGGCCGGCGTGACTCCGCCGACATCCGCTTCGACCTGACCACCGGCAGTCCGGGCGCGCTGGCCCGGTTCCTGGACGCGGTCGCGCCCCAGGTGGTGATCAACTGCGCGGGCGCCACCTACGGCAGCTCGCGCACCCTGATCCGGGCGAACACGCTGGCGGTGGCCACCGTCTGCGAGGCGATCCGGCGCAGCCGGGAGCCGGCCCGGCTGGTGCACGTCGGCTCGGCGGCGGAGTACGGGCCGGTGCCGGGCGGTGTGCCGGTGGCGGAGAGCGCCGAGCCGCGCCCGGTGGGCCCGTACGGGGTGTCCAAGCTCGCCGGGACGGAGCTGGTGCTGGCCTCCGGGCTGGACGCGGCCGTGCTGCGGGTGTTCGACGTGGTGGGCCCGGGCGCGCCGACCGCCTCGCTGTTCGGACGGCTCGCCGAGGGCCTGCGCCGGGCGCTGGAGCGGGAGGAGTCCCAGGTGCGGATGCCGGACCTGTCCGGCTACCGGGACTTCGTGGACGTCCGGGACGTCGCCCGGGCGATCCAGGCGGCGGCGGTGTCGGCGGCCACCGGGGTGATCAACATCGGCAGCGGGCACGCCGTCCGGGCCCGGGACGCGGCGCAGCTGCTGGTCCGGGCGGCCGGTTTCGAGGGGACGGTCCTGGAGGAGAACCGGCAGATGCTGCTGCCCGCGCAGTCCGCCGGACCGGCCGACCACCTGCCCGGGCACCATCTGCCGGGCCACCGGGCGCCGGAGCCGCGGCCGGCCGAGGGGCGCGGTCCGGCGGGCGAGCCGGTGCCGTGGCGGCAGGCGGACGTCCGGACCGCCCGGGACCGTCTCGGCTGGCGGACGCAGGTGCCGCTGGAGGAGTCGCTCGGGGACGTCTGGCTGGAGACGGCCTGCCGGGTCTGAGCGCGGGCCGGTCCGGGGCGGCGGCCGGGGCCGGGCGGCCCGCCGCGGCTCTTCCGCGGCCCTTTCGCGGGGCCCCGGACCTGCTGGGCCCCGGGGCCGGCGGGCGGTCCCACCATCCGGTGCCGCCCGTCTCGCCAGTCGGACGAGCTGTCTCGGAATACCGGGGCGGCATGACACTGTTGGCGTAGCAGAGCCACCTCGGTGGCGGAGCAACAAGCCACAAGAGGTTGGCCCAGGCCACCTGAACCGACGACCATCGGAGTCCCCGTGTCGCTGCCACCCCTGGTCGAGCCGGCCGCCGAGCTCACCGTCGACGAGGTCCGCAGGTACTCCCGCCACCTGATCATCCCCGATGTGGGCATGGCCGGGCAGAAGCGGCTGAAGAACGCCAAGGTGCTGTGTGTCGGCGCCGGCGGCCTGGGCTCGCCCGCGCTGATGTACCTGGCCGCGGCCGGTGTCGGCACGCTCGGCATCGTCGAGTTCGACGTGGTGGACGAGTCCAACCTCCAGCGGCAGATCATCCACGGCCAGTCGGACATCGGCCGCTCCAAGGGCGAGTCGGCGCGGGACTCCGTCAAGGAGATCAACCCCTACGTCAACGTGATCCTCCACGAGGAGCGCCTCGACAACGACAACGTCATGGAGATCTTCTCCGGCTACGACCTGATCGTCGACGGCACCGACAACTTCGCCACCCGCTACCTGGTCAACGACGCCGCGGTGCTGCTCGGCAAGCCGTACGTGTGGGGTTCGATCTACCGCTTCGACGGCCAGGCGAGCGTGTTCTGGGCCGAGCACGGCCCGTGCTACCGCTGCCTCTACCCGGAGGCCCCGCCGGCCGGCATGGTCCCGTCCTGCGCCGAGGGCGGCGTGCTGGGCGTGCTCTGCGCCTCCATCGGCTCGATCCAGGTCACCGAGGCGATCAAGCTGCTGGCCGGGGTCGGCGAGCCGCTGGTCGGCCGGCTGATGATCTACGACGCCCTGGAGATGACCTACCGCCAGGTGAAGGTCCGCAAGGACCCGAACTGCGCGCTCTGCGGCGAGAACCCGACGGTCACCGAGCTGATCGACTACGAGGCCTTCTGCGGCGTGGTGTCGGAGGAGGCGCAGGCCGCCGCCGCCGGTTCGACGATCACCTCGAAGCAGCTCAAGCAGTGGCAGGACGACAAGGAGGACATCTTCCTGATCGACGTCCGCGAGCCCGGTGAGTACGAGATCGTCAACATCCCCGGCGCGGTGCTGATCCCGAAGAACGAGTTCCTGATGGGCGACGCCCTGGAGTCGCTGCCGCAGGACAAGAAGATCGTGCTGCACTGCAAGTCGGGCGTGCGCTCGGCCGAGGTGCTGGCCGTGGTGAAGGCGGCCGGCTTCGCCAACGCCGTGCACCTCGGCGGCGGCGTGCTCGGCTGGGTGAGCCAGATCGAGCCGCACAAGCCGGTTTACTAGGCCTGACGTACCAGGCCTGACGTACCAGGCCTGACGCGCGAAGGGCCCGCCGTTCCCGGCGGGCCCTTTCGCATGCGCGGACCTACAGCGCGCCCTTGCGCTGGAGCACGTTGTAGGAGATCCAGCCGGGCAGCACCGGCAGCCAGAAGGTCAGCGCGCGGTAGAGGAAGACCGCCGGGGTGGCGACCGCGGCCGGCACGTCGGCGAAGGTCAGGGCACTGATCAGGGCCACCTCCACCGGGCCGATCCCGCCGGGTGTGGGGATCGCGGAACCGGCCGCGTTGGCGGTCAGGAAGACCACTGCGACCGCCGAGAAGCTGATGCTGCCGCCGAAGGCCTGCACCGAGGCGTCCAGGCAGGCGGTGAACGACAGGGTCAGCAGCAGGATGCCGCCGAAGCCGGTGATCAGCTTCCTGGGGGTCTGCATCAGGTCGAGCATCCGGGGCACCACGCCGAAGAACAGCGAGCGCAGCCGGTTCAGCACGAACCGCCGCAGCGGGGCGACGGCCGCGACCACCAGGGCGAGCACGGCGGCGGTCAGCACCCCGATGATCACCGCCCGGGAGGCGGAGAGGTCGCCGTTGGTCTGGCTGCCGGTGATCAGGCCGAAGCTGAACAGCAGCAGCAGGTGCCCGGCCAGCCCGGCCAGCTGGGAGGCGCCGACGGAGGCGACCGCCTGGCCGGAGCGGATGCCGGCCTTCTGCAGATAGCGGGTGTTCAGCGCGATGCCGCCGATCGCGGCGGGCGCGACCAGCTTGACGAAGGACCCGGCCAGCTGGGCGGCGACGGTGCGCCGGAACGGCAGCTTCTCCGGGACGAACCCGGTCAGGCTCATCGAGGCGGCCACGTAGCTGAACGCGGCGCCGGCCAGGGCCACCGCAGCCCAGGCCCAGTCCATCTGGGAGAGCTTGAGCTGGGCCGGCTTGATGGTGGTCAGGGCCAGATAGGCGGCGAAGGTGAGCGCGATCACCATGATCAGGCTCTTCGGCTTGAGCCGTTCCAGCTTGGCCGTCTCGGTCGGTGCCTCGGGGGCGATCTGGAGGATCTGGCCGCGGAGCCGGCTGAGCAGGTCCTCGCCGGCCGCCGCGATGTCCTCCTCGGCCTGCTGCTGGGTGCGCTCGCCGGCGGCGACCTGCTCCAGCGCCCGGGCCCGGGCGGCGGCCTTGCGTTCCCTGGTGAGCTTCTTCAGGTCGACCCTGGTGGAGCGGCTCATGCCGACCGGCTGGAGCAGCGGCAGCGCCTGCGCCACCCGCTCGGCGCCGAGGACGGCGTTGGCGGTGGCGACCGCCCGCTCCGGGCCGATCCGCAGCGCGAAGGTGGTGAGCAGCTGGGCGATGTCGATGCGCAGCGTCAGATCGGTGGCCGCGATGTCGCCGCCGGAGAGGTTGACCAGGCAGGCCGCCTTCTCGTCGACGACCAGCAGCGACTCGCCGGTGAGCCGGCGGTGGGCGATCCGGCGCTCGTGCAGGGCGGCGACCGACTCCCAGAGCGAGGCCATCACCTGGTCGGTGACCTCCCCCTCGCCGAGGTCGTCCAGGATGCGGCCCTCGACGTTCTCGTAGACCAGGATCGCGGCGTCCGGACCGAGCTCGGAGGTGGCGACCAGCTGCGGGGCGCGGGCGCCCGAGGCGGCCGCCGCGTAGGCGATCAGCGCCTCCTGCTCCAGGGCCTGGCGCAGCGACTGGGGGCTGCGGCGGACGGCCACCGAGCGCAGCCGCAGCCGCCGCCAGGCGCGGTAGAAGAAGCCGGAGGCCTGCTGCTCGCGGTCGATGATGTGGACGTCCAGCGGCGGGCCGCTCTGCTGGGCGACGTAGTAGCGGCGGGTGCCGCCGGGCGCGTCGGGAGCGCGGTGGGCGCTGGCCGGGGTGAAGCCGACCTTGCGCAGGCCGATCATCAGGTGCTGGCCGGTGGGCCGGATGTTCGGCGAGCCGATCGCGTACAGCGTGCCGTAGGCGACGGACCAGCCGATCAGCACGGTGAGCAGCAGGGACAGCGGGGTGGTGTAGCCGCCGAGCAGCTCGGTGATCCCGCTGAAGATCACCACCACCCAGAGGGCGACCCGCCAGCGCGGCCGGCTCGACATGCCGACCGCGGTCATATAGGCGATCACCGGCGCCAGATAGCCGTGCACCGGGTCGGTGAGGGTGCCGTTGCTGTCCAGCGGCAGTCTGGTGAGGGCGTCCCGGATGTGATCGGAGGCGCCCTCGGCGACCCACCAGTCGATGCCCAGCGAGACGCCGTAGGCGAGCACCGAGGCGAGCACACCGTCGGCGACCCGCAGGCCGTCGCGTTTGATCAGCCGCTCCACCGCGAAGGCGAGCGGGACGGCGAGCACCGCGACGCTGGAGACCAGGCCGGTGATGGTGGAGAGCACCGGGGAGAACCGGGGCGCGTTGGAGGCGATGTCCAGCTCGATGCCGGTGGTGGTCGAGGTTGCGACGCCGGCCAGGACGAACACCGCGACGATGCCGAAGACGCCGGCCAGGAAGCGGATCAGATCGGACGGGCGGTGCGCCCGGGCGGCGAGCAGCGGCTCGTCCACGTCCAGGTGCGGGGTGTCGTCCAACGGCTCGTGCGGCCCGTGCGGCCCGGCCGGTTCGTACGGTGCGGGCGCCGGCCCGGGGGCGGGCTGCTGGGCCGGGACACCGGTCGTCGCCGGCTCGGGTGCGGGCCCGGGCAGCCCGGCCTCGGGGCCGGTCGGCTGGGGGGTCTTGATCGTCCGGTCCTTGATCAGGGAGACTTCCGGTGACGGCTCGGCGGCGCTCTCGCCGCCGGGACGTGCGGGCACGGCGCCGGCGGACTCGTCGGAGTCCTCGTCCACGCCCACGTCAGCCGTCCCGGTCATCTGGTCTTGTCCTCGTATCACCACTCACCGCCCCGAAGATGGTGGCATGCCTCGGCGCCCCGTGCTGGACAGGGGGCGGATCGGGCGCGGCGGATCGTCCACGACGGACCTCCCGGGCGCCCGGATGGGGAAGAATGCCGCAGGTGACGGACGCTACCGACGACGGCGGCCACGACGCGCTGCCACCCTTCGCCGAACTGGTGCTCGACCTGACCGAGCGGATTCCACCCGGCCGGGTGATGACCTACGGAGACGTCGCCGAATACCTCGGCCAGGGCGGACCCCGCCAGGTCGGCCGGGTCATGGCACTCTACGGCGGCGCCGTGCCCTGGTGGCGGGTGATCCGCGCGGACGGCCGGTTCCTGCCCGGCCACGAGCACCGCGCCCTCGCCCACTACGGCGAGGAGGGCACCCCGCTGCGCGAACTCGCCGACCCGCCCCGGGTCGACCTGAAGCGGGCCCGCTGGGACGGCAGGTGACCCCGGACCTTCCCGGAACCGGGTGCGCGGACGGGAATGACGGGGCAGGATCGTAGGCTCGATACGGACGGGCCCCGGGCGGGCCCGTCCGACGTTGCCCGCAGCACGACCCCCAGGAACTCCGTGACCTCCCCCTACCGTCTGGTGCGCAGCCCCCTCGCCCAGCCCGCCCCGCCCGTGCTGGACGAGTACCAGCGCGCCGTGGTCGAGCACACGGGCGGCCCGCTGCTGGTGCTCGCCGGGCCCGGGACGGGCAAGACCACGACCCTGGTGGAGGCCGTCGCCCGGCGGATCGAACGCGGCACCGACCCCGAGCGGATCCTGGTCCTGACCTTCAGCCGCAAGGCCGCGATGGAGCTCCGCGACCGGATGTCCGGCCGGCTCGGGGCCTCGGCCGCCGCCCCGCAGGCCACCACCTTCCACTCCTTCTGCTACGCCCTGCTCCGCGCCCACCAGGACCCGCAGGACTACGCCGAGCCGCTGCGGCTGCTCTCCGGCCCCGAGCAGGACGTCATGGTCCGCGAGCTGCTGGCCGGCGGCGCCGAGGACGCCCGCCTCGCCGCGTCCGACGACGGCCCCGCCACGGGCGGCCGGATCGGCTGGCCGCTCGACCTGCGCGCCTGCCTGACCACCCGCGGCTTCGCCGACGAGGTCCGCGCGGTGCTCGCCCGCAGCCGCGAACTGGGCCTCGGCGAGGACGAGCTGCGCCGCTTCGCCGAGGGCGTCCAGCGCCCCGACTGGGCCGCCGCCGCGCACTTCCTCGCCGACTACCTGGACGTTCTCGACCTGCGCGGCGTCCTCGACTACGCCGAACTCGTCCACCGCGCCGTGCTGCTCGCCGAACGCGCCGAGGTCGGCGAGGACCTGCGGCAGCGCTACGAGGCCGTCTTCGTCGACGAGTACCAGGACACCGACCCCTCGCAGGTCCGGCTGCTGCGCCGGCTGGCCGGCGGCGGGCGGGAGCTGGTCGCCGTCGGCGACCCCGACCAGTCGATCTACGCGTTCCGCGGCGCCGACATCAACGGCATCCTGGAATTCCCGCAGACCTTCCGGCGGGCCGACGGCGGCCCCGCCGAGGTCAAGGTCCTGCGGGTCTCCCGCCGCTCCGGCGCCGTCCTGCTCGCCGCCTCCCGCGAACTCGCCCGGCGGATGCCGATGGGCCGGCTGCCCGCCGACAAGCTCGCCCAGCACCGCGCCCTGCTGCCCTCCCGCGAGGGCGGCCGGGTCGAGGTCTACACCTACCCCACCCCCGGCACCGAGCTGGACTCCATCGCCGACCTGCTCCGCCGCGCCCACCTGGAGGACGGCGTGCCCTGGGGCGAGATGGCCGTGCTGGTCCGGGCCGGCGGCCGTTCCATCCCCGGCGTCCGGCGGGCGCTCAGCGCGGCCGGCGTCCCGCTGGAGATCGACGGCGACGACCTGCCGCTGCGCGAGGAACCCGCCGTCGCCCAGCTGCTGCTCGCCCTCAGGGTCTGCGCCGAGCAGGCGGTCCGGCAGGCCGCCCGGGACCGGCACGACCACGAGGAGGAGACCACCACCGACCTCCACACCGCCGACCCCCTCACCACCGAGCTCGCCCACACCCTGCTCACCGGCCCGCTCGGCGGCATGGACGGCTCCGACCTGCGCCGCCTCGGCCGCGCCCTGCGCGAGGAGGAACGCGCGGTGCTGCGCGCGGCCGACCTGCCCGCCGCCGCGCTGCGCCCCGCCGAGGAACTGATCCGCGAGGCCCTGGCCGAGCCCGAGCGCCTCGTCGCCCTCGACCCCGCCTACGCCCGCCGCGCCCGCGACCTCGGCACCCTGCTGCGCAAGGTCCGCGAACGGCTGGCCGGCGGCTGCACCGCCGAGGAGGCCCTCTGGGACCTCTGGGACGGCAGCCGGCGCTGGCGCGAACGCCTGGAACGGGCCGCCCTGCGCGGCGGCGCGGCCGGCCGCAACGCCGACCGCGACCTGGACGCGCTCTGCGCCCTGTTCGAGACCGCCGCCCGCGCCGAGGAACAGGTCACCGGGCACCGCGGCGCCCTCGACCTGCTCGCCGAGCTGGAGGCCCAGGACATCGCCGCCGACACCCTCACCGTGCGGGCCGTCCGCCCGGAGGCCGTCCGGCTGATGACCGCCCACCGCTCCAAGGGCCTGGAATGGCGCCTCGTCGTGGTCGCCGGTGTCCAGGACGGCCTCTGGCCGGACCTGCGCCGCCGCGGCTCGCTGCTGGAGGCCGACCGGATCGGCCGCGACGGCCTCGCCGAACCGCTCTCCCCGGCCGCCCTGCTCGGCGAGGAGCGCCGGCTCTTCTACGTCGCCGCCACCCGGGCCAGGGAACGGCTGATCGTCACCGCCGTCAAGGCGCCCGCCGAGGACGGCGACGAACCCTCCCGCTTCCTGCGCGAGCTCTACCGCGAGGAACTCGACCCCAGAACCGGCCGGGTGCTGCGCCGCACCCCCCAGGTCACCGTCGAGGACATCACCCACCGCCCGCGCCGCCCGCTCTCGGTGCCCGCACTGGTCGCCGAGCTGCGCGCGGTCACCGTCGACCCGGCCCGCTCGCCGGAACTGCGCCGCGCCGCCGCCGAACGGCTCGCCACCCTCGCGGCCGCCGCCGACGAGGACGGCCTGCCACTGGTCCCCGCCGCCCACCCCGAACGCTGGTGGGGCCTGGACGACGCCACCGCCGCCCCCGACCCGCTGCGCGACGCCGGCCTGCCGGTGCGGCTGTCCGGCAGCGGCCTGGAACAGCTGGAGAACTGCTCGCTCCAGTGGTTCCTGGACAAGGAGGTCAAGGCGCGCGGCGCCGGCTCCGCCGCCCAGGGCTTCGGCAACGTGGTGCACGCCCTCGCCGACGAGGTCGGCTCCGGCCGCACCCCCGCCGACCTCGCCGTGCTGATGGAGCGGCTGGACACGGTCTGGGACGCGCTGGCCTTCGACGCCCCCTGGAAGTCCCAGCAGGAGAAGACCGAGGCCCGCGCCGCCCTGGAGCGCTTCCTCAACTGGCACGTGCTGGAACGCGGCCGCGATCTCGTCGCCACCGAGCACGGCTTCGACGTCAGCCTGGACGTCGGCGGCGTCTCGGTACGCATCCGCGGCTCGATGGACCGGGTCGAGAAGGACGACGCCGGGCGCGCCTACGTGGTCGACTTCAAGACCGGCAAGCAGATCCCGACCGACAAGTCGCTGCCCGAGCACAAGCAGCTCGCCGTCTACCAGCTCGCCGTCCGGGCCGGCGCCCTCAACGAACTGCCCGGCTTCGACGACCACCCGCCGCAGACCGGCGGCGCCGAACTGGTGCACCTGCGCGAGCCATCCGCCAAGGCCCTGCCCGACGCGCCCAAGGTGCAGCGGCAGGACCCGCCCGAGGGCGAGCCCTGGATCGAGAACCTGCTCGCCGACGCCGCCGGAAGGGTCCTCGCCGAACGCTTCGTCCCGCAGACCGGCAGCGGCTGCGACCGGTGCTCGTTCCGCCGCAGCTGCTCCGCCCAGCGGGACGGCGCGCAGCTCGTCGAGTAACCGGCCGGGGAGCGCCGGGGCCGTTCGGGTGAGGGACTGTCCGCCCGTCCGGTTAGCGTTGAGGGGTGACCGCCGTGCTCAGCCGCCCCGACCAGCTCAAGGACCTGCTGGGCATCCCCTTCAACCCGGAGCAGATGGCGGCCATCGGCGCCCCGCTGGAACCGGCCGTCATCGTGGCCGGCGCCGGCTCCGGCAAGACCACCGTGATGGCCGCCCGCGTGGTCTGGCTGGTCGGCTCCGGCGCCGTCCGGCCCGAGGAGGTGCTCGGCCTCACCTTCACCAACAAGGCCGCCGGCGAACTCTCCGAACGCGTCCGCGCCGCCCTGCTGCGCGCCGGCGTCGCCGAACCGGACGAGGAGCCGCTCGGCGAACCCGAGATCTCCACCTACCACGCCTTCGCCGGCCGGCTGCTCAAGGAGCACGGCCTGCGGATCGGCATCGAGCCCGACGTCCGGCTGCTCGCCGACGCCACCCGCTTCCAGCTCGCCGCCAAGGTGCTGCGCACCGCCCGCGGCCCCTTCCCGGCGCTCACCGGCACCTTCGCCAACCTGGTCGCCGACCTCACCGCCCTGGACGGCGAACTCGCCGAGCACCTGGTCGAGCCCGCCGCCCTGCGCGCGTACGACGAGGAACTGCTCGACACCCTGGCCACCGCCAAACTCACCAACGACGACCTCAGGGCCGTCCCCGGCACCGCCCGGGCCCGGCTGGAACTGCTGCGCCTGGTCGAGGAGTACCGGCGCCGCAAGGCCGCCGCCGGGCTGATGGACTTCGGCGACCAGATAGCCGCCGCCGCCCGCCTCGCCCAGCAGCGGCCCGAGGTCGGCGAACTGCTCCGCGGCCAGTTCCGGGTGGTCCTGCTCGACGAGTACCAGGACACCTCCGTCGCCCAGCGGCTGATGCTCGCCGGGCTCTTCGGCGCCGGCCCGGACGGCGCCGGTGGCGGCCACGCCGTCACCGCCGTCGGCGACCCCTGCCAGGCGATCTACGGCTGGCGCGGCGCCTCCGTCGCCAACCTGGACGACTTCCCCCGGCACTTCCCGAAGGCCGGCGGCACCCCGGCCGCCCGGTACGCGCTCAGCGAGAACCGCCGCAGCGGCGGCCGGCTGCTCGCCTTCGCCAACGAGCTGGCCGCGCCGCTGCGCGCCATGCACGCGGGCGTCGAGGCGCTGCGCCCGGCGCCCGGCGCCGAGCAGGACGGATACGTCCGGGCCGCGCTGCTGCCCACCCACGCCGCCGAGATCGACTGGCTGGCCGACTCGATCGCCCACCTGGTGCGCACCGGCACCGCGCCCGGCCGGATCGCCGTGCTCTGCCGGGGCGGCGCGGCGTTCCCCGACATCCACGCGGCGCTGGTCGCCCGCGAGGTGCCGGTCGAGGTGGTCGGCCTCGGCGGACTGCTGCAACTGCCCGAGGTGGCCGACCTGGTCGCGGTCTGCGAGGTGCTGCAGGACCCGACCGCCAACGCGGCGCTGGTCCGGCTGCTGATCGGCCCGCGCTGGCGGATCGGCGCCCGCGACCTCGCCCTGCTCGGGCGCCGCGCCGCCGACCTGGTCCGCACCGCCCGGCCCGAGGGCGTGGAGGCGCTGGCCGCCGCCGTCGCCGAGACCGACCCCACCGAGGTGGTCTCGCTCGCCGACGCGCTGGAGACCTTCCTGGACGCCGACCAGCCCGACGAACTGCCGTTCTCCCCGGAGGCCCGGGTGCGGTTCGCCCGCCTCGCCCGGGAGCTGCGCGAGCTGCGCCGCTCGCTCGCCGAGCCGCTGATGGACGTGCTGCACCGGGTGCTCGCGGTCACCGGCCTGGAGGTCGAACTCGCCGCCTCGCCGAAGGCCCTGGCCGCCCGCCGCCGGGAGACCCTGCACGCCTTCCTGGACGTCGCGGCGGGCTTCGCCGACCTGGACGGCGACCCGGGCCTGCCGGCCTTCCTCGGCTTCCTGCGCGCCGCCCAGCAGTACGAGCGCGGCCTGGACAGCAGCCTGCCCGGTGGCGAGGACACCGTGAAGGTGCTCACCGCCCACAAGTCCAAGGGGCTGGAGTGGGACGTCGTCGCCGTCCCCGGCCTGGTCAAGGGGGCGTTCCCGTCCTCGGCCCCGCGCGAGCGCTGGACCAGCACCAAACGGGTGCTCCCGCACGCGCTGCGCGGCGACGCGGCCACCCTGCCCGACGTCCGCGGCGGCTGGACCGGCAAGTCGATGACCGCGTTCAGGCAGCAGCTCGCCGAGCACTCCGCCACCGAGGAGCTGCGCCTCGGCTATGTCGCCTTCACCCGGCCGCGCTCCCTGCTGCTGGCCTCCGGCCACTGGTGGGGGCCGACCCAGAAGACCGTCCGCGGCCCGTCCGCCTTCCTGGAGGCGCTGCGCGCCCACTGCGAGCGGCCCGGCGCGGGCGAGACCGAGCACTGGGCGGAGCAGCCCGCCAAGGGGGCGGAGAACCCCGCGCTGGCCGCCCCGGTGGAACGGCCCTGGCCGCTGCCGCTGGACCCGGCCGCCCAGCACGCCCGCCGCCGGGTCGCCGAGGTGGTCCGCCGCCGGCTGGCCGGGCAGCCGGCCCCGGAGCCGGAGCCGATGGGCGTCGAGGACCGCCGCCAGGTGGAGTCCTGGGACCGCGACCTCACCGCGCTGCTCGGCGAGTTGGAGCGCTCCCGGCGTGGCGTCCGGGAGGTGCCGCTGCCGCCCGCGCTCTCCGCCACCCAGCTGCTGCGGCTGGCCGCCGATCCGGACGGCTTCGCCCACGACCTGGCCCGCCCGATGCCGCGCCCGCCGCAGCCCGCCGCCCGCCGGGGCACCCGCTTCCACGCCTGGGTGCAGGCCAGGATCGAGCCGCTGCTGCTCATCGGGCCGGGCGCGCTGCCGGGCGCGGACGACGACGGGATCGAGGACGAGCAGGACCTGGAGCGCCTCAAGGAGGCGTTCCTGCGCACCCCGTACGCGCACCGGACGCCGTACCGGGTCGAGGCGCCGTTCCAGCTGGTGCTGGCGGGCCGGGTGGTGCGCGGCCGGATCGACGCGGTCTATCGTGAAGGTGACGGCCGGTCAGAATCCGGTGCGGCGTCACGCTACGAAGTGGTGGACTGGAAGACCCATCGCGAGGAGACCGCCGACCCGCTCCAGCTCGCCGTCTACCGGGTCGCCTGGGCCGAACAGTTGGGCGTTCCGCTGGAGCAGGTCACGGCGTCGTTCCTGTATGTCCGCAGCGGCCGGATCGAACAACCCGCAGGACTTCCCGACCGAAAAGAGTTGGAACGGCTCCTGATCGGGAACAGTGAAGAATGAGTCACAGAGAGCAGTCAAGTCATCACGGCATCGCGCGAAACCTGTGCGTCGTGCACGTTTCGCGCCTATTGTGGGGTCGGTAACCGGTCAACCCCCGTGCTCCGGCCGCCAGCGAGGCCCGCATTCCCTAACCCTCAGTCATCGCCGCAGGTGCCCCCGGCATCGGCGTCTTCTGCTGGAGAGACCGAAGTTGAGCGCGACCGGATGGATCAGAGAGCGGTTCGCCGGGCCGGCCCCGGGGCCCGCGGCCGGTGCGACCGGCACCTGGCCGAGAACGGCGCTCGCGCTGCCGTTCATCGGCATGACGCTGGTCGTCGTCCTCGATTACATCAGCAACACCGCGGTGACGGTCGAACCGGCCCTCACCGCCGTCCCCGCGCTGGCCGCCGTGGTCAGCCGACGCACCTGGTACCCGCTCGCCATCGGCGCCTGCACCGAGGCCGGCGCCTTCCTGATGGCCTTCCACAACGATGTGCTCGGCGAGTCCGTACACAGCGCCACCGTCTTCGCCATCCTCCTGGTCGCCGCGATCGGCTGGGTCAGCGCGACCCTGCGGCTGCGCCAGGAGGAGGCGCTCGCCGACGCCCAGCTGGTCGCCTCCATCGCCCGCCGGGTACTGCTGCGGCCCGTCCCCGAACGGGTCGGCACGGTGCGCGCCGCCGTCCACTACGAGGCCGCGGCCGCCCACGCCAGGATCGGCGGAGACCTCTACGAGGTGGTCAACACCCGGCACGGCGTCCGGGCGGTGGTCGGTGACGTGCGCGGCAAGGGGCTCGGCGCGGTGGAGACCGCCGCCGCCGTGCTCGGCGCCTTCCGCGAGGCCGCCCACCAGGAGTCCGCGCTGGACCGGGTGGCCGGCTGGCTCGCCGTCAGCCTCGACCGCGCGCTGCACGAGAACGACCACCCCGGTGTGGAGGAGGAGTTCGTCACCCTGGTGCTGATCGGCGTCCGGCCCGACGGCACCGCCGAGATCGTCAACTGCGGCCACCCCTCACCCCTGCTGCTGCGCGGCACCGAGCCCGTCCGGCCGCTGGAGCTCGCCGAGACGGTGCCCCCGCTCGGCGTCCTCGACCCGGCCGACGTCCGGCCGCCCGTGCACCGGGTCCCGCTGCTCCAGGGGGACCGCGTGCTGCTCTTCACCGACGGCGTCATCGAGGCCCGGGACCGCTCCGGCGCCTTCTACCCGCTCGCCGACCGGCTGCCGCGGCACGCGGACGGCCGGCCCGCCGAGGTCCTGCGGCGGCTGCACGAGGACGTCGTCCGGCACGTCGGCCGCCAGCTCGGGGACGACGCCGCGATGCTGCTGCTCCAGTACGATCCCCCGCCGGCCGCCGGAGCCCAGCTGCCGCACCAGAACGGGCTGCTGACCCGGCGGTAGCTTCCTGGGACTACAGCGACACCGCCACCACCAGCGGCCGGTGGTCGGAGACCGCCGCCCGCGGTGCGGCCGCCGGACCCACCGCGGTGCGCGGCACGCCCACCGCCAGCACATGGTCGAACTGCACGGCCGGCCGGTGCGAGGGATAGGTGGGCGTGCGCGCCAGGTCGTGCCAGCCCTGGAGCCGCGCCCGCGGCTCGCGCACCCGCCGCCGGCGCGGCTCCACCAGCCGCGGCCGGGCCCGGCGGGCCGCCCGCAGCTCGCGCACCCGCGCCCGGGGCGCGGTCCGGTCCAGCGCGGTGGCCCCGCCGAGCACCGTCCGGGGCACCGCGCCGATCAGGTTGAAGTCGCCCAGCACCAGGTACGGCCCCGGCAGGTCGGCGATCCAGCGCCGGATCCCGGCCAGCTGCGCCATGTTCCAGCCCGGGACGAAAGACAGGTGCGCGGCCACCACCGTGAACGGCCCCCGCTCGCCCTCCAGAACCGCCGCCACCGCCGCCCGCGGCTCGTCCGGGACGGGCGTGAGCCCGCGCCGCCCGGCCACCCGCAGCGGCAGCCCGAACGGCGCCGGGGCGAACCGGCGGGCCCGCCAGTGGCGGACCGGCAGCCGGGTCAGCAGCGCGGTGCCGTACGAGGGCGGGGCGCCGTCGCCGACCTCGCCCGGCCCGTACACCTGGAACTCGGGGGCGGACGGCTCCGGGAGCCAGCCGGCCACCGGCGCCGGGCGGCCGTGCAGCGCCGCCGCGAACCGCCAGTCGGCCGCACCCATCGCCTTGGCGGCGACGGCCGCCTGGTCGGCGCCGCCCGAGCGCGACTGGTGCCGGTCCACCTCCTGAAGGGCCAGCACGTCGACGTCCAGCGCGGCCACCGCCTCCGCCAGCGGCCCTCCGGGGTCGGCCGGGTAGGGCAGCGGGGTGCCGTCCGCCGCGAGCGGCTGACCGTGCAGCAGATTGAAGGTGGCGATGCGCAACTGGCTCACACCGCACGACGGTACCCGCTCGCCGGGGGAGGGGGCGCCGCTTGAGGCCACTGGGCATACCGGGTATACATACTCGGTATGTCCATCCGTCACGGTCTGCTCGCCCTGCTCGACCAGGGCCCCCGCTACGGCTACCAGCTGCGCACCGAGTTCGAGGCGCGCACCGGTGCCACCTGGCCGCTCAACGTCGGCCAGGTCTACACCACCCTGTCCCGCCTGGAGCGCGACGGCCTGGTCGAGCCCGCCGGGGAGGACGAGGAGGGGCACCAGTTCTACGCCGTCACCGAGGCCGGCCGGGCCGAACTGCGAGCCTGGTTCGACACCCCGGTGCCCCGGACCAACCCGCCGCGCGACGAACTGGCGATCAAGCTCGCCATGGCGGTGACCGTCCCCGGGGTGGACGTGCCCGCCGTCGTCCAGGGCCAGCGACGCCACAGCATCAAGGCCCTCCAGGACTACACCCGGCTCAAGGGCCGCGCCCTGGCCGGCGAGACCCGCCCCGGAAACGCCGGAAGCCAGGGCCGGTCCACCAGCCCCGGCGCCGACCTCGCCTGGCTGCTCGTCCTCGAACAGCTCATCTTCCAGACCGAGGCCGAGATCCGCTGGCTCGACCACTGCGAGACCCGCCTCGCCCAGCAGGCCGAGATCGAACAGGCCAGAGCCGCCGAGGCCCGCGAGACCGAGACCAGGACCACCCGCCGCCCCGGCCGCCGGCGGACCAAGGCCTGAACCCGTGCCCCGCAGCACGGGCCGGGGGCCGGACCGCGGCCCCGCACCACCACCAGAACCACCGGCTCCCGACCAGGAGCCCAGAACAGCAGGGGGAAACGTGACCCACACCGATCCGACCCGCAGCGGCACCCAAGCCGTTCTGCACCTGGAGAACGTCACCCGGGTCCACGGACAGGGCGCGTCCGAAGTACACGCGTTGCGCGGGGTCGACCTCAAGGTCCACCCCGGCGAGTTCGTCGCCGTCATGGGCCCGTCCGGCTCCGGCAAGTCCACCCTGCTCACCCTCGCGGGCGGCCTGGACACCCCGACCACCGGCCAGGTCCTGGTCGAGGGCGTCGACCTCGGCGGCCTCAGCCGCAAGCGGCTGGCCGAGGTCCGCCGCCGCTCCATCGGCTACGTCTTCCAGGACTACAACCTGATACCGGCCCTGACCGCCGCCGAGAACATCTCACTGCCCCGCGAACTCGACGGCCTCTCCACCCGCGCGGCCCGCCGCGAGGCCCTCGCCGCCCTGGAGGAGCTCGGCATCCCGGAACTCGCCGACCGCTTCCCCGACGACATGTCCGGCGGCCAGCAGCAGCGCGTCGCCATCGCCCGCGCCCTGATCGGCGAACGCCGCCTCGTCCTCGCCGACGAACCCACCGGCGCGCTCGACTCCACCACCGGCGAATCCGTCCTCGCCGTCCTGCGGGCCCGCTGCGACGCCGGCGCCGCCGCCATGATGGTCACCCACGAAGCCCGGCACGCCGCCTGGGCCGACCGCGTGGTCTTCCTGCGCGACGGCCGCATGGTCGACGAGAGCATCAGCCAGGACGCCGCCAGCCTGCTCGTCACCGCCGCCGCCAACAGCGGGAAGGGCCCGGTGCAGCAGTGAAGCTCACCGCCTGGCGGGTCGCCCTGCGCATCGCCCGCCGCGACGCCCTGCGCGCCAAGGGCCGCAGCGCCCTCGTCGTCGCCATGGTCGCCCTGCCCGTCCTCGGCGTCACCGGCGCCGACGTGGTCTTCCGCAGCGCCGACCTCGACCCCGCCGAGCGGGTCGTCCGCGCCATGGGCCAGGCCAACGCCCAACTCCAGCTCGTGGAGCGCGGCGCCATCATCATGCAGGCCCCGGACCCGGACACCGGCTACGACATGGAGAGCCCCGAAGCGGCCGAGCAGGAGAACGGCCGGCCCAAGTACACCCCCGAGCAGCGCCGCAGCCTCGACACCGAGCCCGCCGAACTCGCCCGGCAACTGCTCCCGCCCGGCAGCACGCTCGTCCCGGAGCGCCGGGGCCCGTTCACCTCCACCAGCACCGCCCAGGGCCTGCTCAGCGTGCAGACCACCGAGGCCGACCTCAACGACCCGGTCTGGAAGGGCCGGATCGACCTCGTCAAGGGCCGTGCCCCCGGCGCGGGCCACGAGATCGCCGTCACCCAGGCCTTCCTCGACCGCTCCGGGCTCAAGCTCGGCGACCGCACCGCCCCGCGCGGCCTCGAAGCCACCCCCTACACCATCACCGCCGTCGTCGAGTACCCCGGCGAGCTGCGGGCCACCGAACTGGTCGCCCGGCCCGGCTCCCTGATCGACCCCCTGAACGCGTACGCCGCCGGCCAGGGCTCGCGCCGCACCCCGTCCGACGACCGGACCGACCGGTGGCTGGTCAAACTCCCCGCCGGGGCCACGTTCGACTGGCCCAAGGTGAGCGAGCTCAACCGGTACGGCTTCACCCTCGCCGCGCGCAACGTCATGCTCGACCCGCCGGCCCGCTCCGACGTGCCCTACTACGTCAAGGAGGACCAGCGGAAATCCGGCGGGACCAGCTACTTCGACCGCACCCGGGTCGTCATCCTGGCCACCGTGATGGGCATGGCCCTGCTGGAGATCGTGCTCCTCGCGGGCCCCGCCTTCGCCGTCGGCGCCAGACGCTCCCGGCGGCAGCTCGGCCTGCTCGCCGCCGGCGGCGGTGACCGCGCCAACATCCGGGCCGTCGTGCTCGGCGGCGGCATCGTCCTCGGCTCCACCGGCGCCGCACTCGGCCTCGGCCTCGGCCTCGGCACCGTCGCCCTGGTGCGCACCCACGCAGAGGAGTACGCCGGGCAGCGGTTCGGCCACTTCGACGTGCAGCCGCTCGACCTGCTCGGCGTCCTCGCCATCGGCCTGGTCACCGGCCTGCTCGCGGCCGTCGTCCCCGCCGTCCAGGCCTCCCGGCAGGACGTGGTCGCCGCGCTCACCGGCCGTGACTCGCTCAAGCCGCCGAGCCGCAAGCTGGCCCTGCTCGGTCTGCTGATGCTCGGCGGCGGCGCCGCCCTCGCCCTGCTCGGCTCCACCGGCGGCTTCGGCAACACCAGCCTGGCCGTCCTGGGCGGCTCGGCGGTCGCCGAACTCGGCATGGTCGCCCTCACCCCCTACCTGGTCGGACTCTTCGGCCGGATCGGCCGCTGGCTGCCGCTCGGCCCCCGCCTCGCCCTGCGCGACTCCGTCCGCCACCGCGGGCGCACCGCACCCGCCGTCGCCGCCGTGATGGCCGCCGTCGCCGGGTCGGTCGCCATGGGCATCTACACCTTCAGCACCGACGAGCAGCAACGCCGGGAGTACACCGCCGGAGCGCCCGCCGGAGCGGTCACCCTGGACAGCGGCTGGGGCTCCGCCGCGGACGGCAAACTGCTGCCCCAGATGCGCAACGCCGTCGAGAGCAGCATCCCCGGCCTCGGCACCCGCGCCGACGTCCAGAAGGTCGGCTACAAGGGCGACTGCTCGGTGACCGAGGGCAGCTGCGGCTTCGTCACCGTCAACATGCCCAAGGAACGGCGCTGCCCGCTGGACGCGAACGGCTTCGTCGACATCAGCGACGAGGAGGCGAACCGGCTCCGCAAGGAGGACGAGCGCTGCAAGAGCGGCCACACCAGCCGGTCCAACACCTTCGGCGCCCTGGTGTCCGGTGACGCCACCGTGCTGCACAACCTCTTCGGCATCACCGACCCGGCCGTCGGCCAGGCGCTGGCGGCCGGCAAGGCCGTGGTCTTCGACCCCAAGTACGTCAAGGACGGCACGGTCCTGGTCGAGCTGACCGAGCCCCAGGACCGGTCGGCGGCCAAGCCCGGCAAGCCGGTCGAGGAGGTCGTCCACGAGGTCGCCGTCGACGCCTACCTGGCCACCGCGGTCATCCCGACCGCCGGCCAGACCCTGATCACCCCGGACACCGCCCACCGGCTCGGCCTGACCACCACCGACGCCGGCTCGGTCTGGCTGCCCGAGACCGCCCCGACCGACGGCGCCGAACAGAAGGCCATGGGCGCGCTGAGCAAGCTCGCCGACCACACCTACCTCCAGGTCGAGCGCGGCTACCACTCCCAGCGCGACCTGGTCACCCTCGGCCTGACCGCCTTCGCCGCCCTGGTCGCGCTCGGCGCGGCCGGCATCGCCACCGGTCTCGCCGCCGCCGACTCCCAGCGCGACCTCACCACCCTCGCGGCGGTCGGCGCCGAGCCCAGGATCCGCCGCACCCTCTCCGGCTTCCAGTGCGGAGTGATCGCGACCATGGGCACCCTGCTCGGCGTCGTCGCCGGCGTGGTGCCGGCCGTGGCGCTGCTCAAGGTCGAGGCCGCCGCGGCGGTCTTCCCGGGGATGAGCCCCGAGCAGGTGGCGAACCGGTCGCTGGTGGTCTTCCCGTGGCTCAACGTGGGGGTCACCGTGGTCGTCCTGCCGCTGCTCGCGGTGGTACTGGCCACGCTGCTCACCCGCTCGCGGATCTCGCTGCTGCGCCGCTCCGGCTGACGCGCGGTCCGCCGCCACCACCCCTCGTCACCCCCGGCCGTCTCCGTGCGGCCGGGGGTGACGGACGTTACAGGTCTCGTGCGCCGGACGGCCGGGGCGGACACCCGCGCGGGCGAACTAAAGTCGTCCGTATGACGAAAACCCCGGACAGCGTCGTCCGCTCCTTCATCGACCGGCACCAGAGCGCCTTCCTGGCCGACCTCTCCGAGTGGCTGAGCATCCCCTCGGTCTCCGCCGACCCCGGCCGGGCCGGCGAGGTGCGCCGCTCCGCCGAGTGGCTGGCCGCGAAGCTGCGCGACACCGGGTTCCCGGTGGCCGAGGTCTGGGAGACGGACGGCCTGCCGGCGGTCTTCGCCGAGTGGCCGTCCGGGGACGCGTCCGCGCCGACCGTGCTGGTCTACGGGCACCACGACGTGCAGCCGGCGGCCAAGGAGGACGGCTGGGCGACCGAGCCGTTCGAGCCGACCGTGGTCGGGAAGCAGCTGTTCGCCCGCGGCGCGGCCGACGACAAGGGCCAGGTCTTCTTCCACACGCTGGGGGTCCGGGCCCACCTGGCCGCCACCGGGCGCACCGCCCCGGCCGTCAACCTCAAGCTGCTGATCGAGGGTGAGGAGGAGTCCGGTTCGCCGCACTTCGCCGACCTGGTCCGCCGGGAGGCCGCGCGACTGGCCTCCGATGTGGTGATCATCTCGGACACCGGCATGTGGTCGGAGACCACGCCGACCGTCTGCACCGGCATGCGCGGTCTGGCCGACGCCCAGATCGACCTGTACGGCCCGGACACCGACATCCACTCCGGCTCCTTCGGCGGCGCCGTGCCCAACCCGGCCGCGGTCGCGGCCGAGCTGGCCGCCGCGCTGCACGACGCCGACCGCCGGGTCTCCGTGCCCGGCTTCTACGACGGCGTGGTCGAGCTGACCGAGCGCGAGCGGGAGCTCTTCGCCGAGCTGCCCTTCGACGAGGCGCAGTGGCTGAAGGTCGCCAAGTCGTACGGCACCCGGGGCGAGGCCGGCTACTCCACCCTGGAGCGGGTCTGGGCCCGGCCGACCGCCGAGGTCAACGGCATCTGGGGCGGCTACACCGGCCCCGGCGGCAAGACCATCGTGCCGTCCTCGGCGCACCTCAAGCTCTCCTTCCGGCTGGTCGCCGGGCAGGAGGTGGAGCAGGTCCGGGCGGCCGTCCGGGACTGGGTGGCCGCGCGGGTGCCCGAGGGCATCCGGTACGAGCTGGTGTTCCCGGGCGCGACCCGGCCCTGCCTGACCCCGCTGGACCACCCGGCGCTGCGGTCCACCGTCCGGGCGATGGGGCGGGCGTTCCAGCAGAAGATCCTCTTCACCCGCGAGGGCGGCTCCGGCCCGGCCGCCGACCTCCAGGACGTGCTCGGCGCGCCGGTGCTCTTCCTCGGCATCTCGGTGCCGTCGGACGGCTGGCACTCGGTCAACGAGAAGGTCGAGCTGGACCTGCTGGCCAAGGGCGTGGAGACGGCCGCCTATCTCTGGGGCGACCTGGCCGAGAACTGGCGGCCGGGCGGCGAGGGCGTGTGAGGGCCACAGGGCCCGCCCTGACAGCGAGATCACTCATCCGGATGATTCATCACGTGGGGATGGAACGAAGTGAGCACCGTGCCTGAGACCGAACGCCCGCGGCACCTGGCGCTGGCCCGGGCCGGGGTGGACCGGGCGGCCCAGCACCGGTTCGACGAACCCTGGCTGGCGGCCGCGTGGAGCCACCCGAACACCAAGGTCCTGCCGATCGCCGGGGGCGAGGCGTTCGTGGTGGACACCGGGAACGGCACCGAACTGGTCCTGCTGCCCTCCTTCGAGGCGCCGCAGACCGGTGACCGCTACTTCCTGGGCACCGACGAGGACGGCGTCTCGTACTTCGCACTGGCCGGCGAGAGCCTGCCCGGGCGGCTGGACGGCGACGCCCGGCCGGCCGGGCTGCGCGAGGTCGGCGGGCTGCTCTCCGACCGGGACGCCGGGCTGCTGGTGCACGCCGTCGCGCTGGAGCACTGGCACCGGCTGCACAGCTTCTGTTCGCGCTGCGGGCACCCGACCGAGAAGGCCGGTGCCGGGCACATCCGCCGCTGCACCTCCTGCGCGGCCGAGCACTACCCGCGCACCGACCCGGCGGTGATCATGATGATCACCGACGAGCAGGACCGCTGCCTGCTCGGCCGCCAGGCCATCTGGCCGGAGGGCCGCTGGTCGACCCTGGCCGGCTTCGTGGAGCCGGGGGAGTCGATCGAGCAGGCCGTGATCCGCGAGGTCTTCGAGGAGGCCGGTGTGCGGGTCGCCGAGGTCGGCTACGTCGCCAGCCAGCCCTGGCCGTTCCCGTCCAGCCTGATGCTGGGCTTCATGGGCAAGGCGGCCCCGGACGGGACGGCGATCACGGTGGACGGCGAGGAGCTGGCCGAGGCGCGCTGGTTCTCCCGGGAGGAGCTGCGGGCCGGGATGGCGGCGGGCGAGATCCTGCCGCCGTCCGGGATTTCGATCGCACGTCACCTGGTCGAACTCTGGTACGGCGAACCGCTGCCGTCGGCGGCGCGCTGGTAATGCGGCGAAATGGGGCGTGCGGATAAATTCGTGCGCCCCAATTTTCCGTTTCGAGCCCCATGCTGCTCGGGTCATCGCGGTCCTGGCCGTCGGGGCCGGTTGCTGCGGCCGAGGCCCGGCCGACCTGCCGTGCGGATGTTCGTATCCGGAGGGACCTAGGCCCCCGGGGGAGGGCGTGCGCCCCGGGTGCGCCGTCACCGATACGGAGGACATTGCCGGAATCGGCCGGACGGGGTCACCTCCCTCGCTACATTCACTCGGGTGACAATTCCACGGGGCACCGCCCAATCCCCCAAATACCAGCGTCTCGCCGCCGATCTGCGCCGCCGGATCGCCGAGGGCGAGTTCACCGCCGACGCGGCCCTGCCGGTCGAGAGCGAACTGGAGCGACAGTACGGAGTCGCCCGCAACACCGTCCGGCTGGCCGTCGACGTGCTGGTCAACGAGGGCCGGCTGGTCCGCCTCCAGGGCAAGGGCACCTATCTCCGGGAGCATCCCGTCCTGGACCACCGCGCCTTCGGCCCCACCCTGCCGCCCGCGCCACGGGACTGTCTGGCCGTGCCCACCGCCGTCTACCTCGGCGAGGCCGTCGAGGCCGGCCGGGAGCTCACCGTCGACTTCGAGATGATGATCGTCCGGGCCCGGGTCGACATCGCCGAGCGGCTCGGACTGCGGCCCGGCGAGGCCATCGTGGTCCGCCGCCAGCTGCGGATGCTGGACCGCGAGCCGTACTCGATCGAGGAGAGCCACTACCGGGCCGGCCTCGCCGCGGGCACCCCGCTGATGGAGCCCGACCAGATCGACGGCGGGGACGAGGCGGTGCTCGCCGTGCTCGGCCGCACCGAGATCGGCGCCGTCGACCACCTGGTCGCCCGGATGCCGGGGCCGGAGGAGGCACAGTGGTTCCAGGGCGGCCCCGGGGTGCCGCTGATGGTTCAGACCCGGGTCACCTACGACCGGCGCGGGCCCGTCCGGGTCATCGAGACCCGCTACTCGGCCGACCGCAGCCGGCTCGTCTACGGCGTGGGCGACCTCGCCGCCCGCGCCTCGCTGCCCGCGCCCGCCACCCCGGTGGACCCGGCCAGGGCGGACCAGGCCAGGGCGGACACGGCCCGGGCCGACGCGCCGTAGCGCACCGGCCCGGGGACGCCGTGGACTCAGGCCGCGAGGGCCTTCTTGACCTGGATCAGGCTCGGGTTGGTCATCACGACCCGCTCGCCGCCGCCGACCGGCTGCACCAGCACGGTCGGGACGGTCTGGTTGCCGTTGTTGACGGACTCGACGAAGGACGCCGACGCCGGGTCCTCCTCGATGTTGATCTCGGTGTAGCCGATGCCTTCACGGTCCAGCTGGCTCTTGAGTCGGTTGCAGTACCCGCACCAGGTCGTGCTGTACATCGTGACGCTGCCGGACATCGAGGGGGCTCCTTCGGGAGGGGGCGTACGGTCTCAGGCGAGAACGTCCGCCGCGCGACGGTCATTCCGCGGACGCCCGGAGTGAGGGGCGACCTCTCACCCTTGGGGGCGCAGCCGCCATTCCGCACGCCGGGAGGCGTGGTGATCATCCTGCGATCACACCGCGCTTGTGGACAAGCCCGCCCGAGTTGTCCCACCGGGCTGAGAGGATGGAAGGCATGCAGGAAGACCTCTTGAGCGGCAGCCCGTTCGACGACTACCGGGCCCCCTCCGGCCCCGACGCGGTGCTCGCCGGGCTCGACCCCGAGCAACGGGCCGTCGCCACCGCCCTGCAGGGGCCCGTCTGCGTCCTGGCCGGCGCCGGCACGGGCAAGACGCGCGCCATCACCCACCGGATCGCCTACGGCGTGCGCAGCGGGGTCTACCAGCCCCAGCAGGTCCTCGCGGTCACCTTCACCGCCCGCGCCGCCGGCGAGATGCGCGGCCGGCTGCGCCAGCTCGGCGCCGAGGGCGTCCAGGCCCGCACCTTCCACGCCGCCGCGCTGCGCCAGCTCCAGTACTTCTGGCCGCGCGCCGTCGGCGGGCCGGTGCCCCAGCTGCTGGAACGCAAGGTCCAGCTGGTCGCCGAGTCCGCGGGACGCTGCGGGCTGCGGGTCCAGCGCACCGAACTGCGCGACCTCACCGCCGAGATCGAATGGGCCAAGGTCACCCAGATCGGCCCCGACGACTATCCGGCCGCGGTGCAGAAGTCGGGCCGCGACGCCCCCCGCGACCCGGCCGAGACCGCCCAGGTCTACCGGGTCTACGAGGAGACCAAGAGCCGCCGCGGCGTCATCGACTTCGAGGACGTCCTGCTGCTGACCGCCGCCATCCTGGAGGACCGCCCGGACATCGCCGACCAGGTCCGCACCCAGTACCGGCACTTCACCGTCGACGAGTACCAGGACGTCTCCCCGCTCCAGCAGCGGCTGCTCGACCAGTGGACCGGCCCCGGCGGCGGCGCCAGCCTCTGCGTCGTCGGCGACGCCAGCCAGACCATCTACTCCTTCACCGGCGCGACCCCCGACTACCTGCTGAACTTCCGCACCCGCCACCCCGAGGCGACGGTGGTCAAACTGGTCCGCGACTACCGCTCCACCCCGCAGGTCGTCCACCTCGCCAACGGCCTGCTCGCACAGGCCCGCGGCCAGGCCGCCCGGCACCGGCTGGAGCTCGTCTCGCAGCGCGAGGCCGGCCCCGAACCCGTCTACACCGAGTACGAGGACGAGCCGACCGAGGCCGAGACCACCGCCCGCCGGATCAAGGAGCTGCTGGCCTCGGGCGTGCGGGCCAGCGAGGTCGCCGTGCTGTTCCGCACCAACGGCCAGTCCGAGGTCTACGAGCAGGCGCTCGCCGACCTCGGCGTCTCCTACCAGCTCAAGGGCGCCGAGCGGTTCTTCGAGCGGCCCGAGGTCCGCGACGCCGGAGTGCTGCTGCGCGGCGCCGCCCGGGCCGGCTCCGACCCGCTCACCGACGGCGCCCCCGGGCTGGCCGCCCAGGTCCGTGCCGTCCTCGCCACCCGGGGCTTCACCCCCGAGCCGCCGGCCGGCTCCGGCGCGGTGCGCGAGCGCTGGGAGTCGCTGGCCGCGCTGGTCCGGCTCGCCGAGGAGTTCGAGCGCACCCGGACCGCCGACGGACAGAGCGCCGACCTCGCCGCGTACGTCGCCGAACTCGACGCCCGCGCCGCCGCCCAGCACGCACCCGCGGTGGAGGGCGTCACCCTGGCCTCGCTGCACGCCGCCAAGGGCCTGGAGTGGGACGCGGTCTTCCTGGTCGGCCTCACCGAGGGCACGCTGCCGATCATCTACGCCAAGACCGACGAGCAGATCGAGGAGGAGCGCCGGCTGCTCTACGTCGGCGTCACCCGCGCCCGTAAGCACATCTCGCTCTCCTGGGCGCTCTCCCGCTCCCCGGGCGGCCGGGCCAGCCGCAAGCCGACGCGCTTCCTGGACGGCCTGCGGCCGAACTCCGGCGCACCGGGCGCACGCGCCGGAGGCCGGAGCGGGCGGGGCGGCGTCGAGCCCGGCGAGCGCTCCGCCGGGCGCCGGGTGCGCGGGCCGGTCAAGTGCCGGGTCTGCGAGCGGGTGCTCACCGAGGCGGTCGAACGCAAGCTGCGCCGGTGCGAGAGCTGTCCCTCCACGATGGACGAGGGGCTGTACGAGCGGCTGCGCGAGTGGCGGGCCGGGCAGGCGAAGAAGCAGGGCGCGCCGGCCTACGTCGTCTTCACCGACGCGACGCTGATGGCGATCGCCGAGGACGTCCCCGCGAACCGGCAGGAGCTGGCCGTGATCTCGGGGGTCGGTGCGATGAAGCTGGACAAGTACGGGGCCGCCGTGCTCTCGTTGTGCGCGGGGGAGGAGCCCGAGGACGATCCGGTCGACGTCGAGGACGGCGATCCGGCCGAACCGGCCTGAGCCGGACCGGGCTGGTCCGAGCCGGCCCGGAAGCGGTCGCCCGGGGTGCTTCGGAACCCGCCGGGAAACTCGCCGGAAAAATAGTTTGCGCGTCGTACCGGGAGCGCAATAGCCTGCCGGAGCGGTCAAGGGGACGCGATCGTGCGGGGTGACACCTGCGCCTTGTTCCCTTGCGCACCAGAGCCACATCTACAGTTTCACCAGCTCCACCCGCACCACCGAGACAGACATCCGAACAGTTCGAGGCCCGGGAGACCAGGCCTCGCGAGGCGCCGAGAGGAGGCGAAGACAGTGGAAACCATCACGATCACCAAACTGACTGGCCAGACCGTCGTCGCTACCTCCTCCCTGCGTGCCGCCCGCCTGCGGGCTCTCGCCGAGCTGGGTGGAACCGGTCTGGGTCTCGACACCACCGGTGTCTCCGTCGTCCCCGTTGTCAGTGGTCCTGGACACACTGATCTCTGCATCACGGGTGTCACGGGCGGCATCGAAGGCACCTCCGTCGAGACCGGTCTGTCCCGTGACTGGGCGTCGGCCGGCACGTCGCGCTCCCTGCGTGATGAGCGACCGACCCAGGCACCGAAGGCGGCAGTAGCCCTTGCCATGCATGGCGGCTATGCGCAGGTCATCGGTGCCGGAAACGCCCAGAAGCAGAACGAGCAGCAGATTAACCAGGCCAAGGCCGCCTTTACCGGCGCCATGGCCGTCCGGATGCGGGCCTTCCGCGGGCCTGAACCCTGGAGAGAACGAACCTGAGGAAGCCTCAGGTCGGCACCTCCAGGGCCGCGGAACCCGTCACACCGGGATCCGCGGCCCTTCTGTTTTGTCCGGTACGCAAGACCACCCAGGCCCCCCGGGGCCTCCGGCCCAGCCCCACCAGTCAGCTGAGCCGGACCCACTGAAAAGACGAGGAAGACGCCCACAGTGTCCACGGTCATCACACCGCCCATCCCGTCCGTACCGCCGACAAGCCAGAACACCAAGGCCGACCAGGCCGACCCCCCGGAGGTTTCTCTTATGCAGCTCACCTCGATCGAGCAGGCCGAGGCGCTCGGTCTCCCCATCCCGTGCCGCGCCTTCGACCCGGAGGTCTTCTTCGCGGAGACGCCGGCCGACGTCGAGTACGCGAAGTCCCTCTGTGGCACCTGCCCGGTCAAGGACGTCTGTCTGACCGGCGCGCTGGAGCGGCGTGAGCCGTGGGGCGTCTGGGGCGGCGAGCTCTTCGTCCAGGGTGTCGTCGTGGCCCGCAAGCGGCCGCGTGGCCGCCCGCGCAAGACCGAGGTCGCAGCGTGAACCCCGCGCTCGGAGCCGCGGCCGTCCGTCGGGGAGAGCAGCCCCCGCTGGACAGCGCCCTGCGCCGCTCCGTGCGTCTCGCCGCCGCCAAAGCCGACGCAGCCCGCACCGTCCACTTCCCCACGTCGCACCACGAGCAGGACCACGACATGACCGCCGCCGCCATCGATCCGACCGTCCGCGCAGAGCAGACCACCGAACTTCAGATCCAGAACAGGACCCTCGAGATGCAACTTCTCCACGAATCCCTGGCCCGTGCCCATATGCAAGAGCGCTTGCAGGAAGCCGAGCACGAACGGCTCGTCACCCGGATCGCCCGGGCCGGCCGGCTCAAGCAGAAGGCCGAACGCGCCTCGCTGCGCGCCCGCAAGGCCCTCGCCGTCGCGCTGATGTAGGCGCGGGGCCGGATTCGCCCCACCCCCGTCGTGCCGCA
Source organism: Kitasatospora sp. NPDC092286 (assembly GCF_044755565.1). NCBI lineage: Bacteria > Bacillati > Actinomycetota > Actinomycetes > Kitasatosporales > Streptomycetaceae > Kitasatospora > Kitasatospora sp. NPDC092286. The sequence continues at coordinate 109,639 of NZ_JBIVRD010000007.1, read as the reverse complement.
GGCCGCTCCCCACCATGGGGAGCGGCCTGCGGCCGTTGTGCCGGGGGTCAGCGCTTGCGGGTGCCGCCGCGCTTCTTCGCGGGCTTCGGCTCCGGCTCCGGCGCCTCGGCCTGGTCGGCGCCCCCGCCCGCGGCCTCGTCCGCGAACTGGGGCAGCCACGCCAGCATCTCCGTACGGAACGGCGCCTTCGCGCCGAGCTGGCAGAGCACCCCGATGGTGCTCAGCGTGACCCGGTGGATCAGCAGGTACGCCGGCGGCAGGTTGAGCTGCTTGCCCAGGTTGTAGGCGGGCGAACGCGGATCGGCGATCCGCGCGGCCTGGGACCGCATCCAGCTGCGGGTGAAGTGGAAGGTGTCCACCGCGGCCGGCTCGATGATCGGCAGCAGGTAGTCGAGCACCGCGTCCGGGTCCAGCTCGATCGAGGGCTTGACGAAGCCCTCCTCGCGCAGCATGTCCAGCACACCCGCCGCGTCCCCGGCCAGCGCCATCCGCAGCGAGGCGCCGATCGGGGCGGGCAGCCCGCCCGGCAGCCGGTCCACGGTGCCGAAGTCCAGGACCCCGAGCCGCCAGCCTTCCGCCGGGCCGTCGTCCTTGAGCAGCCGGAAGTTGCCAGGGTGCGGGTCGGCATGGAGCAGACCCGTCCGGGACGGGCCCGCGAACAGGAACCGGGCCAGCAGATGCCCGGCCCGGTCGCGCTCCTCCTGGGTGCCGTTCGCGATCACCTCGGCCAGCGGGACGCCGTCCATCCACTCGGTGACCAGTACCTGGTCGGCCTGCGCCACCACCCCGGGCACCACGATGTCCGGATCGCCCGCGAACTCCTCGGCGTGCCGGCGCTGGGCACCGGCCTCCAGCTCGTAGTCCAGTTCCTCGGCGACCCGCTCACGCAGCTCGGTGATCAGCGGCTTGATGTCGAGCCCGGGGATGAGCGGGCCGAGCAGCCAGGCCACCCGGCTCAGCTGGGAGAGGTCGGCCAGCAGCGCGTCCCCCGCGCCCGGGTACTGGACCTTGACCGCGACCTCGCGCCCGTCGTGCCAGACCGCCCGGTGCACCTGCCCGATCGACGCGGCGGCCGCCGGGCGGTCGTCGAAGCTGCGGAACAGCTCGCGCCAGCCCTCACCGAGCCGCTGCTCCAGCGCGGTGTGCACCTTGGCGGCGGGCATCGGGGGAGCGGCGTCCTGGAGCTTGGTGAGCGCGGCCCGGTACGGCCCGGCGACCTCCTCCGGCAGTGCGGCCTCGAAGACGGACAGCACCTGCCCGAACTTCATCGCCCCGCCCTTGAGCTCGCCCAGGACCTTGAACAGCTGGTCCGCGGTGGCCTGTTGCAGTTCGGCGGTCACCACCTCGGCGGAGCGCCCGCCGATCCGCCTGCCCAGTCCGAGCGTTGCCCGGCCGGCTATCCCCAGCGGCAGGGCGGCGAGCCGTGCCGTGCGGGTCACTGCCTTGCGCGGAAGATCGCTCACCCGGGCCTCCAATCCACACGCCCCCGGCACCCCACGACCGGGGGCCGACCATCACTACGCCATTGTGCCCGCTCCCCACTCCGCCCCCGGCCGCATTTGCCACTTGCTGCAACGGTTCACCGGGCACCCGCCTCCGGCCGGTTCCGCCGCTCTCCTCGCGCGCCCCGCCCGGGGCCCGTCCGTCGGCAGAGGGCCAGCAGAGTGCCAGCAGAGGGCCAGGGGTGGGCCTTGCCCGCTGCCGTGGGGCGGAGGGCCGCGCCTCGACCGCACCGGGTGGCGTTGCGCACAGGAAGTCGGTCGGGCCGACTTCCTGTGCGCGGTGGTTCGAGGCGATTGGGCTTCCGTTCGGCCCGCCGCCCCGGGCAGCGGGCCGGGTCTGTCGGCTGTTTCGTCGGCCTCGGGCGCTTGCGGCCGAGGCCGACGGGCTGAGCTGGGCTGGGCTGAGCTTCCGGGGGGGGGGGGCGCCCCCCCCCCCCCCCCCCCCCCCCCCCCCCCCCCCCCCCGGCGCCGGGGGGGGGGCGGGCGGGGGGC
>NZ_JBIVRD010000007.1:0-107635 GCF_044755565.1 Kitasatospora sp. NPDC092286 | reverse complement strand
GGTCTCGCTGGGCCGTACCCTCCCCTATGCGCTTCTAATACTTCAATCCTATACCAAAATCCCCCCCGGGGGGGGGGGGGGGGGGGTGTGTGGGGTTTTTGGGGGGGGGGGGGGGGGGGGGCGGCCGCGCCCGACGGGCTGAGCTGGGCTGGGCTGAGCTTCCGGGGGCCCACCCCCCACCCCCTCCCACCCACCCGCCTCCCGTGATCTTGGCTTGTCGGGCCGGACGGGGAGCGAGCACACCTGCCCGCTCCCGCGCAGCCCACGTGCATGCTCCCGCGCAGCCCACGTGCATGCTCCCGCGCAGCCCACCTGCGCGTTCCCGCGCAGCCCACGTCGGGCCCCGTGTGGTGGCTCGCCGGTCCGGGCCGGCTGCTGCAGCAGCCGACCCGGCGCCAGACGACGGTATTGCCGGCGGACCGCCGGAGTTCCGTCCCTGGGCCTCCGCTCAGTTCGGCGGCAGCGGCTGCCAGAGGCAGCCACAGTCGGGGTGGCCCTTGAGCCGCAACCGACGGGGCATGCCGTCGATGGCGGAGAGTTCGCACCAGCCGTCGACGCTGGGCGGGCGTCCGCCGTCCAGATACACCTGCACATGCAGCGCGGCGAGACCGGCGACGGCCGTCGCGAGGGCGGTGTCACAGGCCGGGGTACGGGCCCGCCCCGGCCCCTCGTCGGCGAGTTGCGCCAGCACCCGGGGCCAGGCCGCGTCCTCGTCCTCCCTCGTCAGCACCAGGCAGTGGCCGCAGGCCGAGCGGCCCGGCACCACCAGCGGCCCGACCACCCCGATCTCCTCCACCACCCCGGCGTACAGATGGGGCACCCCGGCCCGCAGCAGCTGTCTCGCCTCGTAGGTGCCGCCGGCGAACGCGCCGCTGCCGTCCCTCGGCGCCAGCACCACCAGGTCGGGTGGCCCGTTCGGGGCGGCACGGCGGGCGCCCGCCGCCGGGCGGCGCGCCGAGGCCCGCTGGACGGCCTCGCGGGCGGCGCTGGTCCGCAGCCGCCCGACCTCGCCCGGTGGCAGCCCGGCGGGGGAGCAGTCCCCGGGGGTGACCCGGCCGCCGTCCGTCACGGTGACCGTGCCCGTGCCGCCGGCGGCGAGGACGGCGGCGAGCGCCGCCCCGACCCGTCCGGCACCGCGGACCTCCACCCGGGTGTCGGCCCGGCGGGCCAGTACGGCGGGCGCGGCGCCGGGGCTGGAGTGCACCAGGGAGAGCGAGGCGAGGTCCGGCCCGAGAAGTTCGCGATGCGGCTGCGGGAAGCGGGCCAGCGCGCCGCCCACCGCGTCGGCGTCGTCGAGCAGCCCGCCCTGTTCGAGTTCGTCCAGCAGGGCGTCGGCCGGGTCGCGGCCGAAGCCCACCCGTTCACCGGCGTCGAGCAGCGCGGGCCGGTCCCTCGTCCCGTCGACGAGCCCGAGGAAGTCGCACAGGGCCTTGTCGGCGCGTTCGAGCACCCCCGCGTACTGGCGGACGGTGCCGAACTGCAGGGTCTCCGAGTCCCGCCAGCTGCGGGAGAGGGCGGGCTTCAGCACAAGGCGCACGACGGTTCTCCTTCCGATCGTTTCCGGACGGCTGACGGCAGCATGCCCGATCGGCCCGACATCGTGCTGTGCGTTGTCCACAGGTCCGGCCTCATGATCGGAAGATCTGTTCGCACGCCCTGTGGATAACTTGCCGTGCGGTCCCGAGACGGTTTCCGGACACCCGCTGTCGGCTTTTCGTTCCCGATCACTCCACGAAAGATTTCGGCCACGGCAGCGGACTTCTGTCAGTGGTACCGGGTAACGTCGTGTGGCATGGCAGCCGAACGGGACTCCCATCCCCCGGCGTCGCGTCGGCGTGCCCGCGCAGCGTCCGGGTCGCAGGTCGCCGCGCCGAGCACACGCGGGCGCCCGGATCAGCAGCAGAGGCCCCCGCAACCGCCGCAGCCCCCCGCCGCGCAGCCCCCCGAGTCGCATACCGAGCGGTTCGACGGGAAGCATGCCGACCGCTCCCGGGTGGAGGTCCGCCGGAGTGCCCGTCGCAGCCGTACCGTGTCCGCGTACCGCGAGGGCGATCGCACCGTCGTGCTGATCCCGGCCCGGATGTCGCACGCCGAGGAGCAGCGCTGGGTCGCGCAGATGCTGGAGAAGCTGGCCGCCCAGGAGAGCCGCCGGGTCCTCGGGGACGACGCGCTGGCGGCCCGGGCCCGCGAGCTGTCGGCCGCCTACCTGGGCGGTCGCGCCCAGCCGGCCCAGGTGCGCTGGGTCACCAACCAGAACTCGCGCTGGGGCTCCTGCACCCCCAGCGAGCGGACGATCCGGCTCTCGCACCGCCTCCAGGGCATGCCGGAGTACGTCGTCGACTATGTGCTGCTGCACGAGCTCGCCCACCTGCTGGTGCCCGACCACGGTCCCGCCTTCTGGGCGCTGCTGGAGGCGTATCCGCGGACCGAGCGGGCCCGCGGCTATCTGGAGGGTGTGGTCTCGGCGGCCCGGCTGCCGCACATCCCCGGCGCCCGGCATGCGGACCCGGAGCCCGATCCGGCCGAATCCTGCGGCTAGGTTCCCCCGGAGCCGCGCCCGGCTCGGGTCCGGCGGCACGGTGGCGAGGGCGACTGAAGGGGGCGCGGGCCGATGCGGCCCGCGCCCCCTTTATCCGTCGTACCTCAGGCCGTCAGCCTCCGGGCCCGTGCCACCAGGTCGCGCACCGAGTGGTCGGTGAGCTCGGGCAGCCGGTCGTAGTCGAACCAGCGCAGGTCCAGTGACTCCTCGCTGATCAGCGCCTGCGCGCCCGGCGGGGCCACCGCGACGTACTGGACGTCCAGGTGGATGTTCTCCGGCTGGTCCTTGCCGGTGCAGCGGACCTGGTGCCGGTCGAGCCTGGTCGGCACCGGCGTGCCGTCGACGGCCAGCAGGGTGAGGTCCGCGATGCCCGACTCCTCGGTGGCCTCGCGCAGTGCGGCGGAGGCCAGGTCCCGGTCGCCCGGCTCGCAGTGGCCGCCCATCTGCAGCCAGATGCCGACCTTGGGGTGCAGGGTGAGCAGCACCCGCCCGGCGGTCGGGTCGACGACCGCCGCGCTGGCGGTGATGTGGGCGGGCAGGCAGGACCGGAACAGCCCCTCGGGCTGCTCGGCGAGGTGGTCCAGGTAGTCGCGGCGCAACCGGTCCTGGTCCGGGTCGGCGGGCTGCCAGCGGCTCAGGGTGCGGACGGCGTCCGCGTGCAGGGCGGACGCGCCCGTCTCGGTGACCGTCATGCGGTGGGCTCGCCCTTCCCGTCGTCGTTCTTGCCGTCCTCGCCGCCGTCCTTGGTGAGGTCGTGCTTCGGGGAGCCGCCCGCGGCCGCCTCGCCGAGCAGCTTGTCGATCGCGTCGAAGTCGATGCCGCCCTCCAGGTCACCGGTGCCCCGGTGCACGAAGGCGTCCGGGTCGTCGAGGTCGGCGGCGGTGGGCAGCATGTCGGGGTGCTGCCAGAGGTCGTCGCGGCCCTCGATGCCGCGGGCGTCGGCGAGCAGTGCCCAGAGCCGGGCGGCGTCGCGCAGCCGGCGCGGGCGCAGCTCCAGGCCGACCAGGGTGGCGAAGGTCTGCTCGGCGGGCCCGCCGGCCGCGCGACGGCGGCGGACGGTCTCGCGCAGCGCGCCGGCCTGCGGCAGGTGCGGCTCGGCGGCGGTGTGCACGACGGCGTCCACCCAGCCCTCGACCAGCGCGAGCGCCGTCTCCAGGCGGGCGAGCGCGGCCTTCTGCTCGGGGGTGTCCTCGGGCTGGAGCAGGCCGCCGGCCAGTGCCTCCTGGAGCGCCTCGGGGTTGCTCGGGTCGAGCTGGCCGGCCAGCTCCTCCATCCGGGAGCTGTCGACCTTGATGCCGCGGGCGTAGGCCTCGACGGCGCCCAGCAGGTGGGCGCGCAGCCACGGCACATGGGCGAACAGACGCTGGTGGGCGGCCTCGCGCAGGGCGAGGTAGAGCCGGACCTCGTCGGCGGGCACGCTCAGGCCCTCGCCGAACTCGGCGACGTTCTGCGGCAGCAGCGCGGCCTTGCCGGCCGGGGCGAGCGGCAGGCCGACATCGGCGGAGCCGACGACCTCGCCGGCGAGCGCGCCGAGCGCCTGGCCGATCTGGGTGCCGAACATGGCGCCGCCCATCGAGCGCATCATGCCCATCAGCGGGCCGGCCATGGCCTGCATCTCCTCGGGCAGGACGCCGCCCATGGCGTTGCCGACGCGCTCGGCGACCGGGTCGACCAGGTCCTTCCAGACCGGCAGGGTGGCCTCGATCCACTCGGCCCGGCTCCAGGCGACGGCGGTGCCGGCGCCGGAGGGGAACTCGGTGGCGCCGTCCAGCCAGAGGTCGGCGAGGCGGACGGCCTCGGCGACGGCCGAGCGTTCGGCGGCGCTGACCGAGCGGTCCTTGCTCTTGCCCTCGGTGGGCTCGGCGACCACGGTCTGGCGGGCGATGTCCTTGGCGAGGTCCCAGTTCACCGGGCCGCCGTCGAACGACAGCATCTGCCCGAGTTGCTGGAAGGCGGCGCCGAGGTCGTTGGGGTTGAGGCCGCCGAACATCGCGGCGAACGGGTTGTCCGCGCCGGGACCGCCGGGAGCGCCGGGTGCCCCGGGCGTACCGGGACCGCCGGGCATGCCCATCCCGAACAGCGCGCCGAAGGGGTTCCCGGCGAAGCCGAACGACGGGGGACCGCTCTGCTCCTGGTCCTTCTTCTTCTGCTCGTCCTCGGGCTTGGCCTTGCCGTCCTCGGGCTCCTCTGGCGGAACGCCGAATCCGAAGGGAAGGTCGCTCACGGGGTCCTCGATCCGGTCGGCCGTCATGCGGGTGGTGGCGGAAAAGTCTCGGCGCCCGAGGAGGTCGGCGGAGTGGGGGACTCGCGGCCGGTGGGCGGCTCCCGCACGGCTGGACCGCGCCGGGTGCACCGCCGGGCCTTCGCCTCGGGCAGGATGGGCGTACGTGACACACGTACGCACGCACATAAAGCTAACCGTGGAGGATGGCCGGTGAGTTCCCCGCCTTCGGACGTTCGCTCTGGGCTGACCGGAGGAGAGGACGCCCTGGACACCACGGCGTCGCCGCCTCCAGCCTACGGCGGGAGACCGCTGACCGTGGCCGTGACCGGCGCCGCCGGTGTCCTCGGCGAACGCGTCGCGGCCCGGCTGGTGGCCTCGCCAGGGGTCAGGAAGGTCCTCGCGGTCGACGACCGGCGCGGGGAGGTGCCCGGCGTGCAGTGGCGCGTCCTGGACGTCCGGGACCCCGCGGTGGCCGAGCGGCTGGCCGGGGTCGACGTGGTGGTCCACCTGGCGATGGACCTCGGCATGGAGTCCGACCCGCGCGCCCGCAGCGCCTACAACGTGCGGGGCGCGCAGACCGTGCTGACCGCCGCCGCGGCCGCCGGGGTGCACCGGGTGGTGCTCTGCACCTCGGCGATGGTCTACGGCGCGCTGGCCGACAATGAGGTCCCGCTGGCCGAGGACTCGGAGCTGCGGGCCACCGAGGAGGCCTCGCTGGTCGGGGACCTGCTGGAGATCGAGCGCCTCGCCCGGCGGGCGCCCCGTGCCCACCCGGGGCTGCAGGTGACCGTGCTGCGGCCCGCCGTCGTGGTCGGGCCGGGGGTGGACACCGTGCTGACCCGGCACTTCGAGGCGCCCCGGCTGCTGGTGGTGGCGGGGTCCCGGCCGTGCTGGCAGTTCTGCCACGTGGACGATCTGGCGGCGGCGCTGGAGTACGCGGCGCTGGGGCTGGTCGAGGGGGAGGTCACGGTCGGCTGCGACGGCTGGCTGGAGCAGGAGGACGTGGAGCGGCTGTCGGGCATCCGGCGGATGGAGCTGCCGGCCTCGCTGGCGCTGGGCACCGCGGCCCGGCTGCACCGGCTCGGTCTGACCCCGGCCCCGGCCGGTGACCTCGCCTACACGATGTACCCGTGGGTGGTCTCCGGCAGCCGGCTGCACGAGGCGGGGTGGCGTCCGGTGTACACCAATGAGCAGGTGCTGGCCGAGTTGCTGGCGCAGGTCTCGGGGAAGCACGCGGTGGCCGGCCGCCGGCTCGGCGGCAAGGAGGCCGCCACCAGCCTGGGCGCGGCCGGGGCGACGGTGGCGCTGGTCGGTACGGCCGCGCTGGTGCGCCGGGCCCGCAAGCGGCGGCGCTTCTGACCCGTGCCCGGCCCCCGGCGGCGGCCGTCGGTCTCCGGTCGTCGGCCGTGGCCCACCGGCCGCGACCGGTGGCGGCATTCTCGCGATGCGAAATTTCACCGTCGTGATGCGGAAGACTCTTGTCCGAAAGCGCCAGGGATGGGGAATCATAAGGTCATGTCCGAGAATCACGACCCCATCCGTCTGCTCGCCGTCCGCGACACCCCGCTCTCGCTCGACGAGGTGTACGAGGCGGTCGGCGACGACGCGGCCGGTGGTACGACCGTCTTCGTCGGGACGGTCCGTGACCACGACGGCGGCAAGTCGGTCGCCGCGCTGGAGTACAGCTGTCACCCCACCGCGGAGCAGGAGATGCGCCGGATCGCGGAGAAGGTCGTCGCGGACTTCCCGGTCCGGGCGCTCGCCGCGGTGCACCGGATCGGGCGGCTGGAGATCACCGACAAGGCCGTGATCGTCGCCGTCTCGTGCGCCCACCGCGGGGAGGCGTTCGCCGCCGCCCGCCGGCTGATCGACGACCTCAAGCACGAGGTGCCGATCTGGAAGCACCAGGTGTTCTCCGACGGCGAGGAGGAGTGGGTCGGCGCCGGAGGCTGCTGACCCCGCGTGGCTCGTGTTGCCGCCCCGATGGCGGCCGTGGCGGCTCTGCACGCAGGCGCGCCGGTTCCTCACCCGAACGGGTGTGGCCGGCTGCTCCGAATACTCCCCGGCGGTGAGCCGATCGGCGGTGCCGTAACCCGGGTGGCGCCGTCCGCGTTGTCCGCCGGAGTGGTTAATCTGCTCATAGACACGACGAGCTGGGAGTGACGGATATGGCTGCGCTCGCCTGGTTGATCATTCCGGTTGTCGCCGCGCTGGTCGCCGCCGTCTGGGCGGGGTGGGCCCAGCGGGCGCCGAAGGCCACGGGGGATCCCGCCTCGCTCGCCGAGCACCGGCGCTTCATGGCGGCGATGGAACGCACCACCGCCGACAGCACCGCGGCCACCGGCCCCGGTGAGCGTCCCGGCCGGTAGCCCGGCGGGCGTGCTGTCACGCGCGTCCCGTACTGTCGAGGCATGCCACGCCGCTCTGCGACGATGCTCGCCGCCACCCTGCTGCTCATAGCGCTGCTCTGCGTCTCGGTGCTGATGAAGGTGCCGTACACGGAGATGAGCCCGGGGCCGACGTACAACACGCTCGGGACGCAGGACAAGACGGGCACGCCGGTGATCACCATCACCGGCCGCGAGTCGTACCCGACCAGCGGGCACCTCAACATGACCACCGTCCAGGTCACCGGGGCCAAGTACGAGCCCAGCCTGGTCTCCGCCGTGGTCGGGTGGCTGCGGGACGACGTGCTGGTGGTGCCGCACGACAACGTCTACCCGAAGGGGCAGACGGACGCCGACGCCAAGCGGCAGAACGCCGAGGAGTTCGCGTCGTCGGAGGACAGCGCGCGGACGGCGGCGCTCACCGAACTCGGCATTCCGGTGGGCAACGAGCTGATCGTCAAGGCCGTGACGGCCCACAGCCCGGCGGAGGGCGTGCTGCACGCCGGTGACCAGATCGTCGCGATCGACGGCACGCCGGTCTCCACCCTCGAGGGCGTGACCGAGGCGGTCACCAGGCACCAGCCGGGCGAGAAGACGGTCTTCACCGTGGTGCCGCGGGTCAAGGACGGCGGCAAGGCCGATCCGGCGGCGCGCACCGATGTCACCGTCACCACCGCCAAGTCCCCCGAGACGGGCAACGCGATGGTCGGCATCTACCCGGGCATCCGGCACACCTACCCGTTCCAGATCGACATCGGGCTGCAGGACGTCGGCGGGCCGAGCGCCGGCCTGATGTTCTCGCTGGGCATCATCGACAAGCTGACGCCCGACGACCTCACCGGCGGCAAGTTCGTCGCGGGCACCGGCACCATCGACGACTCCGGCAAGGTCGGCCCGATCGGCGGGATATCGATGAAGCTGATCGCCGCCCGGGACGCCGGCGCCGAGTACTTCTTCACCCCGGCCGCCAACTGCACCGAGGCCGCCAAGAACACCCCGTCCGGGCTGACCCTGGTCAAGGCCGAGACGCTGGACGGCGCGCTGAAGTCGCTGGAGCAGATCCGCTCCGGGCAGGCCTCCGCGCTGCCGTCCTGCGTCAAGTAGCCGCGGGCGGGCGCCCGTCGGTCAGGAGAACGTCGCCAGCAGCGCGGCGGTCAGACCCGGCACGAGGTCGGGGCCGGTCAGCACCTCGCGGGCGGTGTCCTTGGAGCGCAGCCGCAGGGCGATCTCCTTCTTGCCGTCGCGCAGCACGGCGGCGGTGATCCGCACCTCCTCGCGCTTGGGGTGGCCGGCCACCCAGTCGGCGAGCTGGGCGTCGGTCGCGTTGCGCGGGCGGGACTGCTCGGCGCCGGGCGGCAGCATCAGCCGCTCGACCACCAGGGCGCAGCCGGCCACCGCGGCGGGCCAGGCGATGGTGCCGAGGAACTTGTCCAGCTCCATGCCGTCCGGCAGTTCGTCCTGCTCGACCGGGGTGAGGCCGGGCTCGTCGCCGCCGGAGAGACCGAGCTGCTCGGCGATCCGGGGGTCGGCCTTGCGCAGCTGGGCGCTGTCCACCAGGGCGAACAGCCGGGCCGGGAGGTCCCAGCCGAGGGTGGCGGCGTACTCGTCGATCTCCAGGGCGGCCCGGGTGAGCGGGGTCGCGGCCGGGAGCTTGGAGACGTCGTCGGGGGAAGGGGAGACATCGGACATGCCTCAATCCTCACACGCCGGACCGCCGGGGCGGTGCCGCGTGCCGGGGGGAGGGAGGGGGGAACGTTGTCGTAACCGTCTGCTAACGGTGGGAACTCGGCTAAAGCCTGGTTAAGTTGCACTGACGACCGACCCATTTCCAGACGACACAGCTGAGGTGCCACCGTGGTATTCCAGATGCCGGAACGCTCAGGGCCGGGTTTCCGGCGCAGAGTAGGCCCGCCCTCCCGGCGCGCGCGGGTACTCCTGCTGACCCTGGGCGTGCTCGCGGTGCTCTTCCTGCTGTTCGTCATGTTCGCCGGATTCTGGACGGACTGGCTCTGGTTCAAGTCGGTCCACTATTCCTCGGTGTTCACCACCCAGCTCTGGACGAAGATCGGCCTGTTCGCCGTTTTCGGCCTGCTGATGGCGCTGATCGTGGGCGCCAACATCTGGCTGGCGCACCGGCTCCGGCCGCCGCTGTCGGCGATGTCGGTGGAGCAGCAGAGCCTGGACCGCTACCGGGCCGGCCTGGCGCCGTTCAAGCGCTGGGCGCTGATCGGCGTCTCGCTGGTGATCGGCCTGGTGGCCGGTGCCGCGGCGTCCGGCCAGTGGCGGACCTGGCTGCTGTGGACCAATGAGACGTCCTTCGGCGTCAAGGACGCGCAGTTCGGCATGGACGTCTCGTTCTACGCCTTCGAGCTGCCGTTCTACGAGTTCCTGCTGGGCTTCGCGTTCAGCGCGGTGATCGTCTCGCTGCTGACCTCGGTGCTGGTGCACTACCTGTACGGGGGCCTGCGGCTGCAGGGCCCGGGCCGTCGGGCCAGTGCGGGCGCGCAGGGCCACCTGGCGGTGCTGCTGGGTGTGTTCGTGCTGCTGAAGGCGGTCGCGTACTGGCTGGACCGGTACGCGCTGGCCGTGAAGACCGGCTCGTACAAGGGCGTCTCGGGCTGGACGGGCCTGCGTTACGTGGACGCCAACGCCTTCCTGCCGGCCAAGACCATCCTGTTCTTCGTCGCGATCATCTGCGCGGTGCTGTTCTTCCTGACCCCGATCCGCCGCACCTGGGCGCCGGCCCTGATCGGCCTCGGGCTGATGGTGCTGTCGGCGGTGCTGATCGGCGGGGTCTACCCGGCGATCGTGCAGCAGTTCCAGGTCAAGCCGAACGAGCAGGCCAAGGAGACGCCGTACATCCAGAAGAACATCGACGCGACGCGGCAGGCGTACGGCATCGCGGACAGCCAGACCACCCAGTACACCCCGCAGGGTTCGACCACGGCGGAGGCGCTCAAGCCGGACGCGCAGACCATCGCGGACATCCGTCTGCTGGACCCGAACGTGGTCTCCCCGACCTTCCAGTCGATCGAGCAGCAGCGCTCGTACTACGCGTTCCCGTCCACCCTGGACGTGGACCGGTACGGCAAGGGCGAGGGTGCGCAGGACACCGTGATCGGTCTGCGTGAGCTGGACCTCAACGGCGTGCAGCGGAACTGGATCAACGACCACTTCAAGTACACGCACGGCTACGGCGCCGTGGTGGCCAAGGGCAACCAGGTCAACGACAAGGGCCAGCCGGTCTTCACCGAGTCCGGTCTGCCGGCCACCGGTTCGCTGGGCGACTACCAGCAGCGGATCTACTACGGCGAGAAGACGGGCACGTACTCGATCGTCGGCGGGTCCAACCAGGAGATCGACTACACCACCGACTCCGGCGAGAACAAGGAGTACCAGTACACCGCCGGCAGCGGGGTGTCGCTGGACAACCCGATCACCCGTGCCGCGTACGCGGTGAAGTTCGCCGAGCCGCAGATCCTGTACGCGGGCGCGATCACCGACGGCGCCAAGGTGATCTACGACCGGACGCCCAAGGAGCGGGTCGAGAAGGTCGCCCCGTGGCTCTCCATCGACGCCGACCCGTACCCGGTGGTCGAGCCGGGCGTGAACGGGCAGCCGGGCCGGGTGGTCTGGGTGCTGGACGGCTACACCACCTCGGACGGCTACCCGTTCGCGTCCAAGACGACGCTGGGCACGGCCACCAAGGACTCGCTGACCAACCAGCGCGGTGAGCTGCTGACCGTCGCCAACCAGGTCAACTACATCCGCAACTCGGTCAAGGCCACCGTGGACGCGTACACCGGCGAGGTGACGCTCTACCAGTGGGACGAGAACGACCCGGTGCTGAAGACCTGGATGAAGGCGTTCCCGGACACCGTCAAGCCCAAGGCCGACATCCCGGACACGCTGATGCCGCACCTGCGCTACCCGCAGGACATGTTCAAGGTGCAGCGCGACCTGCTCGGCCAGTACCACGTGACGGACGCCAACTCGTTCTTCAACGGCAGCGACATCTGGCAGGTCCCGGTGGACCCGACCAGTGACACCAAGCAGGTCCAGCCGCCGTACTACCTGACGGTGCGGATGCCGGACCCGGCGGTCACCTCGGCCAGCTTCTCGCTCACCAGCACCTTCGTGCCGAGCGGCCGGGACAACCTGGCGGCCTTCATGGCGGTCGACGCGGATCCGGGGCCGGACTACGGGAAGATCCGCATCCTCAAGGTGCCCGGGGACAGCAAGACGCTCGGCCCCAACCTGGTGCAGTCGCAGTTCAACTCCCGGCAGGAGGTGGCCCAGCAGATCACCCTGCTGAAGAGCGGCGGTGACTCCGAGCTGGAGTACGGCAACCTGCTGACCCTGCCGGTCGGCGGCGGACTGCTCAACGTCGAGCCGGTGTACGTGCGTGGCCGCGGCGCCAAGTACCCGACGCTGCAGAAGGTCCTCGCGGTGTACGGGAACGACAACGTGGCGTTCGAGAACACCCTGGAGGAGGCGCTGAAGAAGGTCTTCGCCAACGCCGCCCCCGGGACCACGCCGACCGCGCCGACCAGCCCGGGCACGCCGACCAGCCCGACCGCGCCCACCACGCCGGCGCCCACACCGGGCACCGGCACCGGTACGGCGGCCTCGCCGGAGCTGCAGAAGGCCCTGACGGACCTGGACAAGGCCTACACGGACAGCCAGAACGCGTTGAAGAGCGGTGACTGGGCGGCCTTCGGCCAGGCCCAGAAGGCGATCGGGGACGCGATCAAGGCGGCCGGGGCGGCCCAGCAGAAGGACGGCGGCACCGCGCCGGCCACGCCCGCCCCGACACCCACCCAGGGCACCTCGCCGAGCGCCGGGGCGAGCACGAGCCCCTGAGCTGGGAGAACCGATTCCTGTTCCACCCCGGACCCGTGCTATGGTTCAGCTACCGACGCGGGGTGGAGCAGCTCGGTAGCTCGCTGGGCTCATAACCCAGAGGTCGCAGGTTCAAATCCTGTCCCCGCTACTCAGTAGCACAGAGGCCCGGAGGATTCAATCCTCCGGGCCTCTGGCGTTTTCGCCCGGGGGTGGCAGGGTGCGCTCCGGTAGGATCGACCGTCGCCAATGACGCCGGCATCGGGGTTTGTGGGGCCCAAGTGTCGGGAAATCGACAAAGCGCCGAAGCAATTTCGTCGGCTTCGGGTCTGCCCCGCCGAAATCGGCCGGGGCAGGTGTACGCGGGTTGCGGGTGATGCGACGATGGGGCACATGGGGGACGGTGCACGGCTGCTGACCAGCCGTCGGATCCGGCGGGTCCCCTGGGGGTCCCCCCGGCCGAAGGCTGGGGGAGGATGCCGCGACACTCTGGGGGAGCGGGAGTCGGCATGAGGCTGATCGGCAGGAACGGACCAGGAGCCAAGCCCGCTGCGACCACCGAGGCGGACACCGACGCCTGGGCGGAGAGTCCCGCGAAGCACCCCGGCGCCCTCCCGGCCCAGCGCACCAGCGGCCTGACGGAGCGCCGTCCGGTCGACGGCTACGGCCCGGACAGCCTGGTGCACGTCTCCGCCCGGCAGTTCGCCGCCGGCATCGGCCCGTACGGCGCCGCGGCCGAGGCCGCCGACGGCCCGGGCGAGCGGGGCTCCGCCGGCCTCGACACCGCCGGGCTGGACTCCACCAGCTTCGAGACCGCCCTGGCCGCCCGCGAGCAGGCCGCCCTGGAGGCCCGCCACCGCCAGGCCGCCGACGGGGGCGACGCGGAGGCCGCCGGCCGGCTCGGCACCCTGCTGCTGCGCCGCGGCGACCTGGAGGACGCCGAGCCGTACCTGCGCGGCGCCGCCGCCGCCGGGCTGCGCGCCGCCGCCAACAACCTCGGTGTGCTGCTGCACCAGCAGGGCCACCGGGCCGAGGCCGCCCAGTGGTGGCGGCAGGCCGCGGTGGCCGGCAGCGCGCCCGCCGCGCACGCGCTCGGGCTGCAACTGCGGGACCAGGGCGAGGAGGAGGCCGCCGAGTACTGGCTGCACTTCGCCGCCGACCACGGCCACCCGCTGGGCGCCTACGCGCTGGGCGACCTGATGGAGCACCGGCGCGACGTGCGCGCCGAGCGCTGGTTCAAGGTGTCCGCCGACGCCGGGCACCGGGAGGCCGCCTACCGGCTGGCCCGGATGCGCGAGGCCGCCGGGGACAAGGAGACCGCCGAGACCTGGTACCGCACCGCCGCCGCGCGCAGCCACCCCCGCGCCGCGCTGCGGCTGGGCGTGCTGCTGGAGGAGCGCGCCCGCACCGACCGCTCCCTGCTGGACGAGGCCGCCCGCTGGTACCGGCAGTCGGCGCAGAACGGCGAGCCGCGGGCCGCCTGCGCGCTGGGCTTCCTGCTGCGCGACGCCGGGGACCCGGCGGCCGCCGCCGAGTGGTGGCGGGAGGCCGCCGAGGCGGGGGACGGCAACGCCGCCAACGCCCTGGGGGCGTTGCACGCGAGCCGGGGCGAGGCCAAGGAGGCCGAGCACTGGTACCGCGGCGCGCTGGAGGCGGGCGACCAGAACGGCGCGTTCAACCTCGGTCTGCTCTGCGCCGGCGCGGGCCGGGACCAGCAGGCCGAGCAGTGGTACCGCCGCGCCGCGTACGCCGGGCACCGGGAGGCGTGCAACGCGCTGGCCGTGGTGCTGCTGCAGCGCGGGGACGAGTCGGGTGCCGAGCCGTGGTTCTCCAAGGCGGCCGAGGCGGGCAGCGTGGACGGCGCCTTCAACCTGGGCGTCCTGCACGCCGGGCGCGGGGAGCACCGGCAGGCGTACGAGTGGTACGCGCGCGCCGCCGCCGAGGGGCACGGCGAGGCCGCGCTCCAACTGGCCGTGGTCCAGGAGCAGCGGGGCAACCTGGCCGGCGCGCTGGAGCGCTACCGGCAGGCGGCGGCGGGCGGTTCGGCGGAGGGCGCGTTCCGGCTGGCCTCGGTGCTGGACCGGCGCGGCGACGCGGACGAGGAGGCCGAGCACTGGTACGCGCTCGCGGCGGACGCCGGCCACCGGCGGGCCCAGGTGCGGATGGGTGTGCGGGCGGCCGAGCGGGGTGCGCTGGAGATCGCGGAGAGCTGGTACCGGCGGGCGGCGGAGGCGGGCAGCCGCAGTGCCGCGTTCAATCTGGGGCTGCTGCTGGCCCGGCAGGACAGCGAGGCGGAGGCGATGCTCTGGTACACCCGGGCCGCCGACGCCGGCCACGGGCGGGCGGCGCTGCGGCTGGCCCTGCTGGCGCTGCGGCGCGGCGAGCCGGTGCAGGCGGAGAACTGGTGCCGGCGGGCCGCCGACTACGGTCCGGCCGAGGTGGCGGAGCGGGCCGGGCGGCTGCTGGGCGCGCTGCACGCCGAGCTGAGCGCGTAGCGCCCCGGCGGGGGCTGTGCCCGTGCGGGCTCAGGGCCCGGTCGTACAGTCCGGACAGAGCCCGCGGTAGGTGATCTCGGCCCCGGAGACGACGAAGCCGAACCGCTCGGAGGCGGGCAGCGCGGCCAGCGGGTCGCCCTGGGGGTGGACGTCGCGGATCGCGCCGCAGCCGGAGCAGACCAGGTGCTGGTGGGCGTGGTGGGCGTTGGGGTCGTACCGCTTGGCGCGGCCGTCGGTGGCGACCTCCAGGACCTCGCCGAGGCAGACGAGTTCGCCGAGCGTGTTGTAGACCGTCGCGCGGCTGATCTCGGGCAGGCGTTCCACGGCGCGGGCGTGCACCTCGTCCGCCGTGAGGTGGACATGCTCACCATCGAGGACCTCGGCCACGACCCGGCGCTGCGAGGTCAGCCGCCACCCACGTCCGCGAAGTCGTTCCAGCAGGTCGTTCATGGATACAGGGTAGGTGACACTCCGAACTTGGTTCCAGTGTTGACTTAGACAAAGTCCAAGTTAGGATCGAGTCGTAACGACCGGATCACGCGGAGGCACCCTCATATGACTACCCAGGACGAGCTGCGCCCCACCCTCACCACGGAGGCGGGTGCCCCCGTCGCCGACAACCAGAACACCGAGACCGCCGGTGTCGGCGGCCCGGCGCTGATCCAGGATCAGCAACTGTTCGAGAAGCTCGCGCACTTCAACCGCGAGCGCATCCCGGAGCGGGTGGTGCACGCCCGCGGCGCCGCCGCGTACGGCACCTTCACGGTGACCGCCGACGTGTCCGCCTACACCCGGGCCGCCTTCCTCTCCGAGGTCGGCAAGCAGACCGAGACGTTCCTGCGGTTCTCCACGGTGGCCGGCAACCTCGGCTCCGCCGACGCCGTCCGCGACCCGCGCGGCTTCGCGCTGAAGTTCTACACCGAGGAGGGCAACTACGACCTCGTCGGCAACAACACCCCGGTGTTCTTCATCAAGGACGCCACCAAGTTCCCGGACTTCATCCACACCCAGAAGCGGGACCCGTACACCGGCTCGCAGGAGGCGGACAACGTCTGGGACTTCTGGGGCCTGTCGCCCGAGGCGACCCACCAGGTGACCTGGCTCTTCGGCGACCGCGGCATCCCGGCGTCCTACCGCCACCTCAACGGCTACGGCTCGCACACCTACCAGTGGCAGAACGAGGCCGGCGAGCACTTCTGGGTCAAGTACCACTTCAAGACCGACCAGGGCATCCGCAACCTGACCGCCGAGGAGGCCGCCAGGCTCGCCGGCGAGGACCCGGACAGCCACCAGCGCGACCTGCGCGAGGCGATCGAGCGCGGCGAGTTCCCGACCTGGACGGTGCAGGTCCAGATCATGCCGGCGGCGGACGCGGCGCAGTACCGCTTCAACCCGTTCGACCTGACCAAGGTCTGGCCGCACGCGGACTACCCGCCGATCGAGATCGGCAAGCTGGAGCTCAACCGCAACCCCGACAACATCTTCGCCGAGGTCGAGCAGTCGATCTTCTCCCCGGCGCACTTCGTGCCCGGCATCGGCCCGTCCCCGGACAAGATGCTGCAGGGCCGTCTGTTCGCGTACGCGGACGCCCACCGCTACCGCGTCGGCATCAACGCCGACCACCTGCCGGTGAACCGCCCGCACGCCACCGAGGCGCGCACCAACAGCCGGGACGGCTCCCTGTACGACGGCCGCCACGGCCGGCAGAAGAACTACGAGCCGAACAGCTTCGGCGGCCCGGTCCAGACCGGCCGTCCGCTCTGGGCCCCGACCCAGGTCACCGGCGGCACCGGCACCCACGAGGCGCCCTCGCACGCCGAGGACAACGACTTCGTGCAGGCCGGCAACCTGTACCGGCTGTTCGACGAGGACGAGAAGCAGCGGCTGATCGCCAACCTGGCCGGCTTCATCGCCAAGGTCTCGGCCGACCGCGACGACATCGTCGAGCGGGCGATCGAGAACTTCCGCAAGGCCGACGCCGACTACGGCCGGCGCCTGGAGGCGGCGGTGCGGGAGCTGCGCAAGCAGCAGCAGTAGGACACCCGGGCGAGCAGCAGGCCCGTGCCTGCTGCTCGCCGGGGGTAGGGGGACCTCAGACGCTGAGGCGGCGCAGGGCCTCCTCGTGCAGCAGGCCGTTGGAGGCGACCGCGTCGGCGCCGCCCGGGCCGGGGACGCCGTCCAGACCGGTGAAGCGGCCGCCGGCCTCCTCGACGATGACGCAGTTGGCGGCCATGTCCCAGAGCGACAGCTCGGGTTCGGCGGCGATGTCGACCGCGCCCTCGGCGACCATCATGTAGGACCAGAAGTCCCCGTAGGCGCGGGTGCGCCAGCAGGCCCGGGTGAGGTCCAGGAACGGGTCGAGACGGCCGCGCTCCTCCCAGCCGGTGAGCGAGGAGTAGGAGAACGAGGCGTCCTCGATCCGGGAGACGCCGGAGACGTGGATCCGGCTCGCCTTGGCCAGGCTGCGGCCGGCGAAGGCGCCGAGGTCCTTGGCCGCCCACCAGCGGCGGTTCAGCGCCGGGGCGGAGACCATGCCGACCACCGGGCGCTCCACGCCGTCCGGGCCGTCCTCCATCAGGGCGATCAGGGTGGCCCAGACCGGCACACCGCGGATGTAGTTCTTGGTGCCGTCGATCGGGTCGATCACCCAGCGACGGGGGCCCGAGCCCTGCAGGCCGAACTCCTCGCCGAGCACCGCGTCGCGCGGGCGGGCGCGCTGCAGCACCCCGCGCACCAGTTCCTCGGCGGCCTTGTCGGCGTCGCTGACGGGGGTGAGGTCGGGCTTGGTCTCGATCTTCAGGTCGAGCGCGCGGAAGCGCTCCAGGGTGACCGAGTCGGCCGAGTCGGCGAGGACATGGGCGAGTCGGAGATCGTCGTGGTAATCGGCCATGCCAGAAACCCTAGCGAGCCCGCCCCGATCGGGACAGCCGGGCACGCGGAGCGGACGGCGCCCCGGGGGCCGTCCGCCCGGATCAGTGCACCGAGCCGCTGAGCTGCAGGCCGATCACACCGGCGATCACCAGCGAGATCGAGACCAGCTTGAGCACCGAGGTCGCCTCGTCCAGGAAGACCATGCCGTAGATCGCGGTGCCGGCCGCGCCGATGCCGGTCCAGACCGCGTACGCGGGGCCGACCGGCAGGTTCTTCAGGGAGAGGGTGAGCAGGCCGAAGCTGCTGAGGGCGAAGACGCAGAAGCTGATGGTGGGCCAGAGTTTGGTGAAGCCCTCGCTGAGCTTGAGGTTGATCGCGAAGCCCGTCTCCAGCAGACCGGCCAGGATCACCAGGGCCCATGCCATCGCGTGCTCTCCCTGTCGATCGACGGGCCGGACCGCGATCCGGCCCGACTTTCCTATGATCACCAGGCATGGGTGCTCCGACACCTCGAACGCCCCGAAAACCCGCGGGGCGGTCCGAGGCGAACGCCCGTCAGTCGCCCTCGCGGGTGTCCTTGCTGGCCAGCAGCCGGCGCAGCGAGTAGAGCCGGGCGGCCTCGGCGTGGCCCTCCGCGACCCAGGCGTCCAGCGCGCAGTCGGGCTCGTCGTGGCTGCACGCGCGCGGGCAGTCGGCGGTGCCCGGCTCCAGGTCGGGGAAGGCGAGGATGACCCGGGACGGGTCGATGTGGGAGAGACCGAAGGAGCGGAAGCCCGGGGTGTCGATCACCCAGCCCGGGTCGAGCGCCTTCTTCGAGCCGGGCTTGGCGCCCGGCGGCGGGGGCAGCCGCAGTGCCAGGGCGGAGACGGTGGTGTGCCGGCCGCGGCCGGTCACCGCGTTGACCCGGCCGGTGGACCGCTGGTGTTCCGGCACCAGGGCGTTGACCAGGGTGGTCTTGCCGACACCGGAGTGCCCGATGAACACCGTGGAACGGCCGCGCAGGTACGCGCGGACGGCCTCGGCGCCGGCGGTGGCCAGCTCGTCCCGCCGGGTCACCACATAGGTGATGCCGAGCGGGGCGTAGGACTCCAGCAGCGGCGCCGCCGGGGCCAGGTCGGACTTGGTGAGCACCAGCAGCGGCTCCATGCCCGCGTCGTACGCGGCCACCAGGCAGCGGTCGATCAGCCGGGGCCGGGGCTCCGGGTCGGCCAGCGCGGTCACGATGGCCAGCTGCTGGGCGTTGGCGACGACGATCCGCTCGTACGGGTCGTCGTCGTCCGCGGTGCGGCGCAGCACCGAGGTGCGCTCCTCGACCCGGACGATCCGGGCCAGGGTGTCGGCGTCCCCGGAGAGGTCGCCGACCAGGTTGACGATGTCGCCGACGACGACGCCCTTGCGGCCCAGCTCACGGGCCTTCATGGCGGTGATCTCGCGTTCCTGCCTGGTCCCGGCGTCCACCAGGCAGGTCAGCCGGCCCCGGTCGACGGTCAGCACCATCGCCTCGGCGGCGTCCTCGTGCTTGGGCCGGATCCTGGTCCGCGGCCGGGAGCCCTTGCGGCCCGGGCGGTTGCGGATGTCGTCCTCGTCGGCGTCCTTGCCGTAGCGGCGCATGTGCTCAGTCTCCGCTCAGGCGCCCGCCACCGCTTCGCCGAGCAGTTCCGCCCACATCTTCGGGAAGTCCGGCAGGGTCTTGGCGGTGGTGGCCACGTTCTCCACCCGGACGCCGTCGACGGCCAGGCCGATCACCGCGGCGGCGGTGGCCAGGCGGTGGTCCTCGTAGGTGTGGAAGACGCCGCCGTGCAGCGGGCGCGGGCGGATCCGCAGGCCGTCCTCGGTCTCGGTGACATCGCCGCCGAGGTCGTTGATCTCCTTGGCGAGCGCGGCGAGCCGGTCGGTCTCGTGCAGCCGCAGGTGGGCGATGCCGTACAGGTGGGACTCGGAGTCGGCCAGCGCGGCGACGGCGGCGATCACCGGGGTCAGCTCGCCGACGTCGTGCAGGTCCGCCTCGATGCCGTGGATCCGGCCGGTGCCGGTGAACTGCAGGCCCTCGTCGGTGAACTCGCAGCGCCCGCCCATCCGCGTGTAGAGGTCGCGCAGCTGGTCGCCGGGCTGGGTGGTGTGCTTCGGCCAGTCGCGGACGGTCACCCGGCCGCCGGTGACCAGGGCGGCGGCGAAGAACGGCGCGGCGTTGGAGAGGTCCGGCTCGACCACCATGTCGCGGCCGATCAGGGCGCCGGGGGTGACCCGCCAGACGTCCTTCTCACCGCCGTCCTCGGGGGCGTCCACCTGGACCCCGGCGAGCCGCAGCATCTCGACCGTCATCCGGATGTGCGGCAGCGAGGGGACCGGGCCGCCGACATGCCGGACCTCGACGCCCTGGTTGTAGCGGGCGCCGGAGAGCAGCAGGGCGGAGACGAACTGGGAGGAGGCGGAGGCGTCCAGCTCGACCGTGCCGCCGTCCAGCGAGCCGGTGCCGTGCACGGTGAGCGGGAAGGCGCCGCGGCCGCCGTCGTCGATCCGGGCGCCGAGCGCGCGCAGGGCATTGATCACGCCGTGCTGGGGGCGCTCGTAGCTGCGCGGGTCGCCGTCGAAGCGCACCGGGCCGTCGGCCAGGACGGCGAGCGGGGGCAGGAAGCGCATGACCGTGCCGGCGTTGCCGACGTCGACGCTGGCCGGGCCGAGCAGGGCGGGCGCGGGGATGATCCGCCAGGCCTCGCCGCCGCCGGTGCCGCCGGCGTCGTTGTTGACCCGCTCCTCGATGCCGACGCCCAGGGCGCGCAGGCCGTCGGCCATCAGCTGGGAGTCGCGGCTGCGCAGGGGGTGCCGCACCCAGCCGGGCTCGCCGGCGAGGGCGGCCAGCACCAGGGCCCGGTTGGTGACCGACTTGGAGCCGGGGATGGTGACGGTGGCGTCAACGGGGGCGGTCGCGACGGGGGCGGGCCACAGGGTCTCGGTCATGGGGCAAGTTTAGGGGCCGCAGGGGAACTGTCCCCGCGAGTGGTCCGGCGGTCGGGGCCGGGGGGTTCACAGCGGGCGCAGCAGCCAGCTCGTGCCGAGGGCCAGGCAGGCCAGCGCGGTGACCAGGAACAGCCCCACCCAGGCGAGGCCGGGGATGCCGGTGAGCCGGGCCAGCTGGTCGGCGTCCGAACCGCCGGCCCGGCCGCCGCGGCGCTGGTGCTGGAGCTCCAGCACCGGCCGGACGGCTCCGACCAGCAGGAACCAGCTGCCCAGGTAGGCGAAGCCGGCCTGCACCTCGGCGCTGCCGAACCAGGAGACCAGGAAGAACGCGGCGCCGGTGAGCAGGACGGAGAAGAGGCCGAAGGCGTTGCGGATCCGGATCAGCAGGGCGAGCAGCAGCGCGACGGCCAGCCAGAGCAGCGCGGTGATCCGGTCGGTCGCGAGCAGGGCGGCGCAGCCGAGGCCGAGCAGGGCGGGGGCGGTGTAGCCGGCGATGAGGGTGAGCACCATGCCGGGGCCGGTCGGGCGGCCGTAGGAGAGGGTGAGGCCGGAGGTGTCGGAGTGCAGCCGGATGCCGGCCAGCCGACGGCGGGTGAGGACGGCGGCCAGGCCGTGGCCGCCCTCGTGGGCGATGGTGACGGCGTTGCGGCTGTACCGCCAGACCGGCCGGTACAGCACGGCGACCAGGGCGACGGCGCCGGTGGCCAGGACGAGCCAGGAGGGCGGGGCGGCCTGGGTGCCGGTGACGCGGTCCCACAGCTCGCCGACGGTCTGCGCGGTGCCCTGGCCGCCGCTCGGTCCGTTGATCTGTCCGTTGATCTGTCCGCTCATGTGCGCGCTCGCCTCCGTTCGGCCGTACCGGGGTGGCAGCCTCCCATGCGGGGACGGTCCGGCGGGAACGGGCGGTTCTCTTCGGGGATGAGGAAGTGATGAGAGTGACGGACATGGCAAGCTGACGGTATGTGCGGTCGCTTCGCCTCCAGCAGCAGGCCCGAGTCCATCGTCGAGCTCTTCGGCGTCCAGCAGTGGGACCCGGCCGAGACGCTCGCCCCCAGCTGGAACGTCGCGCCCACGGACCGCGCCTTCGCGGTGCTGGAGCGGGTGCCCAAGGGGGAGCCGGCGCCGGTGCGGCAGCTGCGGGTGCTGCGCTGGGGCCTGGTGCCGGCCTGGTCGAAGTCGGCCGAGACGGCGGTGAAGATGATCAACGCCCGGTCGGACACGGTGCACGAGAAGCCGGCCTACCGCCAGGCCTTCGCCTCCCGCCGCTGCATCCTGCCGGTGGACGGGTACTACGAGTGGCAGACCCTACCGGGCGAGCGCGGCAAGCCCCGCAAGAAGCCCTTCTTCGTCTCCCGGGCGGACGGCGGCCCGCTCGCGCTGGCCGGCCTGTACGAGTTCTGGCGCAACCGGACGGTGCCCGCCGACCACCCGGAGGCCTGGCTGGTGACCTTCACCGTCGTCACCACCGAGGCCGAGGAACTGCTCGCGCCGATCCACGAGCGGATGCCGCTCTTCCTCGACCGGGCGTCGTTCGACGACTGGCTGGACCCGGGGCTGAGCGACCCGGACGAGCTGCGCCGGCTGCTGATACCGCCGCCGCCCGGTGCGCTGCTGGCCACCCCGGTCTCGCCGGCGGTCGGCAGCATCCGGAACAACAGCCCGGAGCTGACCCGGCCGTGGACCGAGGTCGAGCACGAGACGACGCTGTTCTGACCGCTGACCGCTGACCGCTGACCGCTGACCGCCTCCCCGTCGATCCGTTGACCCGCCGAACCGGAGCCCCGCCGCCATGACCGCCGAACTCGTCCCCACCCCGGCCGGGGAGGCCCGGATCACCTACCACCGCGCGGCGGCGCCGAAGGCCGTGCTCGCGCTCGGCCACGGGGCCGGCGGCGGGATCGAGGCGCGGGACCTGGTGGCGCTGGCCGCGGCGCTGCCGCCGCTGGGGATCACGGTGGCGCTGGTCGAACAGCCGTGGCGGGTGGCGGGCAGGCGGGTGGCACCCGCGCCGAAGACCCTGGACGCGGGCTGGACCCCGGTCGCGGAGCTGCTGGCCGGGGAGGGCGTGCCGCTGGTGGTCGGCGGGCGCAGCGCCGGGGCCCGGGTGGCCTGCCGGACGGGCGCGGCCACCGGGGCGGTCGGGGTGGTGGCGCTGGCGTTCCCGCTGCATCCGCCGGGGAGGCCGGAGAAGAGCCGGGCGGAGGAGCTGCTGGGGGCCGGCCTGCCGACGCTGGTGGTGCAGAGC
Source organism: Kitasatospora sp. NPDC092286 (assembly GCF_044755565.1). NCBI lineage: Bacteria > Bacillati > Actinomycetota > Actinomycetes > Kitasatosporales > Streptomycetaceae > Kitasatospora > Kitasatospora sp. NPDC092286. The sequence continues at coordinate 85,074 of NZ_JBIVRD010000007.1, read as the reverse complement.
GTGGCCGATCCGTTCGGCGGGCCGGCCGAGTTCCCGGAGCCGCCGCCCGGGTGCGCGCTGGTGCCGGTGCCGTACGGCGGCCACGGTTTCGAGGTGCCGAAGCGGGCGCCGATGGGGCAGGACGAGGTGCTGGAGCTGATCACCGGGGCCGTCGGCGACTGGGTGCTCGGGCTGCTCTGAGCGGCCCGGACGCGGGACCTTTCCGTCCGCTCACCCGTGCGAGTGAACGGGCCGTCGGGGCGGGAATGCGGGCGTCATCGGCATGGTTGACAAGCTCGTCAGCTTGAGTCCCGATGGAAGGCAGCACAGATGGGTTCGATCGCGTGCCCCGAGCGGCCAGAGGAGCGTGAGGCCGGAGCGGCCTTCGCCCCCACGTGGTCGGACTGGCTAGTCGCGGGCGAGAAGCCCGTCGGGCCGATATCCTCCATTTCGGGGCGGCCCGCCGTGGGTCGTGCCCGCCATGCCGAGGAGGTGGGTCCGGTCGTCGGGACCGAGCACGAGGCCGAACCGGGCCGGGGCCCGGAGGAGGGCCTGCCCACGGGCGAGGCGCTCACCGGTGAGGAGCTGGCCGAGGCGATCGGTGAGGACACCTTCAGGGTGTCGGCGGAGGAGAGCGAGGAGGCCCGGCGGGAGCGCTTCGAGCGCGACGCCCTGGGCTACCTGGATCCGATGTACTCGGCCGCGCTGCGGATGACCCGCAACCCGGCCGACGCGGAGGACCTGCTCCAGGAGGCGTTCGCGAAGGCGTACGCGTCCTTCCACCAGTTCCGTGAGGGGACGAACCTCAAGGCCTGGCTGTACCGCATCCTCACCAACACGTTCATCAACTCGTACCGCAAGAAGCAGCGGGAGCCCCAGCGCACCGCGGCCGAGGAGATCGAGGACTGGCAGCTGGCCCGGGCCGAGTCGCACATGTCGACCGGTCTGCGGTCCGCCGAGACCCAGGCGCTCGACCACCTCCCGGACAGCGATGTGAAGGACGCCCTCCAGGCCATCCCGGAGGAATTCCGTATCGCCGTGTATCTCGCGGATGTAGAGGGCTTTGCGTACAAGGAGATCGCGGACATCATGGGTACTCCTATCGGTACGGTGATGTCCCGGCTGCACCGCGGCCGCCGTCAGCTGCGCGGCATGCTGGAGGATTACGCCCGTGAGCGCGGGCTGGTCCCGGCCGGTAGCGGGGCAGGGCAGGAAGCGAAGGGCTCGGGCTCATGAGCTGCGGCGATCCGCACGACACCGAGTGTGGCGAGGTCCTCGACCACCTCTATGAATTCCTCGACAACGAGATGGCCGAGGGCGACTACGACAAGTTGCGGGTGCACTTCGAAGAGTGCTCGCCATGCCTGGAGAAGTACGGTCTGGAGCAGGCCATCAAGGCGTTGATCAAGCGCTGCTGCGGGTGCGACGACACCCCGGCCGACCTGCGCGGGAAGGTCCTGGCCAGGATCGACTCGATCCGGGCCGGGCAGCGCTCGGGCGAGGCGGTGGTGGTCGCCGTCGACGCCACGGTCGAGGGCCACGCCGAGGCGGCTCAGCAGGGCCGTCAGGTCAGGGAGGCCCGGGAGACCCGGGAGGTCACCGCGGAGGCGGCGGTCCGGCCGGGCGCTCCGGTCGAGGCGGGTGCCCCGGCGGAGTGAGCGCCGCCCGCCGGTCCGGCGGGCCGCGGGGGCGTCACGCGCCGGTCAGGGCGCGCGAGTTCGACAGGATGAACGACCGGGCGGCCCCGGGAGCGTGCAGCTCCCGGGGCCGCGCTGTCTGTGGGGCGTGCACCCTCACTCGTTCGAGTGAGTTGACGGTGCGCCAGCTGCGCCGTTCCGCGATCGCGCGTCCCCGTGCGGGGGTGGCGGCCTATCCTCCTGACGGACGCTCACCGCCGGTCCGTCCGGCGCGCTGAGTGCGGAGCGTGCCGGGACGGCGGGGAGGTCCAGATCGCTATCGACAATGGAGACGCGGTCCTGCCGACAGGCGCGACGCGCTACCTCCTGGCCGTCCCGGTGGCGGCCGTCTGCTGCCTGCTGCCGCTGCTGCCCGCGTCGGGCCCGCTCGGGCTGCCGCGCTGGCTCGGCGCGTCGGTGGACTGGCCCAAGGTCGGCCTGCTCGCCTGCCTGCACGGGTGCTGGGAGTCGCTGGCCCAGGGGCTGCCCACCCCCTGCCTGCGGCTGGTCCGCACCCTGCTGCGCCGGCCGCCGGTGCCCGACCGGGCGCCGGCCCGGCCGTGCGCGAACGCGTTCTTCCCGGTGCTGTTCGCCGGGGCGCTGATGCTGCCGCCGTCCGCCGCCGCCCTGGTCGCGGTGCCGGCCGGGCTGTTCGGCCCCACCGAGGCGCACGGCCGGCCGCGGCAGGTGTGGAACGGCGCGCAGCTCGCCCTCTCCGCGTTCGCCGCCTCGGTGGCCTTTCATCTGCTGGCCGGGCCGCAACTGCTGCTCGGCTCCCGCTTCCCGGCCGCGCTGCTGCCCGGGCTCGCCGCCGTCACCGCGTTCTGCCTGGTCAACGGGGTGCTGGTGGGCGGCATGCTGGTGCTGGCCGAGGGCCGCCGGCCGATCGTGCTGCTGCGCCGCTCGGCCGCCGCGGCGGGGCTGCCGGTGCTGGTGCACGCGGCCGGCGGGCTGATGGTCGCGGTGCTCTGGCAGGGCCCGTACGGCGCCTTCGCGGCGCTGCTGGCGCTGCTCCCGCTCTCCATCTCGGCCTGGGTGTTCGCCCAGGGCCACCGTGAGCGGGCCGCCCACCAGGCCACCGTCCAGGCCCTGGTGCAGGCCGTCGAGATCAAGGACTCCTACACCCGGGGGCACAGCGAACGGGTCGGCCGGGCCTCTGTGCTGATCGCCCGTCAGCTCGGGATGGAGGCCGACCGGCTGCGCACCCTGCGGTTCGCGGGCATCCTGCACGACGTCGGCAAGCTCGGCGTCGCCACCGAGCTGCTGCGAAGAAACGGTCCCCTCAGCGAGGCAGAGCGGCGGGCCGTGGAGATCCACCCGGTGCACGGGTACGAGCTGGTGCGCGGTATCGCCTTCCTGGGCGAGGCGCACGACGGGATCCTGCACCACCACGAGCGGATGGACGGCCGGGGCTATCCGAGCGGGCTGGCGGGTGAGCGGATCCCCGAGTTCGCGCGGATCATCTCGGTCGCGGACGCCTTCGACTCGATGACCTCCACCCGGTCCTACCGGCGCGGGCGGCCGGTCGCCGAGGCCGTCGCCGAGCTGGAGCGCTGCGCGGGCAGCCAGTTCGACCCGGTGATGGTCCGGGCGCTGATCGACGCGCTCGCCGTGCACGACTGGCAGCCGGTGCTGCCGCCGCCCGGGGACTGCATCCGCGCGGTGCCGGACATCCCGCTGGGCGTCCCCGAACCGGTCCGGCCCGCGCCGGTCCTGCCCGCCCCGGGTGGGCTGCCCGCCCAGGGCGGCACCGTGCCGACGGCCGGGCAGCCGTGAGCGCGCCGGCCGGACGCGGGGCCGGCGGAGGCGGTGCGGCGGGAGGTGGCGCGATGGAGGGTGGCGCGGCCGGGGACGGTGCCGGCGACCGGTGCGCGGGTGGGACGGGCACCTTCCCGCGCGAGGTGGTCGCGGTGCACGCCGGGGCGGCCGCGCTGCTGGCCGTGGCGCTCGGCGCGGTCGCGGTGCGCGGGGTGGCCGACCCCGGCGTGGCCCTGGCCTTCGTCGCGCTGATCGCGGTCGGCGAGTGCGTCCGGATCACCCTTCCGGGCGACCGGGAACAGGCCCCGATCGGGGCGGCCGGCGCCCTCGCGTACGCCCTGCTCGGGCCGTTGCGCGGCCTGCCGACCGCGCACGGCGGGCTCCAGGTGGTCGCGGTGACCGGGGCGGGCCTGCTGGTCGCCGTGCTGCTCGCCCTGCCGGCGCCCGTCCTGCTGCCCCGCGGCGCCGGACCGCGCCGGCGCCCGCCCTGGGACGATCCGGCCCGGCGGGACGGTGCCGCCCGGCGGCTGCTCGGGGTCGGCTTCGCGGCCGCCGTCTTCCAGCCGCTCTACACCAGCGGCCTGGTGGACCGGTTCTCGGCGGAGGGGCCGGCGTACGGGGCGTTCCTGACCGCCGTCGCCGCCCTGGCCGCGCTCTGCGACGCCACCCTCGCGGCGCTGCTGCGCCGGGCCAGGAGCGGGCTGCGGTTCCCGGCGGTGCTGGAGGACGAGCTGCGGTCGCTGTTCGGGATCGGCTCGGCGATCGTGGCCACCGGCATGCTGGTCAGCCTCGCGGCCGGTGAGGTGGGGCTCTGGGCGCTGCCGCTGTTCTGCGCGCCGCTGCTGCTGGCGCAGGTCTCGTTCCGGCGGGCCGCCGGAATCCGGGCCACCACCGGGCAGGCCATCGCCAGCCTGGCCAAGGCCACCGAGGTGGCCGGCTACACCCCGCCCGGCCACGCGCGCCGGGTCGCGGACACGGCGTGCGCGCTCGGACGCGAGCTGGGTCTCTCCACCCGCGAGCTCGCCCTGCTGGAGTACGCGGCTCTGATGCACGACATCGGGCAGCTGTCGCTGGTCGAGCCGGTGCCGGACGGCGCGACGGCGCTGCTGCCGGACGCGGAGCAGCAGCGGATCGCCCGGCTGGGCAGTGAGGTGATCAGCCGGACCGGGGTGCCCCACAAGGTCGCCGAGCAGGTCGCCCGGCTGGCCGATCCCTGCCACGGTCCGGACGGCACCGGGCGCCCGGTGCCGCTGGCGGCTCGCATCATCCGGGTGGCCAACGCCCATGACGACCTGCTGACGGCCGCCCGCGGCCGGGGGGCGGGGGAGGCGGTGGGGCGGCTGGAGGCGCTGGAGGCGCTGCGGCTTGGCCGGGGCCGGGTCTACGACGCGCGGGTGGTGGATGCGCTGGCGCGGCTGGGCGGCCGGGGCCGGCGCTGACCGGCGGGAGCGCCGGGCGTACCGGGGTGCCGCGGGCGCACTTCGGGGGCTGCCGGGGGCCGCCGGGGTTGAGGCGGGGCGGTGGGGCGGGCAGGCTGGGTAGGGGCGGGGCAGGAAGCGGATGCAACCCCGGCGGTGGGGAGCGCGGGCGGTGGCGGGCGTGGTTGGATGCGGTCGTAGCGTGGAACACCGACCCGGGGCACCGGGCCCGCGCCGCGGGAGCGGACACGGGAGCGCCGGTACGGGACTTGAGCGGACGACGACGGCAGGGACGAACGTGAGGATCTTCCACCGGGCACGGCACCGGCCGTCCGCCACCTGGCGGCAGACGACCGATCGGGCTTTCACGCTGATCGGCGACGGCCGTTTCGAGGACGCCGGCGCCCTGCTGGTGATGGCCGCCGACCTGGAGCCGTGGCTCTCCGACTCCTGGTTCAACCTGGCGCTGCTGCACAAGTTCCGCCGGGACTGGGAGCAGGCCAGGGCGGCCGGTCTGCGGGCCGTCGCGCTGCTCGACCGCGAGCAGGGCGCCCCCGACTGGTGGAACCTGGGTATCACGGCCACCGCCCTGCAGGACTGGCCGCTGGCCCGCCGGGCCTGGCAGGCGTACGGCCTGCGGCTGCCCGGGGGGCCGGGCACCCAGCCGGACGGGCCGGTCAGCCTGGACCTCGGCACCACGCCGGTGCGGCTCTCGCCGGACGGCGAGTCCGAGGTGGTCTGGGGCCGCCGGCTGGACCCGGCCCGGATCGAGGTGCTGTCCATCCCGCTGCCGTCCTCCGGCCGCCGCTGGGGCGAGGTGGTGCTGCACGACGGCGCCCCGCACGGCGAGCGGGTCACCGACGGGGTCGCGTACCCGGTGTTCGACGAGATCGAGCTGTGGGCGCCGTCCCCGGTGCCGACGTACGTGGTGCTGCTGCAGGCCGCCGCGGCGGTGGACCGGGACGCGCTGGAGCGGATGGTGGCCGAGGCGGGCTACGCGGCGGAGGACTGGACGTCCTCGGTACGGCTGCTCTGCCGGGCCTGTTCGGAGAGCCGGATGGCCTCGGACGACGGGCACACCGCGCACCACGACCCGCACGACGACGGCGACGCCGCGCACCCCGGCCATCTGAGCCACCTCAGCCAGGGCGCCGGCGGGATGTCGTGGCTGGTCGAACGCGAGTGCGGGATCGCGGCCCCGGCCGGACTGGTGCGCACCCTGCTGGACCGCTGGGTGGCGGCCGCGCCGGCCACCCGCGCATATCGGGATCTCGAAGAAGTCTGTTGATCGGGCCGCTTACCCTTGACCGGTAGACCCAGGCAGTCCACGGAAGCGGAAGCGGAAAAGCAGCGATGGCGGAGCAGCACGACCACCAGCACGACCACGACCACGAGCCCGCGCAGGGCGAGGCCCAGCCGGTGAAGGTGGTCGGCGAGGAGCCGGACCTCTCGAAGGGCACCGCGCGCCCGATCACCGTCTACGGCAACCCCGTCCTGCACCGTGAGGTGAAGGACGTCACCGCCTTCGACGGCGAGGTGTCCGCGCTGATCGACGACATGTTCCAGTCGATGTACGCGGCCGAGGGCGTGGGCCTGGCCGCGAACCAGATCGGCGTGGACCTCAAGGTCTTCGTCTACGACTGCCCGGACGACGAGGGCGTGCGCCACGTCGGCCATGTCATCAACCCGGTGCTGGAGGAGCTGCCGGCCGGTCGCAAGCGGGTGCTGGACGACGGCAACGAGGGCTGCCTCTCGGTGCCCACCGCGTACGCCGAGCTGCCCCGTCCGGACTACGCGGTGGTGACCGGCCAGGACAAGGACGGCAACCCGATCCGGGTCGAGGGCACCGGTTTCTTCGCCCGCTGCCTGCAGCACGAGACCGACCACCTGTACGGCTTCCTCTACATCGACAAGCTGTCGAAGCGGGACCGCAAGGACGCGCTGCGGCAGATGGCCGAGGGCACGCCCCGGTACGCCACGGTGGCGAACGGCTGACGGTCCGGTACCGCGTGCGCCGAAGGGCCGGGACGGGTGTCCCGGCCCTTCGGCGCACCGTCAGTCGCGCAGCCGGCCGGTGGACTCGCGGGCGACCAGGACCGGCGTGAACAGGTAGTCCCGGGCGCGGCCGCCGTGCCCCTCCAGCTGGCGCCAGAGGGCTTCGGCGACGGCGGCGCCCATCTCCTCGATCGGCTGGCGCACCGTGGTCAGCGGCGGATTGCTGTGGGCGGCGAGGTAGCAGTCGTCGTAGCCGACCACGGAGAGGTCGCCGGGTACCGTGCGGCCGGCCTCGCGGGCGGCCTGGACGACGCCGAGGGCCATCAGGTCGCTGCCCGCGACGACCGCGGTGACGCCCGCGTCGAGCAGCTGGCGGGCGGCGGCGGCGCCGCCGGCGATGGAGTAGGACGACTCGGCGTACCAGTCGGCGGGGGCGTCCTCGCCGAGCAGTTCGCGCATCGCGCGCCGGTAGCCGTCCAGCCGGTTGATGGAGGGGCGCAGATAGCCCTGGCCGCCCGCCAGCCCGATCCGCCGGTGGCCGAGTTCCCGCAGGTGGGCGACGGCGGCCCGGGCGGCGAGCGCCTCGTCGGTGGCGACCGTGGGGACGGCCAGCCCCTCGACCTTGCCGCTGACCAGCACCATCGGGATGCCGCGCTCGTGCAGCAGCCGGTAGAAGCCGTGGTCGGCGTGCGGGTTGGCGTGCCGGCCGGAGACCAGGACCAGGCCGGAGACGCCCTTGCGGAGCAGGACGTCGATGTAGCCCAGCTCGGCGGTGCCCTGGCGGGTGGAGGTGCCGACCACGGCGGTCAGGCCGTGCTTGGCGAGCTGCACCTCGATCGCGGAGGCGAGCAGCGGGAAGACCGGGTTGTCGAGTTCGGGCACGACGATGCCGATCAGCGCGCCCTGGTGCGGGTCGTAGCCCTGGTCGGGCTGCCAGCCGAGTTCGCGCATGGCCTCGGCGACCTTGACCTTGGTGTTGTCCGAGACGCCCGGCCGGTCGTTGATCACCCTGCTCACCGAGGCGGCGCTGACGCCCGCCCGGGCGGCGATGTCCCGCAGTGACGGGCCGCTCAATTGGTCCTCCCGACTGGTCGAGCCTGCATCTTACAAATCCCCGGCAGGCAGGCCCGCGAGGTCGTTGAAACAATCTTAGCAACGTATTGCGCAACAGTTTCATCGCCGTTACGGTTCCCTCGTCGGCCCCGGTAAACGGAATGCCGGCATCCGTTAACCTGTCCACCCGTCCCGAGGAGCTCCATGGACACGGCCAGCAGTCACCGCCTCGCCGCCCGCCACCAGCCGCACCACGACGGCTCCGCGCGGTATGTCGGAGACCTCGCCCCGCAGCTCGGGCAGAAGGTCGACCTGCTGGTCCGGGTGCCCGCCGGCGACCAGGTCGAACGGGTCTTCCTGCGCTCCGTCCCGGACGGCGAGCCGCACTTCGAGGCGGCCGCGGTCGACCGCACCGACGCCGACGGGACGTGGTGGCGGGCCACCCTGACGATGGTCAACCCGGAGATGAACTACCGGTTCTGGCTGCACACCCCGGCCGGCGGGCGCTGGCTCACCGCCGCGGGCCTGCACGACCACGACCTGCCCGACGCGAGCGACTTCCGCCTCACCACCCACCCCGCTCCGCCCGCCTGGACCGCCGACGCGGTGGTCTACCAGATCTTCCCCGACCGCTACGCCCGCGCCGGCGACGCCCCGCTCGCCGCCTGGGCCCGCCCGGCCGACTGGGACACCCCGCTGCACACCGGCGACGCCGCCGCCCTCCAGCAGATGTACGGCGGCGACCTGTGGGGCGTCGCCCGGAAGATCGACCACATCCAGCGCCTCGGCGCCACCGTCATCTACCTCACCCCGTTCTTCGAGGGCCGCTCCAACCACCGCTACGACGCCGTCTCCTTCGACCGGGTCGACCCCGCGCTCGGCGGCGACGAGGCGCTCGTCGCGCTCATCGCCGAGGCGCACCGGCGCGGCATCAAGGTGATCGGCGACATCACCCTCAACCACTCCGGCAACGAGCACGAGTGGTTCCGCGCCGCCCAGGCCGACCCGGAGAGCCCCGAGGCCGGGTTCTACTTCTTCGGCGAGGGCGGCCCGGACGACTACGCCACCTTCCTGGGCGTCCACACCCTGCCGACCTTCGACCACCGCTCGGCCGAACTGCGCCGCCGGCTCTACGAAGGCCCCGACTCGGTGATCGCCAAGTACCTCAGGGCGCCCTTCCACCTGGACGGCTGGCGGGTCGACGTGGCGCAGATGGCCGGCCGGCGCGGCGAGGTCGAGCTCAACCAGCTGGTCGCCACCACCACCGCCGCCACCGTCCGGGCCGCCAACCCCGACGCGGTGCTGCTCGCCGAGCACCAGCACGACGCCTCGCTCGCCCTCAAGGGCGACGGCTGGCAGGGCACCATGAGCTACGCCGGCTTCACCCGGCCGGTCTGGAGCTGGCTCGCCGAACGGCACGACCAGAAGGACTTCTGGGCGGTGCCCGGGCCGATCCCCGACTACACCGGCGCCCAACTGCGCGCCACCATGACGGCGTTCGGCGCCGCGCTGCCCTGGCGCAGCCGCGCGCACAACCTCACCCTGCTGGACTCCCACGACACCGCCCGGTTCCGCACCTTCGCCGGACCGGAGCGCCAACTGCTCGGCGCGGCGCTGCTGTTCACCCTGCCCGGCACCCCGATGGTGTTCTCCGGCGACGAGGTGGGCGTCGAGGGCGAGGGCCTGGAGGAGGGGCGCAAGCCGTTCCCCTGGGACGAGTCCGCCTGGGACCAGCACACCTACCGCACCTACCGCGAGCTGATCCGGCTGCGCCGCAGCCACAGCGCGCTCAGCGGCGGCGGGCTGCGCTGGCTGCTCGCCGAGCGCGACGTCCTGCTGTTCGAGCGGGAGGACGAGCGGGAGCGGATCCTGGTGCAGATCAGCCGGGCCGACCACCCGCCGGTGGCCGGCGAGTGGCACGCCACCCACCTGCTCGGCGGGCCCCAGCTCGTCCCCGGCCGCGACCTGCCCTGCGAGGGCCCGGCCGTGCACGTCTGGTCGGTGGCCCGGTGACCACGACCCCGCGCCGCGGCCGGATCGAGCGCATCCCCGGCTTCCGCTCCGAACTCCTCGGCAACGAACGGGACCTGCTGGTCCACCTGCCGCCCGGCTACGACGACGACCCGGCCGCCGACTACCCCGTGCTCTACCTGCACGACGGCCAGCAGGTCTTCGACCAGGGACAGCAGCCCACCTGGGCGGTCGACCGGACACTGGAGCAGCTGTACGCGGAGGGGCTGATCCCCGAGCTGATCGCGGTCGGCGTGCCCAACGCCGGCGCCGAGCGCGGCACCGAGTACTCGCACGTGGCCGAGTACTGGCGCACCCCCGGCACCCCGCTCAAGGGCCACCGCTACGAGGCGTTCCTGACCGACGAGGTCAAGCCGTTCGTCGACGCCCGCTACCGGACCAGGACCGGCCCCGGGCACACCGCGCTGATGGGCTCCTCGATGGGCGGCCTGGTCAGCTACCACATCGCGTTCCGCCGCCCGGAGGTCTTCGGCCTGGCCGCCGTCCTCTCACCGTTCCTCACCCACGTCGACCCGGCCGACCTCGGCGAGCGGGTGGTCTACGAGAGCTACCGCCGCCGCGGGCCGCGCCGGCTCTGGCTGGACATCGGCGGGCGGGAGGGCCTGATCATGGCCCGGCCCGCCCGGGACCTGGCCGTCCAGCTGATCGACGAGGCCGGCTACACCTCCGGCACGGACCTCCTCTACTACGAGGACCCGGTCGCGCCGCACCACGAGAACGCGTGGCGCCCGCGCGCCCGGCACGCGCTGCTGCACCTGTTCGGCGGCCCCTCGCCGGTCGTCTCGCTCACCGCCGAGCCGTCGATCCCGCTCGCGCCCGGCGAGACGTGGAGCGCCGTCAACCCGGTCGCCGTCCGCGCCGACGGGGTGCGGTACACCGCGCTGGAGGCCGGCTACCGGGTGGAGCGCCCCGAGGTCGCGGCCGTCTCGCCGCACGGACTGCTGCGCCCGCTCGCCGCCGGGCGGACGGAGCTCACCGTCCGCGCCCACGGGCTGACCGCCAGGACCGAGGTCCGGGTGGAGCCGGAGCTGCCGGCCCGGCCGGTCCTGGAGGTCACCGTCGCCGTCCCGGCCGGCACCCCCGAGGACGCGCCGGTGATGTACGGCCCGGTGCCCTGCCGGCCCGACGGACCCGGCCGGTTCCGCGGGCGGATCGCCGTCCCGCGCGGCACCGGCTTCGACGGCGGGGTCTCGCGCGGCTGGGGCCTGGACGCCGTGGACGCCGAAGGCCTGCGGGTGCTGCACCCGCTGCGGGTGGACCGCGACACCCGCCTCGACATCACCGTCGACCGCTGGAGCCGGCCCGCGGACGGCATCTGACCGTCCGCGCCCGCCCGCCCCCGCAATCCCCGCCCCCCGCAACCCCCGCCCCCTCCCGGACGAAGGAGTCTCGGACCATGCGCTACCGGAGACACGCCGTGCTCGGCGTCCTCGCCCTGCTGGCCACCGCCACGGCCTGCGGTGGCACCTCGCCCGCCGGCACCCCGTCCGCGAGCGGCCCGGCCACGGCCGCGGCGGGTGACCCGATGACCGCCCCGCCGATCGGGAGCGCCGAGGGCGACCTGGTGATCTGGGCGCAGACCCAGCAGGCCGCCGCCCTGCAGCCGCTCGCCGACCGGTTCGGCAAGGAGCACGGGGTCAAGGTCACCGTCGTCCCGCAGTCCGTCAACACCCAGCAGGCGTACGTCTCGGCCACCAACGCGGGCAAGGGCCCCGACCTCGTGGTCGGCGCCTCCGACTGGCTGGGCAACCTGGTGCAGAACGGCGTGGTCGCGCCCGTCCCGCTGACCGGGCAGCAGAAGGCGCTGTTCCAGCCGGCCGCGCTGGACGCCGTCGCCTACAACGGCCAGCAGTACGGGCTGCCGTACGCGACCGAGAACCTGGTGCTCTTCCGCAACACCGAGCTGGCGCCCACCGCACCCGGCACCTTCGAGGACCTCGCCGGCGCCGCGCAGGCCGCCGTCAAGGCCGGTACGGCCGAGGTCCCGCTCGCCCTGCCGGTCGGCCAGCAGGGCAACGCGTACGCCCTCCAGCCGCTGTTCACCTCGGCCGGCGGCTACCTGTTCGGCACCAAGGCGGACGGCAGCTACGACACCGCCGACCTCGGCGTCGGCGGGCCGGGCTCGATCGCGGCCGGCGAGCTGTTCAGGCAGTACGGCGAGAAGGGCGCCGGGCTCCTCAACCGCTCGGTGGACACCAACGCCATCTCGCTGTTCACCGGGAAGAAGACCCCGTTCCTGGTGGCCGGGCCGTGGGCGCTCGGACAGGTCAAGCAGGCCGGTCTGCCGTACGCGATCTCGCCGGTGCCCGGCTGGGCGGGCAAGGGCCCGGCCCGCCCGTTCATCGGGGTGCAGAGCTTCTACCTCTCCGCCAAGGCCAGGAACCAGCCGCTGGCCCAGGAGTTCCTGCTCCGCGAGGTCGGCTCCGAGGAGGGCCAGCTGGCGCTCTACCAGGCCTCGCCGGAACCGCCCGCGCTCAGCTCCGCGCTGGCGAAGGTGTCCGCCACCGACCCGGACATCGGCTCCTTCGCGGCGGCCGGGGCCGGCGGCCAGCCGCTGCCGACGATCCCCGCGATGAACGCGATCTGGGGGCCGCTCGGCCAGGCCGAGGCCGGCATCGTCGCCGGTGCCGACCCGGCCGAGACCATGCGCCAGGCCGGCGACGCCATCCGCGCGGCCCTCGCGAAGTAGGGCCCGTCCCACGGGTCGGCATGCCCGGCCGCCCCGTGGGACCGCCCGAACACCGACACCCGGACGGGCCACCACCGCCGGGCGCCCTCCGGACCAGGGACCACCCATGACCTCCCCCACCCTTCAGGACAGCAGGCGCCCGGCCGACCCCTCCGCCGGGGCCCCGGACCGCCCGCCCGGCCGGCCCCCGCGCCGGGCCGGCGCCGCCACCGCGCAGCTGGTGAAGATCACCCTGCTGGCCGGTGTCGCCGCCGTCGCCCTGTACGCCGCGCCCAAGCTGTACGACGCCGGGCACTGGGCCGCGCTGGGCGTGCTGGCCGCCGCCGTCGGCGCGACGTTCTGGATCTACCTGTCGCCGCGCCGGCTGCCCGCCAAGTACCTGCTCCCGGCCACCGCGCTGTTCCTCGCCTTCGTGGCCTACCCGGTGCTGTACATCGTCGCCGTCTCCTTCACCGACTACGGCGACGGGCACCTGCTCACCAAGGACCAGGCGGTCCGCACCCTCGTCGACCACTCCGCCGAACCGGTGCCGGACAGCCCCGCGTACACGCTCACCGTCGCCACCGGCGCGGACGGCGGCCCGCTGGTGCTGCTGCTCACCGACCCGGCCACCGGGCAGGTCTCGGCCGGCACCGCACGCGGCCTCGCCCCCGCCCCGGCCGGGACCACGACCGCGCCGGACGGCCGGGTGACCGCCGCGCCCGGCCTGACCGTCCTGACCTTCGGCCAGATCAACGGCAGGGCCGGGGAGCTCAAGGACCTCCGGGTGCCGGTGGACGGCGGCTTCATCGTCAGCCAGGGCCTCTCCACGGCCACCACCGCCCGGCCCGTCCTGGTGTACGACCGGCAGGCCGACACCCTCACCGACACCCGCGACGGCACCGTCTACCAGCCCCGGGACGGCTGGTTCACCGCCACCGACGGCTCCGGGCGGACCCTGCCCACCGGCTGGCACCGCACCGTCGGCTTCGCCAACTTCACCGCCGTGCTCACCAGCCCCGCGATCCGCGGCCCGTTCCTCGGCGTGCTCGCCTGGACCTTCGGCTTCGCCCTGCTCTCCACCGGCGCGTCCTTCGCCCTCGGCCTCGGCCTGGCGCTCACCCTGCACCACCCCCGGCTGCGCGGGCAGCGGGCCTACCGCTCGCTGCTGCTGCTGCCGTACGCGATGCCCGCGTTCATCGGCATCCTGATCTGGCAGAGCATGTACAACCGGGACTTCGGCCTGCTCAACCAGGTGCTGCACACCCGGATCGACTGGCTGGGCGATCCGTGGAACGCCCGGTTCGCGGTCCTGCTCACCAGCCTCTGGCTCGGCTTCCCCAACATGCTGCTGATCTGTACGGGGGTGCTGCAGGCGATGCCCGCCGAACTCAACGAGTCCGCCCGGATCGACGGTGCCGGGCCCTGGACGGCGTTCCGGGCGGTGACCTTCCCGCTGCTGCTGGTCGCCGCCGCGCCGGTGCTGATCTCCTCGTTCGCCTTCAACTTCAACAACTTCAACGCCATCCAACTGCTCACCGGCGGCGGGCCGTTCGACGGCGCGGGCGGCACGGCCGGGTCCACCGACATCCTGATCAGCTACACCTACCGGCTGGCCTTCGGCGGGCAGGGCGCGCAGTACGGCTTCGCCGCCGCGCTCTCCATCGTCATCTTCCTGCTGGTCGGTCTGATCACCCTGGTGGGCTTCCGCCGCACCCGCGCCCTTGAGGAGCTGAACGCATGACCACCACCCGATGGCTGCGCCGCTTCGGCTGGCGGCACCTGATCGCCGTGCTCGCCGTCTGCTTCGCGCTGTTCCCGCTGCTGTTCGTGCTCTCGGCGGCGCTCAACCCGCTCGGCACGCTCCAGTCGTCCACGCTGGTGCCCGAGCACGCCTCGCTCGCCAACTTCACCGCGCTGTTCACCAGCGACCAGTACCCGTTCGCCCGCTGGCTCGGCAACACGGCGCTGGTCTGCGGCAGCTTCGCGGTGCTGAACGTCTTCCTCGGGATGTGCGCCGCGTACGGCTTCTCGCGGTTCCGCTTCCGGGGCCGGCGGATCGGGCTGATGGCGGTCTTCCTGGTGCAGATGTTCCCGCAGTTCCTCGCGGTGATCTCGCTCTACCTGCTGTTCGCCGAGATCGGCGACATCGTGCCGGCGATCGGCCTGGACACCCCGTGGGGGCTGGTGCTGGTCTACCTCGGCGGCGCGATGGGGGTGAACACCTGGCTGATGAAGGGCTACCTGGACACCATCCCGCGCGAGATCGACGAGGCCGCCAAGGTCGACGGCGCCGGACACGCGCAGATCTTCTTCCGGCTGATCCTGCCGCTCGCCGCGCCGATGCTGGTGGTGATCTCGATCCTGTCGCTGACCGCCGCGCTCAACGACGTCATCCTGGCGAACATCTTCCTGACCTCGAACGACTCCAAGACGGTCGCGGTCGGCCTGTACGGGATCATCTCCGGCCAGCAGGACCAGAACTACGGCCTGTTCGCGGCCGGGGCGCTGGTGACCTCGCTGCCGGTGATCGTCGTCTACCAGTTCCTCCAGCGCTACCTCGCCCAGGGCCTGACCGCCGGGTCGGTCAAGGGCTGAACGGCCGGACGCCGCCGCCCCGGACGGGAGATCCGTACGGGGCGGGCATCTGGCCGGGGCACACGACCACGTACTGGCCGGACCCATAGTTGTAGGACAGGTCCGCCCTCCCAAGGCGGGGCTGATCAGTCCGCGCGCAGGATCCGGGACACGTAGACACGAGACGGATCCTGGCCCTCGTCCACCGCGTACTCCACCAGCCCGAGATCCCGGCGTAGCGGCGCCGAGTGCATGCCGGGTCTCCCTGGAATCGGCATGCTCAGATGAGGGGAGGGGTTCTCGCGCAGATCGACGAGGAAAGCGACGACGGCGGAGAAGACGTCGGCCGACGTGCTCGGGTCGTCCTCGTCCGGGTTCTGGATGCGGTCGCTCACAGGGCCCCGAGACGGCGCAGAACTGTGGAGGCCGGGGTTCCGGGGGCGGTGCCGGACTGGATGGCGGCGTGGATACGGTCGCCCTCCGGGTCGCGGTAGAGCTGGGCGCGCAGCCACCAACGCCGCAGGACGCCGCCGATCGTCGAGTCTTCGGCCTCGCCCATCTCCCGGTAGAACTCCATCCGCTGTGCTGGTGGGAGGGCGACGGCGACGGCGTCCTGGGTCCGCGGGATGGGCTGCTGGTCGTCGTGGCGGCCGTGCAGGGGTGCTGCGCTCACCGTTCCTCCGGAAGTCTCGTGCGGGCGGGACCGGTACCAGCGTCCTCCCTCACCGGTTCGGCCGGTACCGGAGTCGTCATAAGAGTCCAGAGTGGCGTTCGGGGCCCGCCCGGCGGTGCCACTCGACCAGGCGCCCGGTTGCCAGGTCCTTCCGAATCGCGACTCCGGCGGGCGGGCGGTCGCACCGGCGCGCCCCTCGGGTGGGCGCACCACCTCCGGGTGATCCTCTGCGCGGCTGCCGTCGAGCGTCGGGGCCGGGCAGAGTTGGCCGGCCGGACGTGTTCCGTACCCGAAGGGAGCGACGCATGGGTGACCACGAGAGGCCGCCGCCGGACCCGGGCCAGGGGACCCCGCCGCCGGGCAATGCCGACGGGCAGGTGCCGCCTCCGCCGCCGGGCGGCGGGAAGCACAAGAAGTGAGTGCCGACCTGGCCGGCCGTCTTACCCGGATGGACGCGGTGATGGAGCAGCGTGGGGCGTGGCCGGCCGACTCGCCGTGGCTGCGCGAGGCCATGGCCGCGCTGCCCCGCGACGCGTTCGCGCCGGATCGGTTGTGGCGCTGGGAGGGCCACGCCCATGTGCCGTTCGACCGGCAGACCGATCCGGCGGCGTGGGCGGACGAGCTGTACGCCGGCCCGGACGCGGCGGCGGTCACCCAGGTCACCGACGGGCTTCCGTCCTCCAGCCTCTCGGCGCCCGCCGTGGTGGCGGACATGCTGGACAGCCTGATGCTGGAGCCCGGTCACACGGTGTGGGACATCGGTACGGGGCAGGGCTGGAGCTGCGCGCTCGCGGCGTGGCGGGCCGGGCCCGGCCTGGTCGTCTCCACGGAGATCGACGAGGGCCTCGTCGTGCCTGCTCGCGAGCGGCTTGCCGCCGGTGGGGTCGACGCCGAGGTGTTCGTCGGCAACGGCACCAGCAATGTGCCGCCCGGGGGTCCGTTCGACCGGATCCACGCGACCTACGCGGTGGAGACCGTCCCGTACGAGTGGATCGAGGCCGTCAGGCCGGGCGGTCGGATCGTCTATCCGTGGGGACGGCTCGGGCACGTGGCGCTCACGGTGGCCGCCGACGGGCGCGGTGCGAGCGGCTGGGTGCAGGGTCTCGGGCGGTTCATGGCTGACCGGTGCGGCCGGGTTCCGGCGTCAGCCGGTTACGACGGGTATGTGAAGGTGCGAGGCAGTGGCGATCCCGGCGCCGAGCGGATCCTCGAACGCGCCCTCGCCCCGCTCGCCGGTGACTGGGACCTGCGGTTCGCGGTGCGCGTCGCCGTTCCGGACGCCGTGGTGATCACCGGCCGGGACGAGGACGGCGTCAACGCCTGGATCCACGACGGCAACGCATCGTGGGCGGCCCTGTCCGCGTGTGGCGACGGCAGTGCGGTGCTGCACCAGGGCGGTCGGCGGCGCATCGGCGACGAACTGCTGACCGCGTGGGAACAGTGGGAGGCGCACGGCCGGCCGACGCCGTACGACTACGGGATCACCGTCACGCCGGAGCGCCAGTGGGTGTGGCTGCGCGATCCGGACGGCCCTCGGTGGCCCATCGTGGATGGCGGGGGCGCTGCCTCGCCCAGGGCCTGACCGCCGGGTCGGTCAAGGGCTGAGCGGCCGGACACCGCCGCCCCGGACGGGAGTTCCGTACGGGGCGGCGGCGTTCTGTCAGGCGGAGACGAAGAGCCACTCCGGGCCGTAGGTGAAGCGGGGGTCGGCGGGGAGCTTCACGCCGTTGATCTGCTGGGCGGTGCCGCGCAACTGGCCCATCAGCCCGATCGCCTGGAAGAGCGAGTCCGACCCGGCAACGCCCCAGGCCTGTTCGAGGGCGCGCAGCATGTCGCTGTACTGCTGGTCGAAGGTGTGCAGGAGGTCGGCCGTGGCCTGGTCGGGCTTGTTGCCGGGGTCGTTGGCCCAGCCGCCGGCGGGGACGCGGGCGACCGGGTGGGCGTCCGGCAGCGGGAGGTCGGGGCCGGTGAACTCGAACTTCTTCGTCGTGGGGTTCTGGACCAGCTTCCTGCCGACGGCGATCTCCTTGAAGGCGTAGTAGTGGGCGAGTTCGCCGGGGGCGCCGGGGAAGGGGTTGTCCGGGGAGGCGTCGGTGCCCTCGCCCTGGGTCCGGATGATGTCGAGCGCCTTCAGGACGTCGTCGATGGTGTTCATCGGGACGATGTCGTTGCCGGCGCCGTGGCTCGACCCGAGCGGGAAGCTCACCTGCCGCTGCCCGGTGAGGAGGTGGGCGAAGTTCGGGAAGACATTGACGATCCGCTGGTAGAAGGCGCCGATCGTATTGCCGTCGGCGGCGAAGGCGAGCGGGTTCTCGGGCTTCTCGATGTCGGAGAAGAGGCCCGCCGACTCGCGGGTCAGCCCGCTGAGGAAGACCTCCAGCCCGGGGTTGACGCCACCCGGCAGCTCGCCCGGGTACTTCGGCACCGTGGCGGGGTCGGTGAGGACGACGGTGCCGCCGATGCTGGTGAGCATGTTGCAGACCAGGCCGAAGTGCGACATCTCGTCGAAGACGATCTCACGGATGGTGTGGCGGACCGGCTGGCTGTTGTCCGGATCGGTGATCGACCAGAGCGCGGTGGCGTACGGCGGGATGGTCGACAACTCCAGCATGATCGCCCGCTGGAGCGCGTCCTTGAGCTCCTGCCCGGTCCAGTCCTCCTCCGGGATGTTCATGAGCTGGACGATCGCGTCGCTCCGGTAGTCCAGGATTCCGGTCGTCACGGCGTACCCCTTTCGTTCGGCTGTGCGCCGGACCGTAGCGGGGGGCGGATCGTGCGTACGCGTGTGCTGCCGGTGTGGCCCGGGAGTTCATCCGGATGGTGGGGGTCGGGCCGTTGCGGTTCGGGATGGCCCCCGAGCCGGTCGAGGCTGCTCCGGGTGGGGTGGTCGCCGGCGTTTCGAGGGGCCGGGAGGACAGCGCGTCCTGGCACCGGTACGGCGAGCCGGGGGTGACCGCGGTCTACGGGCAGGGGCCGCGCCCGGTCGCGGTGGCGATCGATGCGGTGTCCGGGCCACTGGGGCCGACGGAGCATGTGCGCAGGGAGTCGGACCGGCCGACTTCCTGTGCATGGGGCCACGCGCGGATGTGGCCGCCCCGCCCGGCGTGGGCGCCGGGCGGGGCGGGGCGCTGTGTCAGTCCGAGGCCGGCGGCCGGGCGGCGTGCTTGGTGGGGCAGGGGATATTCGGCCAGGTGCGGTTGGGGCAGGCGATTGCGTAGTGGCCCGTCCAGCGGCTGTCGGAGATCCATCGGGACCACACGACGTCAGCGGCCCTGGCCAGTTGTTCGACCGCGCGGAGCCGCCGTGCCTCGATCGGCAGCCAGGGATCACCGCCCGGTGTGTGCTCCCCGTACCGTTGCGCGAGCCAGTCGGCCGCATCGGTCGGCGTCTCCCAGGTGCCCCGGAGCTGGGAGGTCGGCCGCAGCAGCCACCAGCCCGTCATCATCGGCGGTAGCTCCGAGAGCCGGAACCCGCCGCTCTCGATCGGTCGGCGCTCCGACTCCTTGGCGAGGAGTCGGCCGTCGCCGGCCCATTCGTAGCCGTGGAAGTGCAACTGCGCTTCTCCTCGGTGGCGTTGGTGCCCCGGCCGGCCGCACGGGGCTGCGGGCGGCCGGGGCTGTCAGGGGGCTTCAGACGGACAGACCGAACCGCGCCGGGTCGATCCCGGCCTCGGTCAGCTCCTCGACGGTGAACAGCAGCGGCTGGTGGTCGGGACGCTTGCTGTCGCCCAGGGCGAAGACACCCGGGGCCTGCGGCACGACGCCGAGGGTCACACACGACTCGCCGTCGTCACCCCCGCCCTGGTTGCCGCCGCACGCACGGTTGAACTCGACCTGCGAGAGGTCGAGTTCGTACAGGTTGCGCTCAGTCATCGCCTGCACCTTCCGGTATCACTTCGGGGCATGGAACGGCCCCGTCCCGCCCAGGACTTGGGCGGGAAGACTCAAGGGGAGGAGCCGCGGGAGGCGGTCACGGCGAGGTACCCGGTTCGAACAGCGGTCGGGCCAGGGCCCTGCCGTCCCGCACCCCACCAGCTCGGCCAGATGGCCGATCGCCAGGTCCTTCCGGACCGGGTTGTCGCCGATCCGCTCCATGAGTTCCGCGTGGGTACGGCGACGCTTCGGCGGACAGTTCGTGTCGGCCGGCTGTGCGAGATCGGCGGCGGACATGGAGTGCTCCCGTGACTCTCGGATCGTTTCGGCGAGTCACCAAATTACGAGAGATGCGGGGAGATTCCTACGCGCTTTCCTGTTCCTGAAAGAACTCGTCTCGGATTCCTTCGGTCAGTGCGCGCATGTCATCTTCATATAGTGCCGCAGCATCGAATGCGGCGAATTTTGACAAGTAGATTCCGACGTCCCTCGGATCGTGCGTGGTGATCTCCGAATGGAACGTCTCCACGATGGCCAGGCGATCGTCATACATGCTGAAGCAGGTCATCGGGAAGTCAGGCATGAGCCTGGAGAGAGGAAGAACTCCGATGGTCACATTGGGAAGTCGGGACAGTGACACCAGGCGATCGAGCTGTGTGGCCATGGCGGCGGGAGGGCATATCCGCCACCGCAGTACATGTTCGCAGATGACGAAATGGAACTCTCGATGGCGGTCGTACAGGACGGCCTGGCGCTCCAGTCGAGCCGCGATGGTCTTTGTCTTGGCCTCTGACGACAACTCTGGGTGCAGGGCGAAAACGGCCGAGACGTATTCGGCGCTCTGGAGCAACCCGGGAATCAACTCGGACCGGCCGACTTCCTGCGCCGCGAAGGCCTGCTGGGGTCGGTTCCTGTCGGGTGACTCGGCTATCGGCAGAGATCCTGCGGCGTCTCCCGATGACGGGAAGCCCACTCGTGCACTCTGTACCCGCGATCCGTGTTGAATCCGACCTGTTGTCCATCGCTACTCCCTCGGCTTCTTGGTCACGATGCCAGGGATCTGCATGAAGCCCTGTCCCGGTGGGAGGGAGGCGTTTCCCGTTCTGGACTGAAGATCTCGCCCAGGAATCCTGCCGGCCAACGAGGAAGCGCCACAAAGGCGTTGTGGATTTTCAGGGGGACCATACGGCTGACTTCCTGCGGCCCCCTTGCGAGGAGCAAGGGGGCCGTCGGAACCATTTGCCAAGCGTTGGCGGTGAGATGGGAGGTGCTACGGGGCGCCTTCCTGGTCCCCCAGGAACTCGTCCCGGATGTCTTCGAGCATGTGCCGCATCACGTCGCCGGACACGGCGGCGTCGGAGAACCCGTTGAACTTCCGCACGTACACCTCAATGTCGCGCGGGTCGGTGACCGTTACCTCAGCGTGCACGGTCTCGACCGTGACCATGCGGTCATCGCGGATGACAAAGGAGTGCGCCGGCACGTCGGACTGAGGTGCAGCCAGCGGAACGACCCGAATGTCGACATGGCCGAGGCGGGAAGCGGAGATGATGCGGTCCAGCTGTCCGGCCATCATCGCGGCGGGAACGAGGCGCCAGCGAAGAACGGGCTCGGTGATGACGAACTGCAGCGTCTTGGTGGCGTCGTAGAGGGACTGTTGTCTTACAAGCCGCGCTGAAACCGCCCGAGACAGCTGCTCCTCACTGAGGTCTTTCCTCCCGAATACGGCTCGCACGTATTCGGGGGTCTGAAGCAGCCCAGGAACAAGAGACGGCTGGAACACGCGAAGAAGCTCGGTCGAGTCGTCCAGCGCTTTGATCTGCTGCTGCTTGCGGTGGTGCCCCAGACGTCGGATCAGGCGCCAGGCCGTCGTCTCCGTGGCCTCGGCTCTCGCAGCGGCCATGTACTCGGCCTTGACCTCGTCGGACACGCCTATGGCCGTAAGGATGCGTTCCACGTCTGCGACGGTGGGTGGTACCTTGCCAGTTTCAATCTTGCTCAACTTGCTCGGGGACATGACAGCGCCACGGGCCACGGCCTTGGCTTCCTTGCCAGAAGCCTGCCGAAGTTCCCGCAGTGCTGCCCCGAGCCGTGTTCTGTTCACTCGCCGTGTTCGGCCCACCATTCCGTGAACGGGACGGATTTCGCCATCGCAATGTCACGGTATGCCTTGAACTGGGCGATCCGGCTGCCGGTGAGGAATCCAGTTCCGCGATACTTTCCGTTGCCGTCATAGTTCATCTCGGCAACGGTCTCGTCATCAAAGAGCCAGAAGTCCGGCGCCTCGGGAACAGGGTTCTCCTGGCCTGTGGTGTCGAGGATGAAGAACTCTTCACCAGCCGCCATGTTGCGGTGGTATCCCCACGCGAGCTCGAACCGGAGGTAATCCGTGAGCGGGCGAGAGAGGACGTGCACCCGATACATGCGCTTACCGGCCTGGGTGGCATCGGCTACGGTCGTGACCCAGCCAGCGGACTTGTAGCCCTCCGGTTGCTCCTCGCCTGCGAGGAAGGCGTGATAGGCGTCCACTCCGCCGGACTGGCTGTAGTCGTCCAGCGTTTCCAGCCGGAACGCCTCTCGATTGAAATTCGAGAACCAGTCTCCGAGGGTCCTAGATGAGGTTGTCACGGATGGCCTTTCGAACGAGTTCAATGGGAATTTCGACCAGCGTCTCGTGCGCCGGAATCTTAAGATCGTGCTCGGTCAGATGCTCGCCCTGGACGGCGAGGGTGCCTCGGTCCGTCAGGTAGAGCGTCGGGCACTCGCCCTCGTCGCAGGAACCCACAAGCCGTGTCAGCTCCACGTTGTCTCCTCGCTCGGTCTCCCGACGATGCTCCCGAGTTGAGCCGGGCGCAGGCAAGAGGTTCGCGTTTCCGATACTGGAAACCAGCTCAACTTCGAACAGGCACTCAAAAGTTCAGCTACGACGGTGCCGCTTCTGTGGCGGACCCTTGCGGGGGGCAAGGGTCCGCCGGAACGGATGGCTGTGGCTCGGCCGTGGTGGTGCGGCGTCGAAGCAAGGTGCAGGCCCCGCGGGCGGGGCGGGGGAGTTCAGGGCTGGTGGGTGGTGATGGTGATCGGGTGGGCGGTCCAGTCGGTGAGCTCGCCGATGCAGAGGGTCATGCTCCAGAGGCCGCCGCGGGTGAGGCAGCGGGCGACACCGTCGCCGCCGCCGGGGCCGATGCAGAGGCGGATGAAGTCGCGGTGGGCCGCGCGGATCGGGCGCGTTCGGACGTGCTCCCAGAGGACGGGGAGCGCGTGGTCGAGGCTCGGGAAGACGGTCGGGAGCATGATGCCGGTGATCTCGGCCCGCACGGCGTTCACGCGGCGGCCTCGGCGGGGGCGGAGATGTGGCACCAGATGAACTTGCCGATGCCGCCCGCACGCGGGCAGCAGCCCCACTGGGCGGCCAACTCCTTGACGAGGAACAGCCCTCGGCCGGATTCGTCGGAGGTGGAGGTGGTTCGGAGCGCGGGCTTCTCGCTGTCGGCGTCGTGGACTTCGATGCGCAGGAGGTTTTCGGAGAGTCCGAAACGGATCTGGATCAGGCGGCCCTGGGGCGTACGGGCGTGCTGCACGGCGTTGGCGACCAGCTCGGAAAGCAGCAACTCGCCGGTGTAGAGCAGGTATTCGACGCCCTGGTGGTGGGCGAGGAAGTGGTGCAGCTCCTGGCGGGCCGCGCCGGCGGACTTTCGGTGCCGGGGGAGCCAGCAGGCGTGTTCGGTGGGGGCGGGGGAGACGGTTTCAGGCATGGCGGCGCCACCTCTGAGGGGTGAGGGGTGAAGACGACTGAAGAAGGCATGGGGATGCCCGGGTGATGAGCCCACAATCATCACGCTGTGTCGAATGGTGAGCTACGTTGAGTAGCATGCTCCTGGGGGCTTCCAAAGTGCAAGTCCCCACTTTGGAACCGGTCAAAGATTGTTGTCGGGTGGCAGGGGAGGGCAGACTGGCAGATCACAGAAGTGGGGAGGTCGCGACGGTGCCCGTGAACCGGAATCCGACAGTTCGGCAGCGACGGCTGGCTCGAACGCTCAAGGAGCTGCGGGCGGAAGCGGATCTGACGATTGCCCAGTCGGCTCGGCAGCTTGCCTGCGCCGAGAGCAAGATCAGTCGAATCGAGGCCGCGCAGTCAGGGATTCGGTTGGTGGATCTTCGGCTGCTGCTCGACCTGTACGGGGTGGTGGAGTCGGCGACCCGCAGCAGGCTGGAGGCACTGTCGCGCGAAGGTCGTCTGCGTGGATGGTGGGACCGCTACTCGGACACGCTGTCGCCGCTCTATGCCGACTACATCGCGCTGGAATCCGACGCGTCGGACATGTACAGCATCCAGACGTTCCTGGTGCCGGGACTGCTGCAGACGGAGGACTACACGCGTGCGGTGGTCCGTGCCCAGATAGAGGATGCGACCGCGGAGCAGGTCGAGCGGCTCACGAAGGTTCGTCAGGAACGGCGGGCAGTGCTGACGCGGGAGGCGCCACTTCGCATGTGGGTCGTTCTCTCGGAATCCGTGCTGAAGCATCGGATTGGTGGCCGGTCGGTCATGCGGGAGCAACTCGACTTCCTGATGGCGAGTGCCGAACAGCCGAACATCAACGTCCAGGTCCTGCCGGAGGAATCTGACGTTCACGCTGCACTCTTCGGCCCTGTTGCCATCCTGAGCTTCCCCGAGGCGACAGAGACGGATGTGGTGTACGTCGACAGCCTCCTCAGCACGCTCTACATCGAGGAGCCGGAGGAAGTGTTCAAGTACACCAACCTGTTTCGCCGTGCTCTGGCGGAGTCGCTGCCGCGCACCGAATCGGCCGCACTCATCGAGCGTGCAAAGGACAAGGTCTAGAAATGGTGAGTATGTTCCTGCCGTCTGTTTCCGCTGCCGGACTTGAGTGGTGCAAGTCCTCCTACTCCGGCGCACAGAGCGATTGCATCGAGGTGGCCAGTGGTCTGATCGGCGCTGTGCCCGTACGTGACTCCAAGGACCCGGACGGGCCCGCGCTGCTGTTCGCGGCCGAGGCGTGGTCGTCGTTCCTCGCCGGGGTCAAGGGCGGGGAGTTTCCGTCCCTCTGAACCAACAGCGCTGCCCCGCACGGCCACAGGCCGTGCGGGGCAGCGTCGTCTCGTCTTCTTCTTTAGAAGTCGTCGTCGAAGGCGACCGAGCCCTCGACCGCCACCTGGTACGCCGACACCCGGCGCTCGAAGAAGTTGGTCAGCTCCTGCACGTTCTGGAGCTCCATGAAGCCGAACGGGTTGGTCGACCCGTACCGGATCGGCAGACCGAGCCGCGCGAGGCGCTGGTCCGCCACGGCCTCCAGGTACTGCCGCATCGACTCGGTGTTCATGCCGGCCAGGCCGTCGCCGCACAGGTCCTGGGCGAACTGGAGCTCGGCCTCGACGGCCTCCTCCAGCATCTCCGTCACCTGCTTGGCCATCTCGTCGTCGAAGAGGTCGGGCTCCTCCTCGCGAACGGTGTCCACGACCGACATCGCGAAGTCCATGTGCATGGACTCGTCGCGGAACACCCAGTTCGTACCGGTGGCCAGGCCGTGCAGCAGACCACGCGACCGGAACCAGTACACGTACGCGAACGCGCCGTAGAAGAACAGCCCCTCCACACACGCCGCGAAGCAGATCAGGTTGAGCAGGAACGCCCGCCTGTCCTCCTTCGTCTGCAGCGAGTCGATGTGGTCGACCGCGTTCATGTACTTGAAGCAGAACTGCGCCTTCTGGCGGATGGAGGGGATGTTCTCCACCGCGTCGAAGGCCGCCGCGCGGTCCTCGGGGTCGGGCAGGTAGGTGTCGAGCAGCGTCAGATAGAACTGGACGTGCACGGCCTCCTCGAACAGCTGCCGGGACAGGTAGAGCCGGGCCTCGGGCGAGTTGATGTGCTTGTAGAGGCTCAGCACCACGTTGTTGGAGACGATCGAGTCACCGGTGGCGAAGAACGCCACCAGCCGGCCGATCAGGTGGCGCTCGCCCTCGCTCAGCTTGGCCAGGTCGGCGACGTCGGAGTGCAGGTCCACCTCCTCGACGGTCCAGGTGTTCTTGATCGCGTCGCGGTACCGGTCGTAGAACGACGGGTAGCGCATCGGGCGCAGGGTCAGCTCGAAGCCGGGGTCGAGCAGCATCTTCTGGCGATCGTCGGACATTACTGGCAGGCCTCGCAGGACTCGGGGTTCTCCAGGGAGCAGGCCAGGGCGGCCTCCTCCTCCGGCGTGAGGGTCGGGGACGCCACCGGGACGGGGGCGGCGGCGCGGGCGGCGCCCGAGGCGGCCTGGGCGATCCGGGTCGCCGGGCGCGAGCGCAGGTAGTAGGTGGTCTTCAGACCGACCTTCCAGGCGTACGCGTACATCGAGCTGAGCTTGCCGATGGTGGGCGCGGCCATGAAGAGGTTCAGCGACTGGCTCTGGTCGATGTACGGCATCCGGGCGGCGGCCAGGTCGATCAGCGCGCGCTGGGGCAGCTCCCAGGCCGTGCGGTAGAGCGAGCGGACCTCGGCGGGCAGCCAGTTGAGGTCCTGGACGGAGCCGTTGGCGTCGCGCAGCGCGTCCCGGGTCTGCTGGTCCCAGACGCCGAGCTCCTTCAGCTCGCGCACCAGGTACGGGTTGACCTGGAGGAACTCGCCGGAGAGGGTCTCGCGCTTGAACAGGTTGGAGACCTGCGGCTCGATGCACTCGTAGACGCCGGCGATCGAGGCGATGGTCGCGGTCGGCGCGATGGCCAGCAGCAGCGAGTTGCGCAGGCCGGTCTCGGCGAGCCTGGTCCGCAGGGCGGCCCAGCGGTCGGCCCACTCCGGAGCGGCGCTCGGGAAGTGGTCGATGTGCAGCTCGCCGCGGGCGGCCCGGGTCTCGCCGTACGCCTCGTGGCGGCCCAGCTGCTCGGCCAGCTCGCTGGAGCGCTCGTACGCGGTGAGCATGATGCGCTCGGCGATGAGGGTGGAGAGCCGCTTCGCCTCGGCGGAGTCGAAGTCGATCCGCAGCTGGAAGAAGACGTCCTGCAGGCCCATCACGCCGAGGCCCACCGGGCGCCAGCGGGAGTTGGAGGCACCGGCCTCGGGGGTCGGGTAGAAGTTGATGTCCACCACGCGGTCGAGGAAGGTGACGGCGGTGCGGACGGTGGCGTCCAGGCGGTCCCAGTCCAGCGCGTTCAGCAGGTCGTCGGCGGTGGCGCCGGCGGCGACGTGGGCGCCGAGGTTGACCGAGCCGAGGTTGCAGACGGCGGTCTCGGAGTCGTCCGTGACCTCCAGGATCTCGGTGCAGAGGTTGGAGCTGTGCACCGTGCGGCCGGGCAGCGCGGTCTGGTTGGCGGCGCGGTTGGAGGCGTCCTTGAAGGTCATCCAGCCGTTGCCGGTCTGCGCCAGGGTGCGCATCATCCGGGCGTACAGGGTCTGCGCGGGGATGGTGCGGACGGCCTTGCCGGACTGCTCGGCCTTCAGGTACGCCTCGTCGAACTCGGCACCCCAGAGGTCGACCAGCTCGGGCACGTCGGCGGGGGAGAACAGCGACCAGTCGGCGTTGGCGTTGACCCGGCGCATGAACTCGTCCGGGATCCAGTGCGCCAGGTTGAGGTTGTGCGTGCGGCGCGCCTCCTCACCGGTGTTGTCGCGCAGCTCCAGGAACTCCTCGATGTCCGCGTGCCAGGTCTCCAGGTAGACGCAGGCCGCGCCCTTGCGGCGGCCGCCCTGGTTGACGGCGGCGACCGAGGAGTCGAGGGTGCGCAGGAACGGGACGATGCCGTTGGACTTGCCGTTGGTGCCCCGGATCAGGCTGCCGCGCGAGCGGATCCGCGAGTAGGACAGGCCGATGCCGCCGGCGTGCTTGGAGAGACGGGCGATCTGGGCGTACCGGGAGTAGATCGAGTCCAGGTTGTCCAGCGGGGAGTCGAGCAGGTAGCAGCTCGACATCTGCGGGTGCCGGGTGCCGGAGTTGAACAGGGTCGGGGAGGAGGTCAGGTACTCCAGCCGGCTCATCAGGCCGTACAGCTCGGCCACCTCGCGCACCGACTGCTCGTTGTCGCCGACCGCCAGGCCGCTGGCGACGCGGAGCAGGAAGTGCTGCGGGGTCTCGACCACCTTGCGGGTGATCGGGTGGCGCAGCAGGTAGCGGGACTGCACGGTGCGCAGGCCGAAGTACTCGAAGCGGTCGTCGCCCCGCGGGTCGACGAGCGCGTCCAGGGTCGCGGCGTGCTTGGCGACGAAGGCGGCGGTGGTGTCGCCGATCAGGCCCTCGGCGTGGCCGACCGCGACCGAGGCGGAGAAGGAGACCGAGCCCTGGCTGACCGCCTCGTCGACGATCTCCAGCGCGAGCAGGCGCGCGGCCAGCTTCGAGTACTGCGGGTCCTCGGCGATCATCGACGCGGCGGCGTCCACGGCCAGCCCGCGCAGCTCGGCGAAGTCCGAGCCGGCGTGGCGGCCGCGCAGCGCGGCGGCGGCGACATGGCCGGGGTCCACCTGGGGGAGATCGGCGCTGCGGTCGGTCAGCAGCCGGAGCAGCGCACCGCCGGGGTCGGAGACCGTCGGGTCGACGGGGGCGAAGCTGGAACCCTGGGCGGGCAGGGTGGCTGAGGCAGCGGTGGTCAAGGCGCTCTCTCCTGGCGGCGATCGGCGTCGGTGCATCGGGGTGCCGGACCGTTCGGGGCAGGGGAGCACGGCGCGAACGCCCGGTGGCGTCGCGCGACAGTGTCATCCCCGGCCCGCCCGCGAGGCCCGGACGTGGTGCAGTGCTTCGGGGCCTCTGCGGGGAGGCCGGTGGCACGCCGCCGGCAGGTACTCGGACTCGCGGGCCCTGCTTCCAGAGGCCCGCACACCGCTGCGGGGCAGTCCCGGACTCGCACCGGGTTCCCCTGCGTCGACAGCAGGAGTGAGCATACATCTAGTGGCGGTCGACTGTGGCGGCACCATATGTTGTGGCCGTCGTGTCGCGAGCCCGGACAGGCTCGGCGGGGCGTCAGTGCTTCAGGTAGACCTTGTAGGTGCTGGAGTCGCCCGTCGGCGAGGTGAACTGGGCGATCAGCCGGTACTGTCCGCCGGCGGCCAGAGCGGCCGCCAGGGCGCGGTCCGTGGCAGCCGGCGCGGTGCTGTCGAGGACGACCATGGTGAACCAGCCGTCCCGGATGGCGGCCGCGCTGCCGTCGTCGCCGTGGTGCTGCACCCCGGCGGCGTCCCGGTAGTCGGTCCCGTTGCGCGCCGAGACCCACTGCTCAGGTGTACTGACGGTGCCCAGGTAGTACTCGGCGAGTCCGTCGACCTCGGTGAGGTAGCGGCCCTGCGGTTCGGCGTGCACCCGCAGGACGGCGAGCAGCCGCCCGGAGTCGGGCCCGTTCTGGTAGCGCAGCGCGGACTGTTCGAGGCCCAGCGCGAGCAGGGCGACCCACACCAGGATGCCCAGCTGCGGGTGGCGGAAGTGCGCGCCGACCAGCCGGGTGAGGCCGACCCCGGCCAGCGGGGCGGCGAGCAGCATCCCGAAGCCGAGGTGGCGGAACATCGCCCCGGAGGAGCCCAGCGCCAGGTGGATCGCCGGGACCAGCAGCGCGGTGGCGGTCAGCGCGGTGCCCAGCAGCGCGCGCTGGGCCCGGGTGGTGGTGACGCCGCCGTTCTCCGGGGACTCGTGCATCTGCTCGCGGCGGACGTAGGCGATCGTGCCGGCCACCGCGAGGACGGTGAACAGGCCGCCCCACTGGACGGTGTCCAGGAGGATCCCGCCGACCGTGCGGCCGGCCTGGCCGCGGGCCGGGGACCATCCCGCGATCGTGCCGAGTACGCCGAAGGGGAGCAGCGCGCCGGCCGTGCCGGCGGCGAGCAGCAGCGCGCGCAGGGCGGCCGGGCCGAGCCGCCGGTGCGGCCAGGCGGTGGCCAGCGCGAGGGCGGCCAGGGCGGGCATGGCGAGCGTCGAGGCGTACGCGACCGCGCAGGCGAGGGCGGCGGCCGGTGCGGCGAGCAGGACCAGGGCCACCGGGCGGCGGGCGGTGAACACCGTGATCCAGGCCGCGAGGGCGACCAGAAGAACGGCCGGCGCCTCGGGGGCGGCGTAGAAGCCGACGACGACGGTCGACTGCACCACCGCGTAGGCGGCGATGGAGCAGATGGCCACCCGCTCGTTGAAGAGCCGGCGGGTCAGCGAGTACAGCAGCACGGTGGTCAGCAGGGCGAAGCAGAGACTGAGTACCCGGGCGCCGAAGATGCCGTTGGCGTTGGCGGCGGCGCCGGCCAGCGGCGGGTACAGCCAGGGCGAGCCGGGTGTCCGGCCGACCAGGTCGGAGGTGACGGCGGTGCCGTGCAGCAGGTGGGCGAGCTGCTGGCGGCCGGCCACCATGGTCGCGGCCTCGTCGGGGTGCGCGGCGGCCAGCAGGCGCAGCGAGAGCGCGGCCTGGACGATCAGCACGGCGAGCAGCAGACCGCGGGCTATCCAGCGGCGCCGGGGGCTGGGGGCCGGGTCCCAGCCGATCGCGGGGACCTGCGGGATGGTGTACGGCGCCAGCTCGACGGCCTGGTTGTCGTCCTCGGGGGCGGCGGTGCCCCGCTCGGCGGCGGGCCGGGGCAGGGTGTCCGCGTCCGGCCGGGGGCGGCTGCTCCCGGCGCGCGTCGCGGTGCCGCCGGGGGCAGGGACGGGGCTGTCCGGGGTCAGGGGTGGCTCGGAGGCCGCGCTCATCGTGGGTTCCTGATGTCGAAGCCGTAGCGGGGGTCGGCCACGCGTTGCCTGAAGGCGGCGAGGGTGTCCGGGACGGCCTCGACGCGCCAGTCCGCCCGCTTGACGATGTTGAACCAGACGAAGCCGATGACGTCGTCGTGCGCTTCGAGGCCGGAGAAGAGCTGGTCTATGTCCGCGCGCTGGCGTTTGCCCTGCTCCGAGGCGGTCTCGCTGATGAAGAAGGGCTTCTTGCTGAAGGTGCGGATCTCGGCCATGGTGGGCCCGTACAGGGTGTCGAAGGTCTTCGGGCCGGTGCGGGTGAAGTAGCCGGTCATGCCGGCCCAGTCGACGTAGGTGTCGCCGGGGTAGTACGGCGCCAGCCGGGTGTTGGGCGCGGGGTCGGTGATGTTCGGGCTCCAGACCCAGATGACATTGGTCGCGCCGGCCCGGTCGAAGATGTCGTGGACGTGGCGCCAGGCCGCGACGAAGTCCTCAGGGCTGGCGGCCTGCCGCCCCCACGGGTACCAGTCGCCGTTCATCTCGTGCGCGATGCTGACGGCGATGGGCAGGTCGAGCCTGGCCACGGCCTTGGCCACGCCCCGGACGTAGTCGTCGGTCTCGCCGGCCGCGATCCCCGCCAGCGAGTGGTCGAGCGGCTCCCACGCCATGTAGGGCAGGGCCCCGGCCTCGTAGATCCGGCGGACTCCCGCGGTGTCGAAGCCGCCCCGCCAGTGGGCGTAGTACTCCAGGACGTTCGGCTGTTTGCCGATCGCGGCGGTGTAGGGGGCCAGCGCGTCCATCGAGCCGGGCACGTCGGGCAGCGCGGCGCCCAGGTACTTGCCGGCCGGCTTGAGCAGCGGGGTGACGTCGTACGGGACGCCGACCGGGACGGCCTTCGGCTTCGCCGGCGCGCTCGGGGCGCCCGACGCGTTCGGGGTGGCGGCGCCGGGGGTGGCGGCGGCGGCCGGCGCGGGCTGGGCGAGGTCCTCGGTGTCCTGCATCGCGAAGCCCGGGTCCTCGGGGCCGCAGGCGGTGACGAGCAGCAGTGCGGCCGTCAGCAGTGGGAGCGTCAGCCGACGGTACCGGCCGGCCCGTCGGGGGTGGGCGGACATGGCGATCACACAGCTTCCGTGGGGCGCGGTTGGACGAGGACCCGGCCCACGATGGTCGCGTAGAAGAGGCCGGACGCGAGGACGAGGGTGAAGTTGAGCGGGCCCATCGTGAGCATCCGCCATATGCCGATGCCGACCCAGAGCACGGCCGTCCCGCCGCTCCAGACGGTCATGCCGATCCAGAACCGCCGGGTCTTGTTCTTCTTGGCCCCGCTGGAGCCGGTCGGCTGCCAGGCCATCCGGTTGCGGCGCACGATGTCCCAGATGGCGAAGACGTGCGCCCAGCCGTACATCATGCGGGCGGCCCAGGCCTCCAGCCGGTAGGGGTTGCGGTGCCAGAGCGGGAAGACGACGGTCGCGTAGAGCAGGCCGGGCAGCACCAGCATGGTGTTCTGCCAGCGGATCAGGTCGGGTCTGGCCAGCAGCAGCACGATCGGGATGAGCGGGGAGACGAGGGTGAACAGCGCGGTGTGGATGTAGTAGAAGAACCCGGACAGGTAGCAGGCCCGGGTGACCGGCCGCAGCTTGGTCTCCCAGAACTTGCGGCTGCCCAGCAGGCTCATCGACCCGGTGCACCAGCGGTACTGCTGGTTGAAGAAGCCGCCGACGTTGTCCGGGCAGACCCCGGCCGCCAGGGCGATCGGAATGTACTGCAGGTCCCAGCCGAGCCGGCGCAGGTCGAAGCCGGTGTGCACGTCCTCGGAGTGCCCGATCAGCGTGGTGCCGCCGTTCTCCTCCAGGGCGGCCCGCCGGTAGACGGCGCAACTGCCGACGCAGATCGCGCCGTTGTTGCGCTGCCGGGAGACCTGGACGGTCCGGTAGAACAGCTCCTGGACGGCGCCCGCGCCGCGCTCGATCCAGTTCTGGGTGTCCAGGATGCGGAAGAACTGAGGCGACTGGATGATGCCGAGGCGGGGGTTGGCCGCCATGTAGGGGAGCATCTCGGTCAGCAGGTCCGGCCGGGGGGCGAAGTCGGCGTCCAGGATGAGGACGTACTCGCTGTCGGAGTTGCGGAAGCCGAACTGGAGGTTCCCGGCCTTCTTGAACCAGCCCAGCTTGTTTCGGGTGCCGTAGACGAACTCGAAATCGACCGCCATCTGAGCGAGTTGCGGGCTGTTGCTGTCGTCGAGGACGTAGGGCGTGACCTCGCCCGGGTACTGGTCCCGCAGCCGGGCGACGTGGGTCCAGGTGTTGTGCAGGACCTCGATCGGCTCACCGGCGACGGGCAGGAAGATGTCGACGGTCGGGTAGTGCTCCGGGCGCCAGTCCTTCACCAGCGCGCGGTGCGCCGCGAGGTCGAAGGTCTCGTTGAAGCCGTGCACCCAGCGGGAGATGAGGTAGTAGACGATGGTGAAGGCCAGCGGCGGGACGAAGAGGAGGAACCACGGCGTCGCGCTGAGCAGGCCGATCTCGCTGGCCACCATGCAGGCGAAGCTGATGAGGGAGAAGCAGGTGAGGATCCACAGCCGGCTGCGGGCGTAGGTGTACTTCTCGGTGTTGTCCGGCGGCTGCGGCAACAGGCCCCACTGACTGCGGGCGGCCGGGTCCCGGCGGCTGCGCCGGCGCGAGACGGGTGCCCTGCGGCTGCCCGCGAGACGGGTGCCCTCGGTGACAGTCACGTGGCTCTACTCCCCCGGAAGCCGAATTGATCTGAACCTATCCCGCCCGGCAGCCGTTGTCGTACGGTCAGCGCGGGGACGGCAGGATCGTACGGGACCGGCCGTCCTGAATTCTCTCCCCCCTCTTCCGCCGGCCGTACGGAACCGATATCGAGTTCCGATCGTGACGTGGACCGGGTGCGGGCGGAGCACCTGTGTACGGTTGTCGCCCGGCGAGCGAGAACGGTTCAGAGGAAGAGTGATGAGCGTCGTGGACGGTACCGCCGGACGGCCGGCGCGAAGACTGCGGGCGGTCGCCGCGTTCTGCGCGGCCGCCGCACTGCTGGTCGGCTGCGGTGGCGGGTTCGGGGCCTCGACGCGACCGCCGGGCGGCGAGGAGTCACCCGAAGCGGGGCGGCCGTCCGCGCAGGGGCTGTGCTCGTCCGCGCAGAACCCCTTCCCCAAGCTGCCGGTCGACGGTGGGACGAAGATCCTCGAACCGAACCCGTGGAACACCGCCGGCACAGTCTGCCTGGACGCCTCCGGGGGCACCGGCTTCACGGTGACCCAGGTGCGCGACTTCGTCCCGCACAACCCGCTGGCCCCGGGCGCCTACCCCAACATCTCCACCGCCCCCGGCGCGAGTGGACTGCCCGTCCCGGTCAGCGCGCTGGGCGACGCGACCGCCGACTGGGACGCCAACGGCCGGGTGAGCGGCTCCTTCAACCTCTCCTTCGACCTCTGGTACGGCTCCAGCCCGGACAACTGCCTGCCGGGGGAGAGTGCCGAGGTGATGATCTGGCTGGACGCCACCGACAACGTCAAGCCGGCCGGGGCCAAGGTGACGGACGCCCAGACCGTCGGGGACGCCGCCTACAACGTGTTCCAGGCGCCGATCACCGGCCCGCACAGCGTGATCAGTTACGTGCGCACAGCGCCGACCCACACCACGCGCGGCCTCAACCTGCGGCTGTTCACCGCCGACGCCATGGCGCGCGGATACGTCCCGAAGGAGTCCTACCTGTGCCGGGTGCAGGCGGGCTTCGAGGTCTGGAGCGGCGGCACCGGCCTGCGCAGCGAGTCGTTCGCGTTCCACAACCGGGTCGGCCTGCCGGCCGGCGAGATCCCGGCCGGTGCGCCCGGGATCTGCCTGCGGCACGGCGGCGGCGGGATCGCGGGCACCCCGGTGACCGTCGGGTCCTGCGGGGATCAGGCCGTCTCGACCAACTGGACGGTGGGGAACGACGGTTCGGTGCGCGGGGGAGCGGCCTGTCTGGCGCCGGCCGAGCGCGGAGGCGTGATACTGGCCGAGTGCACCGGCGGGTCCGCGCAGCGCTGGGTGGCGGGGGCGGGTCAGCACCTGCTGCACCAGGAGTCGGGGCTGTGCCTGGCGACCGCCGGGGGCGTCCTCGCGGACGGTACGCCGGCCGTCCTCAAACCGTGTGCCGACGTGGTCTCGCAGCGCTGGCGGCTTCCGTACAACGGGCTTGCGTAGGGCGGACGTCGGGTCGGCCCGGGGGAAGCCGCAACGTTTCGTCCGCGCACCCCCCATGGGCGTGGCGGGGCGGATGCCCTAGCATTCCCCACCATGAGCGATCGACCGGTACCGAGTGGCGAGCCGGGCCAGCCCGCCGGGACGCCACCGCAGCAGGCACCGGCCGGAGGGGCCCAGGCCCCCGGTCTGCCGCCGCAGCCTCCGGGCGGTGCCTTCGGGCCCGTCGCCGGGTTCGGTCCGCCGCCCGGCGTACCCCGGCAGCAGCCCCAGCCGGTGACGCCCCGTCCGGTCTCCCAGCCGGTCCCGCTGGTACCGCAGCCGGGCCAGTCGGGGGCGGTTCAGTCCGGCCCCGTCCCGCCCGGGGCGGTGGTCCCGCAGCCGGTCCAGCCCGGCCCGCAGTGGCAGCAGCAGGCAGGTTTCCCGCAGCCGCAGTCCTTCGGTGGCACACCGGACTGGGCGGCCCTGGCGGAGCGGAACGAGAAGGACGCCAAGCGCCGCCGCCGGCTCCAGCTGATCGGCGCGCTGACGGCCGTCGTGGTCGTCGCCGCGGCCGGTGCGGGCTTCCTGTTCTTCAAGCACGGTTCCGACGACAACGGCAAGCCGACGGCCTCGGGACCGAGCATCGGCGCGGTGAGCGCGTCCGCCTCCGGGTCGGCCGGTCCGGTGTCGTCGGCGAGCGCCCCTCCGGCCAAGGGCATCGACAGCCCGCCGACCGTCGGCAGCCTTCCGGCGAAGAAGGGCACGGCCGCACTGAACCTGGGCGCCGAGGCCAAGCAGGGGACGATGCCCGGCTTCTCCGGGCAGGTCCTCAAGCTGCCCAGCGGCCAGGACTCCTTCGCCCAGACCTCCTCCCAGGTCGTCGACGTGAACAAGAGCTTCACCGTCTCCGCCCGGGTGCTGGTCGACCTGCCGAACGGCAACCGCAGCGCGGTCAGCCAGGGCGACGGCCAGTACTACTCGTACTCGCTGGGCAGGGCGAACAACAACGGGCGCGACCTCTGGTACTTCAAGGTCCAGGTGCCCGGCGGCGGTTCCGCGGTGGCCTGGTCCAAGGGCGACGCGACGGTCAATCAGTGGGTCCTGCTGACCGGGGTGTACGACGACCCGTCCGGCCAGATCACCCTGTACGTCAACGGTGCCCCGCAGTCCTCCGCCAAGTCGCCCGGCGTGCCGCCGAGCGGCGCCAACACGCTGCAGATCGGGCGGCTCAGCTCCAACTCGCAGTGGAGCGACCCCTGGCACGGCGCCGTCGCCGACATCCAGACCTGGGACCAGGTGCTGCCCGAGGCCGACATCGTCAAGATCGTCGCCGGCCCGAGCTCGCCGCCGGCCACCCCGCCGACGGCCTCCTGGCTCACTGGCTGAGCCGCCGCCCGGCCCCCGTCTCCGGCCGGGTCGAGCGGCCCCGAGAACGTCCCGCGGTCGCCCCGCGCCACCGCCCCGGTGGTGCGGGCGGCGGCTGCCGCGCGCCCCGGAACACATCGTGCCCCCGGGCGCGGACCGGACGCGAAGCCCGAGATGAGGAGCAGTACTGATGAGCGCGGACGGCCGCTGGATCCGGCCCGAGTCCACCCGGCGGCCCGTACTGGCCCCCGCCGGGGCCCGGCCGGCCGGTGGCGCCGGCCCCGGTGACCGCGGGCGCGGGACCGTGATACCGGCGCAGCCGTACCCGGCCGACCGCAGGCGCCGCAAGCCCGCCGCGGCCCGGGTGCCGCACCCGCCCCGGCCGGGGCTACGGGCCGACTGGCTGCCGCTGCTGGCGGTCCTGCTGGTCCAGGGCGCGCTGTCGTACCACCTGATCCGCAGCAACACCGCCTTCATCGACGAGGGCACCTACATCTACTCCGGCTACCAGGAGATCGCGAACCTGCGCCACGGCACCCCGGTGGCGACGTACGAGACCTTCTTCTCCGGATCCCCGCTGATCTACCCCGTGGTCGTGGCGCTGGCCGACATGGCCGGCGGGCTGACCGGCACCCGGCTGCTGAGCCTGGCCTTCATGCTCTCCGCCACCGTGGCCGTCCACCTGGCCACCCGGCGGCTGTACGGCTCGCCGGCGGCCTTCTGCGCGGCGGCGGCCTTCGCCGCGCTCGGGCCCACCCAGTTCCTGGGCGGGCTGGCCACCTACGACGCGATGGCGCTGGCGCTGCTCGCCTGGGCCGGGTACCTCGCGGTGCGCTCGGCCACCGGCGGCGGATACCCCAGCCTGGTGTCCTCCGGCCTGCTGCTGGCCCTGGCCGGCTGCACCAAGTACGCGGCGCTGCTCTGGGTCCCGGTGGTGGTCGGTACGGCGGTGCTGGCCGGGGCGGGCGGCTCGCTGCGCGCCTGGGCACGGTGGCGGCGCGGTGTGCTGGTCCTGCTCGCCTTCGTGGCGGCGGTGGGCGCGGCGGCCCTGCTGGCCGGCGAGCGCTACATCAGCGGCTTCAACCACACCACGCTCAAGCGCGCCCCAGGCCACGACGCCTACTCGTACGTGGCCGGGGAAGCGGCCCGCTGGGTCGGCGCGCTGCTGGTGGTGGCGCTGATCGGAGTGGTGGCACAACTGGTGGTCGCGCGGCGGCGCGGCGGCGACGACGCGTGGCCGGGGTTCTGGCTGGCGGCGTTGCTGCTGGTCGCGGGGCTGCTCGCGCCGGTGAACCAGATCCGCATCCACACCTGGCTGTCGCTGCAGAAGCACGTCGACTTCGGAGCCTGGTTCGCCTGCATCGTGGCGGGCGCGGTCCTGGCCCGTACGGTCCTGTGGCTGAAGCGGCGGTTCCACCTCACGGCGGGGATCGCGGCCGCGGCCCTGGTGGTCGGCCCGCTCGCCTGGGAGGGCGCGGCCCAGGGCCGGGAGATGTTCGGCGAGTGGTCGAACTCGAAGTCCTTCGTCGCCACGCTGGAGCCGTACATCGTCAAGGGCGACGACCGGTACCTGGTCGAGAACTACAACGTTCCCGCGTACTACCTGCGCGAGCAGAGCACCTGGCAGCAGTGGCACGACCTGGTGGCGGTGTTCCGCCGGGATCCGGCCACCGGCCGGCAGCAGTCCGGGGTGCCCGCCATCCAGGCCGGCATCGAGGCGCACGAGTGGAAGGTGGTGGTGCTGGACTTCACCCAGACCGCCGCCACGGACAAGGCGATCCAGCCCACGCTGAAGGCCGCCGGATACCGGGTGGCCGCCGTGGTGAAGAGCGGAGAGCACGGGCAGTACACCATCTACGTGGCGCCGGGATACGACAAGCGGTGACCGGTGCCCGCAGGGTGCGTCCCGGGGCCGCTCAGAACGCCAGGCTGTACACCATCAGGTCCATGCCCGGGTACGGGGACCAGTCGCGGCCCGGGGTGCGGTGGAAGCCGACGCGTTCGTAGATCCGGTGGGCGGCCTTCATCTCGGGGCGGGTGGAGAAGGCCATGCCGGCCAGGCCCAGCTCGCGGCTGCGGGCGATGGCGGCCCGGACCAGGCTCTCGCCGACGCCCCGGCCGCGGGCCGCGGCGGCGGTCGCGAGCATCCGGATCTCGCCCTCGTGCGGGGCGGCTATGTCGGCCCACTCGGTGCCGCCGACCGCGAAGGTCACGGAGCCGAGGACCCGTCCCTCGGCCGCGTCGACCGCGACGAGGAGCTCGGCCTCCCGGGCCCGACGGGCGGTGTCGCGCAGGAGGTCGACGTACCGGCTTTCGGGCGAGGTGTAGCCGTCGCCGACGAAGGCCTCGACGGTGATGCGGCCGGCGTCTTCGAGGTCCTCTTCGCGGGCCGGGCGGATGACGATGTCCATCCGGCCAGTGTGCCGGAGCCCGCCGGAGCGGAGCGGTGCGGGGTCGGCGGGCCGCCGGGGAGGCCGGCGGCGCCGGGGGAGAGGTCGGTGGCGGGACCGGTGGCGGGGTCGGCGGAGGGGCGCAGGGAGGCGGCCGGCATGGTGCCGTACAGCCGGTCGGGCCCTGCCGGGTCGGCGGGGTAGCCGCCGGGGCGGTGCCAGTTGTCGCGGCCGGTGCCGTTGCGGGTGAGGTCCCGCCCGATCAGGGTGCCGAGCAGGCCGAACCCGCCGACGGCACCGACCAGGGCGAGGGCGCTCGCGAGCGTGTCGGAGTCCATGGCTCCACTCTCGCCGCGTCCCCGGGTGGCCGCGAGTGGCAGGAACGCCCCATCCCGTCGAAATCCTGCCACCCAGGCCCTTCCCCGCGGCCCCCTCGCGGGGGCATTCTGGGCGGCATGCTGAAGAACGTGGTCGCCGTGGTGCTGGAGGAGCTGCACCCGTTCGAGCTCGGGGTGGCCTGCGAGGTCTTCGGCCTGGACCGCAGCGACGACGGTCTGCCTGCGTACGACTTCGCCATCGCGGGCGCCCGCCCCGGTCCGCACCGCACGCACGCCGGCTTCTCGGTCGACGTGCCGCACGGTCCGGAGCGCCTCGCCGGGGCCGACCTGGTGATCGTCACCGCGACCGGGGTGCGGCCGCGGTACCCGGAGCCGCTGGTGGACGCCGTCCGGGCGGCCGTCGAGGGCGGCGCCCGGACGCTCTCCATCTGCAGCGGCGCCTTCGTGCTCGGCGCCGCCGGGCTGCTGGACGGCCGCCGCTCCACCACGCACTGGCGGCACACCGAGGAGCTGGCCCGGCGCTTCCCGCGTACCCGGGTCGAGCCGGACGTGCTCTACGTGGACGACGACCCGGTGATCACCTCGGCCGGGACGGCGGCCGGCATCGACGCCTGCCTGCACCTGGTCCGCCGACTCCAGGGCGCCGAGGTGGCCCGGGGGATCGCCCGCCGGATGGTGGTGGCGCCGCACCGGGAGGGCGGGCAGGCGCAGTTCGTGTCCCGGCCGCTGCCCGGGGGCGACGGCGACTCGCTGGCCCCGCTGCTCGACTGGATGCGCCACCACCTGGACCAGGAGTCCACCGTGGAGCAGTTGGCCGCCCGGGCGCACATGTCGCCGCGCACCTTCGCCCGTCGCTTCCAGCAGGAGACCGGGACCACCCCGCACCGCTGGCTGGTCGGGCAGCGGCTGCTGCTCGCCCAGCGGCTGCTGGAGTCCACCGCCGAGCCGGTCGACGCGATCGCGGCCCGCTGCGGCTTCGGCAACGCGGCCACCCTGCGGCACCACTTCGGGCGCCGGCTGGGGACGACCCCGCTGGCCTACCGCCGCTGTTTCGCCGAACCGGTCGGCCGCTGACCGGCCGTCACCCCTCACCGCCCAGGTGCCCGGTGTCGTTCCAGTGCGCCGGCCGCAGCCGTCCGCCCTCGGCGCGCCAGAGGCTGGTGGAGCAGTTGCGCACCGGCTCCAGCGCGGTCAACTGCGCCTCCGTCAGCCGGTCCAGCGCGAAGCGGAGCATCAGCACCGGGCAGTCGTGCGCGACCACCAGGACCGGCCGTCCGGCCTCCTCCTCGCACAGGTCGCGCAGCAGACTGCGCATCCGCAGCGCCACGTCCGCCCAGGACTCGCCGCCGGGCGGGCGGTAGTACAGCTCGCCCATCTTGCGGCGTCTGGCCGCCTCCGCCGGGTACGTGGTCTCGATCGCCGTCTTGGGCAGCATCTCCAGCACGCCCAGCTCGCGGTCGCGCAGCCGCTCGTCGTAGCGGACGGCGAGCGAGACCGGCACCGCGCCGAGCCCGGCGGCCTGGGCGAGCGCGATCCGGGCGGTCTCGGCGGTGCGCACGTACGGGGAACACCAGACGCTGCGCGGGCGGTCGGCGCTGGGCAGCCCGGCCCACCAGCGGCCGAGCGCCTGGGCCTGCTGCTGGCCCTGCATCGAGAGCGGGATGTCCGCGTCCCGGCAGCTGATCGGCACGCTCAACGCGCCCACCGCCTCGGCCAGCTGGAACTCCACGTTGGCGGTGGACTCGCCGTGCCGGGTGGCGATCAGCACGGACGGCAGCCGGGTGACCGCGGCCGGTGCGGTGCCCGGTGCGCCGTGGGCGGGGTAGGTGCCGTGGACACCGTGCGGTGTACCGGGAGGGTAGGTGGACTGGTGCTGACCGTTGAGGGTGGTGCCGAGTTCTGCCATCGCCGCTGCTCCCCGTGGGTCGATCAGTTGCCGGCCGGTCGCCGGTCCGGTCTGGTGGTGCCCGGTCTGCACGGCCGTTCATACATATGATCGCGCCGCCTTCTCCAGTGTTCACGGAGAAGACGGCGCGATCACAGGGCGCGCGTGGGGCGTATCAGTGCGCTGCCACGGGCTCCGGCGCCTTCTTCAGCTCTTCGTCGCCGGTTTCGGCGCCGTAGTCGGCCGGGTGGGTCTCGTCGGGGCCCTCGGGCGCCTTGAGCGCCCGCAGCGCCAGCGTGAGCACCACCGAGACCAGCAGGTTGAGCACGAAGGCGGTCAGGCCGATGTAGCCCAGCTCGCCGATGCCCGGGATCCCGGCCGCGTTGCCGCCGAAGTGCTTGGCGGCCGGGCCGGCGATGCCGTAGGCCTGCCAGGTGCCGTAGACCATGCCGGCCGCCCAGCCGGCGAACAGCGCCCAGTGGTGGAACCAGCGGGTGAACAGGCCGCCGACGATCGACACGAAGGTCTGCAGGATCCACAGGCCGCCGAGCAGCTGGAGGTTGATCGCCGCCTGCTTGTCCATGGTGAGCACGAAGACCAGCGCGCCGACCTTCACCAGCAGCGAGGCGGTCTTGGCGACCCTGGTCTCGTCGGCGGGGGTGGCGGCGGGCCTCAGGTACTCCTTGTAGACGTTGCGGGTGAACAGGTTGGCCGCCGCGATCGACATGATGGCGGCCGGCACCAGCGCGCCGATGCCGATCGCCGCGAAGGCGACGCCGGTGAACCAGTCCGGGAACATGTCCTCGAACAGCTGCGGTACGGAGAGCTGGGCGTTGTAGCCCTTGACGCCCTTGCCGACGCCGGCCGCGATCGCCATGAAGCCCAGCAGTGCCAGCAGGCCCAGCATCAGCGAGTACGCGGGCATGATCGCCATGTTGCGGCGCACGGTGTTGCGGGACCTGGAGGCGAGCACGCCGGTCACCGAGTGCGGGTACATGAACAGCGCCATCGCCGAGCCGAGCGCCAGCGTGGCGTACGTCCACTGCTTGTTCCCGGGCACCGTCAGCGAGCCGGCCGACCCGGAGGCGGCGAACTTCTCGCCCGCCGCGTCGAAGATGTGCCCGTAGCCGCCGAGCCGCAGCGGGATGTAGATCACCGCGACGATGATCACGAGGTAGATCAGGGTGTCCTTGACGAAGGCGATCAGCGCCGGCGCCCGCAGTCCGGAGGAGTAGGTGTACGCGGCCAGCACACCGAAGGCGAGGAACAGCGGCAGGTCCTTGACGAACCAGTTGGCGTTCTCGCCGCCGCCGACGCCCAGGACGTCCAGCACCGCCTGTATGCCGACCAGTTGCAGGGCGATGTACGGCATGGTGGCGAGGATGCCGGTCAGCGCGACCACCAGGGAGAGCGGCCGGGAGCCGTACCGCCCGCGCACGAAGTCCGCCGGGGTGACGTAGCCGTGCACCCGGGAGACCGACCAGAGCCGGGGCAGGAAGAGGAAGACCAGCGGGTAGGCGACGATCGTGTAGGGCACCGCGAAGAAGCCCGCCGCGCCGGTCGCGTACACCGCGGCCGGGACGGCGACGAAGGTGTACGCGGTGTAGAGGTCGCCGCCGAGCAGGAACCAGGTGACCCAGGTGCCGAAGCTGCGGCCGCCCAGGCCCCACTCGTCCAGGTGCAGGGCGTTGTCGGCCCGGCGCCAGCGCGAGGCGAGGAAGCCCATCACGGTGACCAGGACGAAGAAGAGGACGAAGACGGTCAGGGCGGGTACGTTGACGCCGTTCATCGCGCGTCACCCGCCTTCCGGGCGGCCTTCCTGGCCTTCTCGTCCCGGTCGACCAGCAGATAGGCGGCCACGGTGAAGACGGCCGAGACGGGCACCCAGAGCAGCTGGTACCAGTAGAAGAAGGGCACCCCGCCGACCGCGGGGCCGGTCTTGTCGTACGAGGACACCCAGAGCATCGCGACGATCGGTACGAGCAGGGCGAGTCCGGCCAGCACCCGCTCCGGGGTCACCGCCGGGACGGGTTCGGGTGGCTCGGGCATGACAGGTTCGGTGGCATCGAGGTCTGACGACATGGTTCGGCTCCGCTTCGGAGGGCTCACCCCGTCGGCGCCGCAGCCCGGAGGGTCGCACACCCCCACGAGCCCGCCGAGCAGCACCACTGGTGATCGGCAGTCAGTACGGCTGCGCAATCTAGGGCATGGTGTGACCCGTGTCATGGAAATGGCGGAATTTCACGCCATCCGGACGAGCCCCGCGCCCCGGCCACACACCTCGGGCCTCCCGCCGTGCTTCCTGTCGTGCTTCCTGCCGGGCCGACGCAACGGGCACCGGTACGCACGCCGTGTGCGCCGGTGCCCGGGAGCAGGAAGGGGGAGTGCCGCGGTTACTCCGGCCGCTTGAGCCGGGTGATGAACTTGTACCGGTCGCCGCGGTAGATCGAGCGGACCCACTCCACCGGGTCCCCTTCCGCGTCGAAGGAGTGCCGGGAGAGCTGGAGCATCGGCAGGCCGAGGTCGGAGCCGAGCAGCCCGGCCTCGCGCGGGGTGGCCAGGGTGGTCTCGATGGTCTCCTCGGCCTCGGCCACGGTGACCCCGTACACCTCGCG
Organism: Kitasatospora sp. NPDC092286; assembly: GCF_044755565.1. Classification (NCBI taxonomy): domain Bacteria; kingdom Bacillati; phylum Actinomycetota; class Actinomycetes; order Kitasatosporales; family Streptomycetaceae; genus Kitasatospora; species Kitasatospora sp. NPDC092286. Next base: position 41,975 of record NZ_JBIVRD010000007.1, on the reverse strand, counting down.
CAGGGCCGTGTACAGGGAGTTGTGCTTGGCCAGGTTGCGGCGCAGAGCGGGGAAGCGCTTGGCGGACAGGTGGGCGACCTCGATGGCCATCGGGTCGCCGTTGGCCAGCCGCAGCCGTTCGATCCGCAGCACCCGGCCGCCGGGCTTGATGTCCAGCAGCGGGGCCAGCCGGTCGTCGGCGGTGATGTAGCCGATCTCGATCAGCCGGGAGGTCGGCTCCAGGCCCTGGGCCCGCATGTCCTCCGTGTAGGAGGTGAGCTGGAGCGCCTGGGCCACCTTGGGCTTGGCGACGAAGGTGCCCTTGCCCTGGATGCGCTCCAGCCGGCCCTCGACCACCAGCTCCTGGAGCGCCTGCCGGACGGTGGTGCGCGAGGTGTCGAACTGCGCCGCCAGCGCCCGTTCGGGCGGAACGGGGGTACCGGCGGGCTGGGTCTCGGTGAGCTGGAGCAGATGGCGCTTGAGTCCGTAGTACTTCGGCACCCGCGCGGTCGGGTCGGTGCCGGCCAGCGTCGGGAGGCTCTTCGCCTGGGGGTCGTTGACCTGGGCCGTGCTGCCCCCGTCGCTGCTCATCGGACCTGTCTCCCGCTTCTCGCGCGGCCTTTGGCGGCGCAGCCATATCGTTAACGGCTCACATCGTTGCATGTATGGCTACGGAACGAATACCTCATCACGCGATGAACGATGTGCGGTGTCGGCTTGATAACGGGTGGTCCGGATTGGTCCAACAGCCGTTGACAGGCCCATTGGTCTAGGCCAAGCTCCAGGCATCTGGTCTACACCACTAGGCCGGTAACTATGAATCCCCCCACCCGTTCGCTGGGGTCCGCGGCACCTTTCCTCCCGCTTTACGTGGGCTTGCCGCTGCCACCCGACGGGGGTAACTCAGGCATCCCTCAGGAGGATGGCGTGAAGCGTCAGCTCATCGCGGCAGTCGGCGTCGCAGCTATGGTTGTCGGCCTGGCGGCCTGCAGCTCGGACGGCAAGAAGGAGGAGGGCGGCAACAGCGGCTCCTCTTCCGCTGCGGCCGGCGGCAAGAACTACAGTGGCAAGACGCTCAAGGTGTGGCTGATGTCCGGCTCGGCCCCCAAGGGCTGGGACGAGGCCGTGAAGACCGAGTTCGAGACCACCTACCCGGGCTCCAAGGTCGAGTACCAGATCCAGGAGTGGACCGGCATTGGCCCCAAGGTCACCGCCGCGCTCTCCGAGGGCTCCGTCGACGTGCTCGAGGTCGGCAACACCCAGACCGCGGGCTACGCCGCCACCGGTGGTCTCCTGGACATCACCAAGGACAAGGACGCCCTGGGCGGCGCCGACTGGAACGCCAACCAGAGCGAGTCCGCGATCCTGGACGGCAAGCAGTACGCCGCCCCGTGGTTCGTCACCAACCGTGTCGTCGCCTACAACAAGGACCTGTGGGCGAAGGCCGGCCTGACCGACACCCCGAAGACCCTGGACGAGTTCTACACCGACCTGGAGAAGCTGAAGGCGACGGCCGGCGTCACCGACCCGATCTACATGCCGGGCCAGGAGTGGTACACCTACTTCGGCCTCCTCACCAGCGAGGGCGGCAAGCTGGCGAAGAAGGACGGCGACAAGTGGGCCGGCGGCCTGTCGTCCCCCGAGGCGCAGAAGGCCTTCGAGACCTACAAGAAGCTGCAGAGCTACTCGGTCACCGGCCCCAAGGACGGTGACGAGGCCAAGCCGCAGCAGAAGGACGTCTTCGCCAAGGGCGACATCGGCGCGATCATCGGTCTCGGCTGGGAGGTCCCGACCGAGAAGGAGATGCCGAAGGAGAAGATCGGCTTCTTCCCGCTCCCGGGCAAGACGGCCGACAAGGCCTCCGGCGTGTTCCTCGGCGGCTCGAACCTGGCCATCGCCCAGGCGAGCAAGAACAGCGACATGGCGAAGGACTTCCTGAAGATCGCCCTGAACGACAAGAACGAGGGCACCGTCGCGGCCTCGGGCAACATCCCGAACAAGAAGTCGCTGGACGACAAGGTGGTCGGCGACTTCGCCGCCGCCGCCAAGGTCGCCGCCTCCTCCGGTGGGATCACCCCGACCACGCCGAACTGGGCGAGCGTCGAGAACAACCCGAACCCGATCAAGGAGTTCCTGACCGGCGCCCTGACCGGTGACTACGCCGCCGCCGCCAAGAAGGCCGACGACGAGATCGCCAAGCGTCTGAACGCCAAGCAGTAGTAGTCGAGCGGCGTCGCTCACCGGCTCCCGGCGGGGGGCCGGTGGGCGGCGCCTGTCCGTCGTGGTCAGGTTGTCAGGAAGAGAGAACGATGGCTGTGCATTCGGAGCGGGTGCAGACACAGTCCCCGGACACAGGGAAGGCTGCTGTGGCCAGTATTGAGACGAGCGCCGCCGGCGGCGGCGTCAAGGGCACCCCGAAGAAGAGCACCAGATCGGCGGGCGGCCCGGGCCTGGGCACGCGGCTCGCGCCGTACCTGCTGCTGTTGCCGGCCACCGTGGTCACCCTGGGCCTGCTGGGCTGGCCCCTGCTGAAGACCGTCCTGGTGTCGTTCCAGAACCTGAACGCGCGCCAGCTGGTCCAGCACCTGACCGAGTGGAACGGCTTCGAGAACTACACCGAGCAGCTGACCAACGCCGAGTTCTGGGCGGTCACCGGCCGGACGGTCGCCTTCACCCTGATCAACGTGCTGCTGATCATGGTCGGCGGCTCGCTGGTCGGCCTGCTGCTCAACCGGCTCGGCAAGAAGATGCGGCTGCTGCTCTCGATCGGCCTGCTCCTCGCCTGGGCCATGCCGGTGGTCGCCGCGACCACGGTCTACACCTGGCTGTTCGACATCCGGTTCGGTGTCGTCAACTGGTTCCTGGACCGGCTGGGCTGGCACTCGATGGCCGACTACAACTGGACCGGCACCCAGTACTCCACCTTCTTCGTGATCATCCTGCTGATCGTCTGGGGTTCGATCCCCTTCGTGGCGTTCAACATGTACGCAGGTCTGACCACCATCCCGAAGGAGCTCTACGAGGCCGCCCGGATGGACGGCGCCGGCGCCGGCAAGATCTTCACCTCGGTGATCTTCCCCAGCCTGAAGCCGTTCTTCCTGGCCACGACCTTCCTTGAGGTCATCTGGGTCTTCAAGGCCTTCACCCAGGTCTACGCCATCAAGGCGGGCGGCCCCGACTCGTCCACCCGGACCCTGCCCGTCCACGCCTTCCTGGAAGGCACCGGCGCCCAGCACTACGGCACCGGTGCCGCGATCGCGGTGCTCACCATCCTGATGCTGGGTGTCCTGATGGCGTACTACTTCCGCATCATTCTCAAGCAGGAGGACGAGCTGTGAGGCGCTCGCTCATCGGACGTACCTGGCCGAACGTGATCGCGGTCGTCCTCTTCGTCTTCTTCATCTTCCCCGTCTACTGGATGGTCATCACGGCCTTCAAGCAGCAGAAGGACATCGTCAGCCGGACGCCTGTCTTCCTGCCGCTGGACGCGACCCTCGACCACTTCAAGACGGCGGTCAACGCGCCCAAGTTCTGGGAGTACGTCACCAACAGCTTCACCGTCACGGTTGTCGCGGTGCTGATCTCGCTGGTGATCGCCACCCTGGCGTCCTTCGCCATCGCCCGGATGAAGTTCCGCGGCCGCAAGACCTTCGTCCTGGTCGTGATGGCGGCGCAGATGGCGCCGTGGGAGGTCATGACCATCGCGGTCTACCTGATCTCCCGTGACAACGAGATGCTGAACAGCCTCGTCCCGCTGACCGCCTTCTACATGATGATGGTCCTGCCCTTCACCATCTGGACGCTGCGCAGCTTCATCGCCGCCGTCCCGAAGGAGCTGGAGGAGTCCGCGATGGTGGACGGCTGCACCCGCACCCAGGCCTTCATGAAGGTGATCTTCCCGCTGCTGGCCCCGGGCCTGATGTCGACCTCGCTGTTCGGCTTCATCACCGCGTGGAACGAGTTCCCCCTGGTCCTGATCCTCAACAAGACCGACGGGCAGACCCTGCCGCTCTGGCTCTCCTCGTTCCAGACCAACTTCGGCACCGACTGGGGCGCGACCATGGCGGCCTCGACGCTGTTCGCCCTCCCGGTGCTGATCCTCTTCGTATTCCTCCAGCGCAAGGCCGTCGGCGGCTTGACCGACGGTGCAGTGAAGGGCTGACGCGACGTGAGCATCCTTGTCCCCACCCTGCCGGGCAGCGACCAGCTGCACCGCGACGCGCTGACGGTTCTCCAGCCCGGCTTCGTCGGCACCGAACCGCCGGAGTGGATCCGCCGCCACCTGGCGGCCGGCCTCGGCTCGGTCGCGCTGTTCGACCGCAACGTCGTCGACCTCCAGCAGCTCTCCGCGCTCACCAAGGCGCTGCGCGAGGAGAACCCGGACCTCCTGATCGCGATCGACGAGGAGAGCGGCGACGTCACCCGCCTGGAGGCGGGCTCCGGTTCGTCCTGGCCGGGCAACCTCGCCCTCGGCGTGATCGACGACCCGGCGCTGACCCGGGACGTCGCCCGTGAGCTGGGCCGGGCGCTGGCCGCGGCCGGCGTCAACTACAACTGGGCGCCCACCGCGGACGTCAACTCCAACCCGCGCAACCCGGTGATCGGCGTCCGCTCCTTCGGCGCCGACCCCGAGCTCTGCGCCCGGCACACCGCCGCCTGGGTCGAGGGCCTGCAGTCGGCCGGCGTCGCCGCCTGCTCCAAGCACTTCCCCGGGCACGGCGACACCGCGGTCGACTCGCACCACGGCCTGCCCGTGATCGACGTCGACCTGGACGTGCTGCGCAGCCGCGACCTGATCCCGTTCCAGGCCGCGATCGCCGCCGGGACCAAGGCCGTGATGACGGCTCACATCATGATCCCGGCGCTGGACCCGGCGCTGCCGGCCACGCTCAGCCCCGCCGTGCTGCGCGACCTGCTGCGCGCCGCCCCGGCCGACGGCGGCCTGGGCTACCAGGGCCTGATCGTCAGCGACGCGATCGAGATGGGCGCCATCGCCGACACCTTCGGCATGGGTGAGGGCACCGTGCTGGCCCTGGCGGCCGGCGCGGACGCGATCTGCGTCGGCGGCGGTCTGGCCGACGAGGAGACCGTGCTGATGCTGCGCGACGCCATCGTGGCGGGCGTGCGGGCCGGCCGGCTCTCCGAGGAACGGCTGGCGGACGCGGCCTCCCGGGTGCGCGCGCTCGGCAGCTGGGGCCGGATCCAGGCCCAGGGCGAGCGGCTGGAGCCCGACCTGGCGGTCGGTCTGCGGGCCGCCCGCCGGGCGCTGCGGGTCGTCCGGGCGCCGGGCCAGGAGACCCTGCCGGTGACCGAGCGCCCGTATGTGGTCTCGTTCTCCGACGAGCCCAACATCGCCGTCGGCGCCGTGACCCCGTGGGGCGTGGCCGACATGCTGACCGACCGCTTCCCCGGCACCCGGACCCGTGAGGTCGGCCCGGCGGACGCCGCCCCGGAGCAGCTGGACGCGCTGGCCGCCGAGCTGGTGGCGGAGGCCGAGGGCCGCCGGCTGGTGCTGGCGGTCCGGGACGCCCACCGGTACGCGTGGATGTCCGCCGCGCTGTCCCGTCTGGTGGCGGCCCGGCCGGACGCCGCGGTGGTCGAGATGGGCCTGCCGCAGTCCGAGCCGGTCGGCGCGCTGTACATCGCCACCCACGGTGCCGCCCGGGTCTGTGGTCTGGCGGCCGTCGAGGTGCTCACCGGACAGTCGGGAGCGATCGGCTGAGTCCTGGTCGGGCCGGTCACCCAGAGTGCCGGCAGACCTTTTCGAGCGGGCCCGTCATGCGCATGTCGCATGGCGGGCCCGTTTCGTTAACCCCGCGTTGACCTGCGAAGTCGCCCCCTGTCGGTGTTCCCTCAAATCTGCCTTAAGCCAGCCTTAAGTTCTACTTAGGGTGACACGGCGACAACTGATCGCCACGCGGTACAACAGCTCTGCAACGTCCTTTGCGGTCTGGCCATTTGGCGTTGACACCGCTTGTGGTCTAGGCCAGGCTCCACTCCATCCGGTTCGAACTTCAACCTCACCGGATGTGGTATCAGCCCCACCCGAAGCTCTTCGCCGCCCCACCCCGGTCTCTCCCGGCGGGCGCCATCACGCTGCCGGCGGGCAACAGGCACTAGCACCCTCGGAGGATGGCGTGAAGACGCGTCAGCTCATGGCGACATTCGGGACCCTCGCACTGGCGGCCGGGCTGACGGCCTGTTCGTCTGGGGGGTCGTCGTCAGGGGACACCAAGGACGGCGCCTCGGCGGACCCGAAGGCCGCCACCGGCACGGTCACCGTCTGGCTGATGGACGATGCCCAGAAGAACTGGCCGGACCTCGTGCAGCGGGTCAACGACGAGTTCGCGGCCAAGTACCCGAACGTCACGCTGAAGCTCTCGTACCAGGGCTGGGCCGACAAGGTCGGCAAGCTGGACGCCGCGCTGGCGGCCGGCAACGCCCCCGACGTGGTGGAGCTCGGCAACACCGAGACCATGAAGTACGTCCTCTCCGGCGCGCTGGCCCCGGTCGACCGGACCACGTTCGACAACTCGGACAGCTGGATCAAGGCGCTGGCCAACACCTGTACGTACCAGGACAAGCTCTGGTGCGTGCCGTACTACGCGGGCGCCCGGGTCGCCATCTACAACTCCGCCGCCTTCCAGTCGGCGACCGGCAGCGCGGACTTCCCCAAGACCGAGGACGAGCTGCGGGCGGCGCTGGACAAGATCGCGGACAAGAACAAGGCCGACCGGACCTTCTCCCCGCTCTACCTCCCCGGCCAGTACTGGTACGCCGCGATGAGCTACGTCTCCGCGTACGGCGGCACCATCGCCAAGTTCGACAGCTCCGGCAACTGGCACGGCACCCTGCACGACGCCAAGTCCCAGCAGGGCATCAGCCACTTCGTCGACCTGGTGCGCAAGTACAACAAGGGCGACCTGTCGGTGAACGAGCAGAACCAGTTCGAGTCGATGGCCCGCGGGCACGCCGCGTCCTTCTACGGCAACGGCTACGAGGCGGCCAGCGTGACCGCGCCGGTCACCGGCGACCCGAGCCTCAAGGACGCGGTCAAGGTGGCGACCATGCCGGGCCCGGACGGCAAGCCGCTGCCGACCTTCATCGGCGGCTCGGACCTCGCCGTCACCGCCAAGTCGCCGTCGGCCGAGCTGGCCACCGACTGGATCCGGATGTTCACCAGCACCAAGTCGGAGCAGGCGCTGGCGGACAAGGACATCCTGCCGAACAACCTGACCCAGCTGAACCAGCTGAAGAGCAAGCCGGCCACCGCCGCCGCGGCCAACGCGGTGCCGGACGCCTGGTTCACCCCGCTGGCCCCGGGCTGGGGCGCGGTCGAGAAGCAGAAGATCCTGCCGGAGATGCTGAACGCGATCATCAAGGGCAAGTCGGTGGACCAGGCCACCAAGGAGGCCGACGCCGCGATCGACCAGCTGATCAACAAGCCGTCCTGACCGGCGGTCGTACGTCCGGGGGCCCCTGCCGCGTGGGCGGGATGGGCTCTCGAATGTGCTCCACGGGGGTGGCCCCCGTAGGATTGCCGCAGGAATCACCGCAGCGAGTGTGCGGACTCGCCGCCGTAGAGGTCCCCACCGGGCATCCCCGTCCGGGTGGGGTCGAACCATCTCATCGGAGGCACATCCAGATGTCCGACACGCAGACTGTTTCCGTCCCCGGCCGGATCATGGCGGCGGAGATGGCCGAGCAGCCGGCCGTCCTCCAGCGCATCCTCGACGAGGGCGCCCCGAAGATCCGCGAGATCGCGGCCCAGATCTCCGCCCGCAACCCGCGCTTCGTCCTGCTCACCGCGCGCGGCACGTCCGACAACGCGGCGCTCTACGCCAAGTACCTGATCGAGATCCTGCTCGGCAAGCCGGCCGGTCTGACCTCGATGTCGACCACCACCGCGTACGGTGCCAAGCCGGACCTCACCGACGTGCTGGTCATCACCGTCAGCCAGTCCGGCGGTTCGCCGGACCTGGTGGCCTCCACCAAGGCGGCCCGCGAGGCCGGTGCCATCACCCTGGCGGTCACCAACAACGCCGACTCGCCGCTGGCCGAGGTCTCCGAGTTCCACATCGACGTGCTGGCCGGCCCGGAGAAGGCCCTGCCCGCCACCAAGACCTACACCGCCGAGCTGCTGGCGCTCTACCTGCTGGTGGAGGGCCTGCGCGGTGGCGACGGCGCGGCCGCCAAGGAGCTGCCGGCCCTGGCCGCCGGCATCCTGGCCCGCCAGTCCGAGGTGAAGGCCCTGGCCGAGCGCTACCGCTTCGCCCAGCGCCTGGTCATCACCTCGCGCGGCTACGGCTACCCGACCGCCCGTGAGGCGGCGCTGAAGCTGATGGAGACCACCTACATCCCGGCCTCCCCGTTCTCCGGCGCCGACCTGCTGCACGGCCCGCTGGCCATGGTCGACAACGTCTCCCCGGTCATCGCGATCGTTCCGGACGGCAAGGGCGGCGAGGCCCTGCAGCCGGTGCTGGACCGCCTGCGCGGCCGCGGTGCGGACCTGGTGGTCATCGGCCAGCAGTCGCAGGTGGACGCCGCCTCGGCGGGCTTCGCGCTGCCGGCCGGCGTGCCCGAGGAGGTCCAGACGATCCTGGAGATCCTGCCGCTCCAGCAGCTGGCCTACGAGGTCACCATCGCCCGCGGCCAGGACCCGGACGCCCCGCGCGCCCTGGCCAAGGTCACCGAGACCCACTGACGCCGGGCCGGCGCCCGCGCCGGAAGACGCCGAACCCCCGTCCACAGGCTGTGGACGGGGGTTCGGCTCTGAGCGGCGGAACATGGTTCGAAGGAGCGGGCGGACCCGCGGGAGCACCACCGGAAAGCACTACGGGCCACGGCGCCGACACGGGACCCTCGACCCTCCCTCCTTGCCCGCCAGCGGGAAGGAGGGGCCCATGGCACCGCAGCCGGAGCTGTCGTCGGGTGGTCCCGCCGCGCAGCTCCCCGCCGGAGGCGAGAAGCACTACGGGCCACGGCGCCGACACGGGACCCTCAACCCGTGCGGCACCGCAGCCCGGAGCTGTCGTCGGGCGCCGGTGACGATCGAGAACTGTGCGGGGTCCTCGCTCGGCGGCGTCCGACCGAGGAGCGGCCTCGCGCGGTCAGGGCAGTTGCGCGGTGGGCCTCTCCTTGGTGCCCTTTCATTGTGGACTAGACCAATCTGGCTTGTCCAGGCCTCGCCGAAAATTGGTCTGGACAACTCCTCCGGCGGGCCGGTCCCCGCCCGCCGCCGGCCCGCCGCCCGGTGCTGGCGCGCCCACCCGCCCGGGCTGGAGCTACCCTCGCCATGTGCCCTCGCTGAACGAACTCGTCCGCCGCCACACCACCCTGACCGGTGCCGATGTGGAGTGGCTCCACATGCTGGTCTCGGAGTGGCAGCTGCTCTCCGACCTCTCCTTCGCCGACCTGGTCCTGTGGATCCCGACCTGGGACGGCATCCGCTACGTCTCGGTGGCCCAGATGCGGCCCAACACCGGCCCCACCTCCTACCAGGACGACATGGTCGGCCACCTCGTCCCGCGCGGCCGCCGGCCGCTGCTGGACGCCGCCTTCGACGAGGGGCGGATCGTGCGCGAGGGCGACCCGGAGTGGCGCGAGGAGGTGCCGGTCCGGGTCGAGTCCATCCCGGTCCGCCGCGAGGGCAAGGTGCTCGGCGTGATCGCCCGGAACACCAACCTGCTGACCGTCCGCACCCCCAGCCGGCTCGAGCTCACCTATCTGCAGAGCGCCTCCGACCTGGCCCAGATGATCGCCGCCGGAACCTTCCCGTACCACGGTGTCGAGCAGGCCGACATGGACGCCGCCCCCCGCGTCGGCGACGGCCTGATCAGGCTGGACGCCGACGGCATCGTCACCTACGCCAGTCCCAACGCGCTCTCCGCCTACCACCGCCTCGGCCTCACCACCGACCTGGTCGGCAGCCACCTGGGCCGCGCCACCGCCGAACTGGCCCCGCCGTCGCGGGCGGCCGTGCACGAGGCGCTGGTGAAACTGGCGAGCGGCTGGGCGCCCCGGCAGGCCGAGGTGGAGGTGCAGGGCGGTGTGGTGACCCTGCGGGCCATCCCGCTCCGGCCCAAGGGCACGCAGACCGGTTCGCTGGTGCTCTGCCGGGACGTCACCGAGCTGCGCCGCCGCGACCGCGAGCTGATGACCAAGGACGCCACCATCCGGGAGATCCACCACCGGGTGAAGAACAACCTCCAGACCGTGGCCGCGCTGCTGCGGCTGCAGTCCCGCCGGATGGACTCGGACGCCGGCCGGGCCGCGCTGGACGAGGCGGTCCGCCGGGTGGGCTCGATCGCGATCGTGCACGAGACGCTCTCCCAGGCGCTGGACGAGCAGGTGGCCTTCGACGAGATCGCCGATCGGGTGCTGGCGATGGTGATGGAGCTGTCCCAGGACGGCCGGGTGGCGACCCGGCGCTCCGGCAGCTTCGGCATCCTCTCCGCCGAGGTGGCCACCCCGCTGTCGATGGTGCTGACCGAGCTGCTGCAGAACGCGCTGGAACACGCGTTCGGCCCGTCCGCCTCCGGCAACCTGGAGGTCAGCGCGCTGCGCGGGCGGGCGCCGGCCACCGGGATGGGCTGGTCGGACAGCTGGAACGGCGGCACCAGGCCGGAGGAGTACCTGCTGATCACCGTGCAGGACGACGGCAAGGGCATGCCGGAGGGCTTCGACCCGCAGCAGGCGGGCAATCTCGGGCTGCAGATCGTGCGCACCCTGGCCACCGGTGAGCTGGGCGGCACCTTCGACATGGTGGCCGGACCGAACGGCGGCACCAAGGTGATCCTGGAGATCCCGGTGCGCTGAAACCGGTGCGCCGAGAAGCACGGTGGGGGCGCGCGTCCGGCGAGGGCGCCGGGGCGCGTGCTCCACGATCCCCGGGTGGGATGGGCCGTCCGGGGAGCCGTACCCGGACGCGGACAGAGAAACGAGGCCCTGCCGACCGGGGGGGGGTGGGTCGGCAGGGCCTCTCGACCCGTTCCGGCCGTCGGGGGGAGTCGGCCGGAACGGGGGCTCTGGGTGGTGCGGCACCGCATCGGTGCGTTGCACACGGTGAGCGCCTCAGCTCCACAATATTGCTCTAAGTGAACAGTATCAAGTGGCTGGGCGGCCCGGTGTCGCGAGACCGCGCCGAACGCGGTCCGTCGTACGGAAGGCTTCGCCAGGAGGTGCAGGGAAGCCCTTGATCATGTGTTGATCGATACTGCGGTCACTGCTGGTAATGCGGCGTGTGATCAGGCGGTGCGGGCGCGGTTGCGGGCTGCGCGGCGCTTCATCGCGCGACGCTCGTCCTCGCTCATGCCACCCCAGACGCCGGCGTCCTGGCCGGTCTCAAGAGCCCACTGCAGGCACTGTTCCATGACCGGACAGCGGCGGCACACGGCCTTGGCTTCCTCGATCTGCAGCAGAGCAGGACCGGTGTTCCCGATCGGGAAGAACAGCTCCGGGTCCTCTTCGCGGCAGACAGCGCGGTGGCGCCAGTCCATGGTCGTCCAACTCCTCCTGCCGGCGGGGCGACCCGGTCGGCATAATCGATGGCTTGTGAATGTGAACGCTTTCACGAATCCCGCAACAGCAAAAGAGACCAAAGGCCCATCGGGCCCGGGTGGTCTGTGCTGGGAGGGATTCGGCGATTCGAGGGACACCCCGCGGTCGGCCCCCGTCAGAATCTGAGGTTGCCGTCGCTGCGATGCGTCCCGATCGCCATGTAGAGGTTCGCAAACCTCAGGCCCGGATACAACCCCCTTCAGGGAGGAATTTTTGATTCTTCGGTGTCGCCTAGCTCACAGCCGGTACTTCTATGGAGTGAAGGGGGCTTGTGCGTTCGAGAAGAAGGGTAAAGCCCCCTTCTAGTCACACAATCACACGCAGTGCCCGCCGTACGCCTGTGAAACTGACGCGACTCCTGTCTCCAAGGTGGTCCCCGTCGACCTGGAACGGAGCCGGTTCCTCTGAAACCAAGGTGAAGTGCCTGACGTCGTGATAGGAGACGACATGCTTTCCGGACGGACCGGAAGAGGTGCCGTCGCCGCTCGAAGGCCCGTACGACCGCAGGATCTGACGGACCGTTCGAGCAGTGCCGAACGCGGTCATCCGGGTGATGCCGAAGACGTCGAGGTCCGTGTCGAAGGAGGCGAGGGGTGAGGGATAGACCGGGCGGTTCCCCAGGAACGTCCACGGCGAGGTGTTGCTGACTATCGACAGCACCAGCTCCGGCACCGGCGCGCGGCCGGGGAGTTGCAGGGTGATCGGGCCTGATCTGCGCTGCTCACGCTGGGTGACGAAGTGCCGCAGGGCCTGGCCGACATAGAGCGCGTGGGTGGACCTGCGCCCCGCCCGTCGCTGCTCCTCGACCCGGCCGACCACGCCGGCGTCGAAGCCGAGGCCGGCCGTGAAGGTGAACCAGCGGTCCGGCAGCCCGTCGGTCATCGCCTTGCCCAGACCGATCGGCCGCTCGCGGCGGTGCTCCAGGGCGTCCAGCAGGGCGCCGGTGGCCTCCACCGGGTCGTTGGGCAGGCCCAGCGCGCGGGCGAACACATTGGTCGAGCCACCGGGCACCACGGCCAGCCGGGGGAGCTTCTCGCCCGGGCCGTGCGCCAGCAGTCCGTTGACCACCTCGTTGACGGTGCCGTCACCGCCCAGCGCCACCACCAGGTCGACCGTGCCGTCCTCGGCCGCCTCGCGGGCCAGGTCGCGCGCGTGCCCCCGGTATTCGGTGTGGGCCACCTCCAGCTTGAGGTCGCTGCGCAGGGCATGGATCAGCACGTCCCGGGTGCGGCCACTGGTGGTGGTCGCCTTCGGGTTCACGACCAGGAGAGCGCGCATGAGCAAAGCCTACGGGTCGGTACGGACCGACCGGCGGCTACCCTGCTGGAGTGACCGCAGAATCCTCCGCACCCGTACCCGCGGCCGGCTCCGTCCGGCCGGTGTCCCTGGCCGTGGGCGCCGCCCTCACCGCGCTGGAGGGCGCCGCCCTGGCCGTCGTCGGCGTCTGGGACATGGTGTCCGCGCTGTCCGGTGAGTCCAAGCAGCTGGCGCTGAACGAGTTCGGCGGCGCGGTGATCGTGCTGCTCGGCGTGTTGCCGGTGCTGGCCGCCCGGGCGCTGTTCAAGGGGCGGCGCTGGGGCCGCAGCCCGGCCGTGCTGACCAACTCGGTCTGCCTGCCGGTGGGCTACTACATGTGCCAGAGCGGCGGCGCGATGGTGGCCGTCGGGGTGGCCGTCGGCCTGCTCGGGCTGGTCGGCATCGGCGCCCTGCTCGGCCCGAAATCGACGGCGGCCCTCTACGCTCCGCACGAGGGCTGAGCGCAGAGGGCCGTTCCGGCGCCGCTGGGCGGTCGTCAGTTCTACTCCTCCACCAGGAGCTTCTCCCGGAGCTGGGCCAGCGTCCGGGCCAGCAGCCGGGAGACGTGCATCTGTGAGATGCCCACCTCGGCGGCGATCTGCGACTGGGTCATGTTCCGGAAGAACCGCAGCACCAGGATCTTCTGCTCCCGGGGCGGCAGCTGCGCCAGCAGCGGCTTGAGCGACTCCCGGTACTCGACGCCCTCCAGCGCCTCGTCGGTGGCGCCCAGGGTGTCCGCGACGGCCGGCGACTCGTCGTCGCTGTCCGGCACGTCCAGCGACAGCGTGGAGTACGCGTTGGCGGACTCCAGGCCCTCCAGCACGTCCTCCTCGGAGATCCCCAGGTGCTCGGCCAGCTCGTGCACCGTGGGGGAGCGGCCGTGCCGCTGGGAGAGCTCGCTGGTCGCCGTGGTCAGCGACAGCCGCAGCTCCTGGAGCCGGCGCGGTACCCGGACCGCCCAGCCCTTGTCCCGGAAGTGCCGCTTGATCTCGCCGACGATGGTCGGCGTGGCGTAGGTGGAGAACTCGACCCCGCGCTCGTGGTCGAAGCGGTCCACCGACTTGATCAGCCCGATGGTGGCGACCTGGGTCAGGTCGTCCAGCGGCTCGCCCCGGTTGCGGAACCGCCGGGCCAGGTGCTCCACCAGCGGGATGTGCATCCGCACCAGCTGGTTGCGCAGCTCGACGCGCTCCGGGGAGCCGTCGGGCAGCGCGGACAGACGGACGAACAGCGCCCGGGCCGCCTCGCGGTCCGGCGCCCCGGTGCGGTGCGGGGTCTGGGCGGGCACCGCACCGCGCAGCGCCTCGGCTGCGGGGTCCGCCGGGTCGGCCGCGGCCGGCGGGGGCACGGGGACGGGCGACGGATCAGACGTCGGCTCGGTCGGCTGGCTCATCCGGTGGGCGTCCTTCGGGTGCGCTTCGTCGTTGGCGGCGAGGCCGGGAACGCTCGCCTGGGTCGGTACGGCAGGGCCCGCCGTCGCGAGGCCGGTACGGTCCAGATCACTCACGGCCATTCCCCCGTTCCGTTCCGGGAGCACCGGGACCGTGGGGCGGCCCCGATTCGTCTTATTGGTCGTACCGCGTGGTGGGCGGTACCGGGAGCCGTCCGCCGGGCCCGGGTGGGGGGTACCGGCCGGACGGCCCTTGTTCGGTGCTGCTGCTGCGGCGGCCCTAGTGGGTGGCGGAACCGCCGCGCTTCTTGTGCAGGCTGATCGTCACGGTGTTGTCCTCGCCGACCGAGGAGTCCACCTCGCCGGCCAGCGCGGAGAGCACCGTCCAGGCGAAGGTGTCCCGCTCGGGGGCCCGGCCGTCCGTGGTCGGGGCGGAGACGGTGACCTTGAGCGAGTCGCCGACCAGCCGGAACTCGCAGGACAGGACCGACCCGGGTACCGCCTGCTGGAGCAGGATGGCGCAGGCCTCGTCCACCGCGATCCGTAGGTCCTCGATCTCGTCCAGCGTGAAGTCCAGCCGGGCCGCCAGCCCCGCCGTCGCTGTTCGCAGTACCGAGAGGTAGGCCCCGGCCGCGGGCAGCCGGACCTCCACGAAGTCCTGGACCCCGGGCTCGCCGTCGATCTGGGACACCCTCACCTCCTGGGTGACGCGCTGTGCTTCCGGGCCGGTGGCCGCGGCACTGTCTGTTGCTTGGCTCAACTGCTTCGCCCCAACTGTCCAGAGGGGTGGTGCGGTACGTGTACCGGTCATACCCCGCGAGGGGTGGCCGGACGCCGCGCATCCGCCCGAGACGTTACCGCTTTTGGCCCCGGCGCGGGAGTCACTCATGGTAGGGCGCCGCGACACAGGGTGTCAGTGGCCGGACGGAACCCGTTCGTACGGCCGGGCGGGGCCCGTCTGTTCGGCGGCGTACCGGTGGGCGCGGCCCCGTCGGCACGCTGTGTTCAGCGCGCGCCGACGGCGGTGAGCGCCTCTCCGGTGAGCCGGTAGACGCTCCAGCCGTCCATCGGCACCGCGCCGAGCGACTTGTAGAAGTTGATCGAGGGCTCGTTCCAGTCGAGCACCGACCACTCCATCCGCGAGTAGCCGCGTTCGACGGCGATCCGCGCCAGCTCCAGCAGCAGGGCCTTGCCGTGGCCGCCGCCGCGGGCCGCCGGGCGGACGTACAGGTCCTCCAGGTAGATGCCGTGCGTCCCGCGCCAGGTCGAGAAGTTGAGGAACCAGACCGCGAAGCCGACCGGCTCGCCGGTGGTGTCGTCCTCGGCGATCAGGCCGAACAGCGCCGGGGCGGCGCCGAACAGCGCGTCCCGCAGCTGTGCCTCGGTGGCCACCGCCTCGTGCGGGGCCTTCTCGTACTCCGCGAGTTCGCGGATCATGGCGTGGATGACCGGGACGTCGGTGACTAGGGCGGTGCGGATCATGTGACGAGCCTACTTGGCCCGTTCGGGCCTAGGCCTCGTCCCAGGCCTGGATCGAGGTCTGGTCGACGATCCGGCCGTCCCGCAGGTCGGCGACCGAGGTGGCCAGGACCCGGACCCCGTCGGGGTACTGGCAGGCCTCCATGAAGGCGATGTGGTCGCCCTGGACCACCACCTGTTCCAGGGTGTGGGTCATCTCCCGGCCGTAGATGTCGCGCAGCATCGCGCCGATCTCGCTCCGGCCGTGCATCACCAGCGGATGGCTGGGCTGGGTCTTGTGGTCGACCATGCGCACTTCGGCATCGTCGGCGTAGAGCGCGAGGAGGGTCTCGGCGTCCCCGCGTTCGATGCCCTCGCGCAGGGCGGCGGTGTCGAAGTCGGAAGGTGCCGCCATGGTGCTCATGTTCTCGCTCCTCCGGTCGGATTCCGCCGGGCTCGTACTCCGAGCGTACGCCCGCCCGGCCGGGCCGGACCGGCCCGTGCTCAGGCCGCCGGCGTGGACCGCAGATAGGCCGCGAGGGCGGTGATCGCGGCGGGGTTGCGCGGGCTCTCCACCAGGTCGACGTAGTCCAGCACGAAGATCCGGTCGTTCCTGACCGCGGCGACGCCGGCCAGCGGCGGGAAGGACTTCAGGAACTTCCGCTTCGCCTCGGCGTCGGTGTCACCGTAGTTGTTGATCACGATCACCTCGGGGTCGCGCTGCACGACGCTCTCCCAGCCGACGGTGGTCCAGGAGTCGGCGACGTCGCCCATCACGTTGCGCCCGCCGGCCTTGGCGATGATCTCCTCGGGCGCGGCGTACTTGCCCGAGGTGTACGGCTTGTCCTCACCACTGTCGTAGAGGAAGACGCCCGGCCGGTGCTCGGGCTGCGGCACGGCGGCGACCTGCGCTCGGAAGTCGGCGATCAGCTTGTCGGCCCGGTCGCGGACGTCGAAGATCTCGCCGAGGTTGGCCAGGTCGGTGTAGAGCGCGTCCAGCGGCGACATCACCCCGCGCTCCGGGCCCTTGCCGCTGCGGCAGGACTCGCTGAGCACGTAGGAGTCGATGCCGAGGCCGGCCAGCACCTGCGGGGTGAAGCCGTCGGCTTCGCCGAAGCCGTAGTGCCAGCCGGCGAACACCAGGTCGGCCCGGGCGTCCAGGACGAGCTCCTTGGTGATCGGCTGCTTGGAGAGCCAGGCGGTCTGCTGGTAGCCGTCCTTCCACGGGACCTTGGCGAGGTCGCCCTTCTCGTCGGGCATCACATAGCCGGCCATCCGGTCGGTGAGGCCGAGCGCGAGCATCAGCTCGGTGATGCCCACGTCGTTGGTCACCGTCCGGGCGGGCTTCGCCTTGTAGGTGACCTTGGTGCCGCAGTTGTCGACGGTCACCGGGTAGTGGTCGGAGCCCGCCGCGGCCTCGCCGCTCGGGGCGATCTCGGCCCCGCACGCGGTCAGCGCGAGGGTGAGCAGGGCGGTGGCGGCGACGGCCTTGGTGCGCATGGGAGTTCCTCGGGTCGGGGGGAGGGGGCGGAAAGGGCGGGAGGGGAAGCGGGGTCAGCGGAGCCGGTCGAAGAGCAGCTGGACGGCGCCGGTCTCGGGGTGCCGTACGGGGGTCGCGCGGACGCCGAACACCTCGGCCAGCAGCGCGGGGCGCAGCACCTCGACGGGCGGTCCGGAGGCGACGATCCGGCCGGCCCTGATCACGTACAGCAGGTCGCAGTGGCCGGCCGCCAGGTTGAGGTCGTGCAGCGCGGTGAGCACCGTCGGCCCGGCCGCCCGGACCAGCGCCAGCACCTCCAACTGGTGGGCGATGTCCAGGTGGTTGGTGGGTTCGTCGAGCACCAGCACCCGGGGCTCCTGGACGAGCGCGCGGGCGATCAGCACCCGCTGCTTCTCGCCGCCGGACAGGCTCAGGAAGCCCCGCCCGGCCAGGTGGTCCGCGCCGACCCGGGCCAGCGCCTCGACGCAGCGCCGGTCGTCCCCGCCGGTCGGGCCGGCGAATCCGCTGCGGTGCGGCAGCCGGCCCATGCCGACCACCTCGGCCACGGTGAAGTCGAACTCGGCGGAGTGCTCCTGCGGCAGTGCGGCGACCCGCCGGGCGGCCTCGCGGGAGGTGAGCGCGTGCAGGTCCTCGCCGCCCAGCCGGACGGCGCCGACGGCGGGCCGCAGTGCCCGGTAGACGCAGCGCAGCAGGGTCGACTTGCCGCTGCCGTTCGGTCCGACCAGGCCGACCACCTGTCCGGCGGCGGCGTCCAGGGTGATGTCGTGGACCAGCCGGGCGCCGGCGATGTCGACCGAGAGCCCGTCGACGGCGATGTCCAGGGCGGTCTCGCTGGCGGTCTCGATGGCGGTCTCCGGGGTGTCCGTGGTGTCGGTGCTCGGGTCGGCGTTCGCGCCGGTGCCCATCAGCGGCCTCCGAAGGAGTAGCCGCGGCGGCGCATCAGCAACAGGAAGCAGGGCACCCCGAGCACCGCGGTGACCACCCCGACCGGCAGCTCGGCGGGCGCCAGCAGGGTGCGCGAGACGATGTCCACCCAGACCAGCAGCAGCGCCCCGGCGAACGGCGCGACCAGCAGCACCCGGCGGTGGCCGGCGCCGACCAGCATCCGCACCAGGTGCGGCACCATCAGCCCGACGAAGCCGATCGCGCCGCTGACCGCGACGACGGTGCCGGTGACGGCCGCCGTCACCACGAACAGCTGCCGGCGCAGCCGGTCGGGGTCCACACCGAGCGAGGCCGCCGTCTCGTCGCCCATGGCGAGCGCGTCGAGGCGCCCGGCGGAGAGGGCGAGGCAGGCCAGGCCGGCCAGCACGGTGACGGCGGCGATCGGCACCGAGCCCCAGGTCGCCCCGCCCAGGCTGCCGAGCAGCCACATCATGGCGCTGCGGGCCGCCTCGCCGCGCGCGGCGCCGAACACCATCAGCGCCGTCACCGCGGAGAAGCCGTAGGACATCGCGGTGCCGGTGAGCACCAGCCGCAGCGGGGTGAGCCCGTAGGCGGTCCGGGCGGCCGCGTACACCAGCAGCATCGCCAGCAGGGCCGAGCCGAAGGCGGAGACCGAGAGCGCCCAGACCCCGAGCGAGGCGAAGGCGCCGAGCAGCAGGACGGCGTTGGCGCCGACCGCCGCGCCGGAGGAGATGCCGAGGACGAACGGGTCGGCCAGGGCGTTGCGGACCATGGCCTGCACGGCGACCCCGGTGGCCGCGAGCCCGGCGCCGACCACGGCGGCCAGTACGGTGCGCGGCAGCCGGATCTCCCAGACGATCGCGTACGCCGCCGCCTCCTCGGCCTCCAGCCGACCGCCCGTCAGCCCGGCGCCCAGCAGCCGCAGGACCCGGGACCAGCCGAGGTCGGAGGAGCCCAGGGCGACCCCGCAGACCAGCGACAGCAGCAGGGCCGCGGCCAGGCCGGCGGCCAGGGGCGCGGCGGGTATTCGACGGACCGGTGCGGTCACTGCGGTGCTCACGAGGGGGGCGCGCCTTCGCCTCGGGCCGTGGGCGGCGCGGGGCGGCGCGCCCGGGCCGTGGCGGGGCCGGGGCGCCATCCCCTCGCATTCCACGGCGAGTTGTCGGGAGGTCGGCGCCCCAGGGCGATCGGGCTCACGGGGCCGGGGCCCCGTCCACCGTTGCGGGTCAGCGCCGGATTCGGACCGGACTTCCCCCATGGGACGCCCTGGCAGCATAACAAGCGCTAAGGCCAGGCAACCCTTACAGGTGCCGCCGGGCATGTCCCGGAAACGCGCGACCGCCCCCGTCCGGTGTGG
Source organism: Kitasatospora sp. NPDC092286 (assembly GCF_044755565.1). Lineage (NCBI taxonomy): Bacteria > Bacillati > Actinomycetota > Actinomycetes > Kitasatosporales > Streptomycetaceae > Kitasatospora > Kitasatospora sp. NPDC092286. Next base: position 22,529 of record NZ_JBIVRD010000007.1, on the reverse strand, counting down.
TGGTCCGGGCGGGGGCGGTCGACGGAGGCCGAGCGGCGGTCAGGCCTGCTTGGTCTCCCAGAAGATCTTGTCGACCTCGGCGATCAGGTCGAGCAGGGCCTGACCGGTGGCCGGGTCCGTCGACGCCTTGGCGGCCGAGGCGGCCTTCAGGGTGTCGTTGATCAGCTGGTGCAGCTGCGGGTACTTCTCGAAGTGCGGGGCCTTGAAGTAGTCGCTCCACAGCACCGAGATGTGGTGCTTGACGGCCTCGGCGCGCTGCTCCTTGATGATGACGGCGCGAGCGCGGAAGTGCGCGTCCTCGTTGGCCTGGTACTTCTCCTGGGTGGCCTTGACCGACTCGGCCTCGATCCGCGCCTGCGCCGGGTCGTACACGCCGCAGGGCAGGTCGCAGTGGGCGTGCGCGGTGGCACGCGGTGCAAACAGACGAGAGAACATGGGAGTCCTTCCTTAGATCGTCTTCCCGCGCCCGAGATTACCCTTCCGGTCACGGGGTTTCGCGATCGGTCGGTGGGCCTAGGGCAAAAGGCGGACCCGGAACCGGGTGAATCCGGACATCGGCGGGTGACGGTCCGTACGGCAGACTGGGACGCGGCGAGCCGGGAGGAGGAGTCGTGACGCGGATGGCGGAACCGGAGGGCGGCACCCGCGGGGGTGCCGCACCGTTCGGACTGATCGACGTGGCGGGGGACTCGATGGTGCCGACGCTGCGTGAGGGCGACCGGCTGCTGGTCCGGTACGGGGCGCGGATCAGGCCGGGCGCCGTGGTGGTGGTCCGCCACCCGTTGCAGCAGGACCTGCTCGTGGTGAAGCGGGCCGACGGCCGGCGCCCGAAGGGCTGGTGGCTGCTGTCCGACAACCGGCTGGTCGACAGCGACAGCCGCAGCTACGGCGCCGTCCCGGACGAGCTGGTGCTCGGCCGGGTGCTGCTGCGGCTGCGCCCCCGGCCGGCCTGGCTGGCCCCGGGCCGCCGGCTGGAGCGCCTGCTGCTGGGCCCGCTGGTCCGGGTGCCGGGCCTGGCCCGCCGGCTCGGCGTCTGGGTCCGGCCGGAGGATCTCTAGCCCGGAGGGCCGCTAGCCCCGCCCGGCCAGGACGGCGGCCTCCTGGCGCTTGCGGGCCCGGTACGCGGCGACGTTGGCGCGGGTGGCGCAGCGGTCGGAGCAGTACCGCCGGGAGCGGTTGGTGGAGGTGTCCAGGTAGGCGTTGCGGCAGGGCGCGGCCTGGCAGATGCCGAGCCGGTCGGCGCCCAGTTCGGTGAGGTGGACGGCCAGGCCCATGCAGGCGACCGCGCTGAAGTGGGCCGTGGCGGTGGGCGAGTTGTCGGCGAGGTGCAGGTGCCAGCGCGGGCGCCCGGCGTCGTCCAGGTAGTCGTGGCCGGAGACCAGCGGGCTGACGGGGTACTCCATCAGCAGGCTGTTCAGCAGGTCGACACCCCGGATCTCGTCCCCCTCGGCGGCGGCCTCGAAGACCCCGCGCAGCCGGGTCCGGACGGCACGCAGCCGGGGCAGGTCGGCTTCGTCGGCGAGCGCGGCGGCACGCGTGTTCTCGGAGAACAGGCCGCGGACGGCGTCGACCGAGGTCAGCGTGTCGGTGCCGCGCTCGGGCTCCTCGGTGTTCACCAGCCGGACGGCGAGGTCGGCGTACGAGGCGAGCTCCACGGTGGTCCTTCCAGAATCGGTAACGGGCTGACTGGCTCCAGCCTATTACCTGGGCGGGGCAGGCGTCGGCGCCCGGCAGGTCCGGCCTGCCGGGCGCCGACGGGAGCGTCCTAGAGCACCTTGGACAGGAACGCGCGGGTGCGCTCGTGCTGCGGGTCGGTGAGCACGTCGCGGGGGGTGCCGGACTCGACCACCACACCGCCGTCCATGAAGACCAGCGCGTCGCCGACCTCGCGGGCGAAGCCCATCTCGTGGGTGACGACGATCATCGTCATCCCCTCGTCGGCCAGACCGCGCATGACGTCCAGCACCTCGCCGACCAGCTCCGGGTCGAGCGCCGAGGTGGGCTCGTCGAAGAGCATCAGCTTGGGCTTCATGGCCAGCGCGCGGGCGATCGCGACGCGCTGCTGCTGTCCGCCGGAGAGCTGGGACGGATAGCTCTTCGCCTTGTCGGCCAGGCCGACCCGCTCCAGCAGGGCCATCGCCCGCTCCCTGGCGGACGCCTTGGCCTCCCTGCGGACCTGGACCGGCGCCTCGATGACGTTCTCCAGCGCGGTCATGTGCGGGAAGAGGTTGAAGCGCTGGAACACCATGCCGATGTCGCGCCGCTTGAGGGCGACCTCGCGGTCCTTGAGCTCGTGCAGCCGGTCGCCCTTCTGCCGGTAGCCCACCAGTTCGCCGTCCACCCAGAGGCGGCCGGCGTTGATCTTCTCCAGGTGGTTGATGCACCGCAGGAAGGTCGACTTGCCGGAGCCGGAGGGGCCGATCAGGCAGAACACCTCGCGCTGCTTGACCTCCAGGTCGATGCCCTTGAGCACCTCGACCAGGCCGTACGACTTGCGCACGCCCTCGGCCCTGACCATCGGGCCGTCGGTGCCGGCGTCGGCCGGGGTCGCGGGGGTCTTGGTCAGATCGGTCATACGTGGCCACCTCCCTCAAGGCCGGGAACCACGTCGTGCTTCCCGCTCGGCACGGGCTTGCCGGCGAACAGGCGGCGGAGCCGCTGGACCGGGGTCGGGGGGAGCGTCCGGTTGGTACCGCGGGCGTAGTGCCGCTCGATGTAGTACTGGCCGGTGGTGAGCAGCGAGGTCAGGAACAGGTACCAGACGGAGACCGCGATCAGCACCGGGATGGTCTGGAAGGTGCGCGAGAAGATGTTGTGGCCGGCCTGGTACAGCTCCTCCAGCGCGATGGCGCTCGCCAGCGAGGAGGTCTTGAGCATCGAGATGGTCTCGTTGCCGGTCGGCGGGATGATCACCCGCATGGCCTGCGGCAGGACGATCCGGCGCAGCGCGGCCGCGCGGCTCATGCCGAGCGCGTGGGCGGCCTCGGTCTGGCCCTCGTCCACCGACTGGAGGCCGCCGCGGACGATCTCCGCCATGTAGGCGGCCTCGTTGAGGCCGAGACCGAGCAGCGCCGCGGTGAAGACCGGGATCAGCGAGTTGGTCGACTCGGACCAGAACGCCGGCCCGAACGGGATGCCGAGCGACAGCTTGGGCCAGATCGCGGCGAGGAAGTTCCAGAAGACCAGCTGGACCAGTACGGGGGTGCCGCGGAAGATCCAGATGTAGAGCCAGGCGGTGCCGGAGAGCAGCGGGTTGGGCGAGAGCCGCATCACCGCGAGGACGACGCCGCCGATCACGCCCATCACCATGGCCAGCGCGGTCAGTTCGAGCGTGACGCCGACGCCGTGCAGGATCTGGTCGTTGAAGAGGGTGTCGCCCACGACGTCCCACTGGAAGGCGGGGTTGTTGATCAGGGCGTTGAGCAGCATCGCCAGGAGGACGACGATGACGACTGCTCCGGCCCAGCGTCCGGGGTGGCGGACCGGGACGGCCTTGATGGTCTCGGACCGTCCCGGTGTCACCTGCCCCTGGTCGGAAGTTTTCACGATGAGGTCGCCTCAGGGGGTGTGGTTCGGCGGAGGTCAGCTCTTGGCGGCGTTGATCTCGGACGTGCCGAGCGCGCCCGCCTCGACGCCCCACTTCTGCAGGATCTGCTTGTAGGTGCCGTCGGCGATCAGCGACTGGACGGCGCCCTGGACGGCCTTGGTCAGCCCGGAACCCTTCTCCAGGACGATGCCGTAGGGCGCGCTGTCGTAGGTGTCGCCGAGCTTCTCCAGCTGGCCGTTGGTCTGCTTGAGCGCGTAGTCGATCACCGGGGAGTCGGCCATCATGACCTGGTCGCGGCCGGCCACCAGGGCCTGGGTGACATCGGTCTGGAGCGAGAACTTGTCGCCGTCGCCGGGGATGGCGGGCTTGCCGTCCTTGGCGCAGTCGGGGTTGCGCGTGTCACGGACCTCGTCGGCCTGGGTGGTGCCGGTCTGGACGGCGACCTTCTTGCCGCAGAGGTCCTTGGGGTCGATCTTGTCCGGGTTGCCCTTCTTCACGGCGATCGCGCTGCCCGCGGTGAAGTAGGTGACCATGTCGACGGTCTGCTCGCGCTCCTTGGTGTCGGTGAAGGAGCTCATGCCGAGCTGGTACTTCTTGGCCGCGATACCCGGGATGATCGAGGTGAAGTCGGCGTTCTGCACGTCGGCGGTCAGGCCGAGCCGCTTGGCGACCGCGTTCGCCAGGTCGACGTCCATGCCGACGATGTTGCCCTTGTCGTCCTTGAACTCGTTGGGCGCGTAGGAGGCGTCGGCCGCGACGACCAGCTTGCCGGAGGACTTGACGTCGGCCGGCACGAGGGCGGCCAGCGCCGGGTCGGCGGTGACGGCGGCGACGCTGGCGCTCGGGTTGGCCGCGCCCGAACCGCCGGAGGCGGAGGAGGACTTGCTGCTGCCGCAGCCGGTCAGGACGAGCGAGACGGACGCGACTACCGCGCCGGCCGCGAGGAGGCGGGTGCGCTGGGTACGGGCGGTCATGGGGGATCTCCTCCTGAGGGAGAGGTCGGGCGGAGCGCGCCGCGGGGGCGCGGCGCACCGGGGCAGCAGGCCGTTCGGCGCTGTACCGGGTGTATTTCGCTGTGCGTCGTCGTACGGGCAGTGCCGGTCGTGCATGGCCTGGGCGGGGGTTCGCGCAGGGTGGTGCAGGGGACTGCTTCCGCCACCCTCCGCCGAGGTGGACGTTGACCGAACCGCCTCGACCAGTGGCCGGCTCGATCCGAGATGGGGGGAATCCTGCCATCTGACGACGGCCGGGTGGCCCTCATTCAGATCAAAATCGGATAACGAGGGTGCACCTTGTCCGCTATTCGGACGAATACCGTGTCCCTGTCACCCTCCGTATAGGTATGCGGTTTTCGCCGTGCCGTGCCGTGCCGGGAGGGGCGGGGTGCTGCCGGAGCGCCGCGCAGGCGTACGCAGGCGTACGCGGGCGGAACGGGCGGTCCCGCCCTCCCGGCCTGCCGGGCCGGGTACCGGGTGTGTCAGAATTCGGTACCGGGCGACCCCCGATGCTCGAACCCAGACCGCCGAGTCGCGACAGGCTCGGGGTGCGCAGGAACGGAAGTCTCCGACGTCGACTCCGTATCCGAGGCACCGGCTCACCTCCGTGTCTGTGTTCACTCCCGCGGGTGTGGGTACTCGTTCGCCATTGCCGTCGCCGGGGCCCGGTGCCTCCGACGCCGGACGCCGTCAAGGTGGCTGTCGGCGAATGAAATGCACGTGACGAGGACGAAAAGGCATAGGTGCGATGCCGTCGTCCGGCCTACGCTCGGCCCGGAAGCACAGTGCCGACAAATTAAGACAGAACACCCTCATCCGAGGGCGCCGCCCCGACGGCAGCGCCCCGACCCCCGCTCCCGGGTCCGCTTCGGCGTACCCGGTTTCCGGTTTCCGGCGGGGTCGTCCGCCCGTCGGCCACGCGTCCTCGCTGAACCAATGACGAAGAGGTCATCGTGGCAGCGGAGATCATCCACAGCAGCACCCAGGACACCGACGATCCGGTCGACGCCGTTTTCGCGCTCCACCGCGGCGGCAAGATGGAGATCCGGGCGACCGTCCCGGTGCGCGACGCGGACGACCTGTCCCTCGCCTACACCCCCGGTGTCGCACGGGTCTGCACGGCCATCGCCGAACAGCCCGAGCTCGTGAACGACTACACCTGGAAGTCCAACACGGTGGCCGTCGTCACCGACGGCACCGCCGTGCTCGGCCTCGGCGACATCGGCCCGGAGGCCTCGCTCCCCGTGATGGAGGGCAAGGCCATCCTGTTCAAGCAGTTCGGCGGGGTGGACGCCGTCCCGATCGCGCTCGCCTGCACCGACGTGGACGAGATCATCGAGACCGTCGTCCGGCTGGCGCCCTCCTTCGGCGGCGTCAACCTGGAGGACATCTCCGCCCCCCGCTGCTTCGAGATCGAGCGCCGGCTCCAGGAGGCCGTGGACATCCCGGTCTTCCACGACGACCAGCACGGCACCGCGATCGTCACCACCGCCGCGCTGTGGAACGCGGCCAAGATCACCGGCCGGGAGATCGGCTCCCTGCGCGCCGTCATCTCCGGCGCCGGCGCGGCCGGCATCGCCATCGCCAAGATGCTGCTGGCCGCCGGCATCGGCGATGTCGCGGTCTGCGACCGGCGCGGCGTGGTGTACGACGGCCGGGGCGACCTCACCGACGTCAAGGCCGAGATCGCCGCGCAGACCAACCGGGCCGGCCTCAAGGGCTCGCTGGCCGACGCGATGGCCGGCGCCGACGTCTTCATCGGTGTCTCCGGCGGCACCGTGCCGGAGGAGGTCGTCGCCACCATGGCCGAGGGCGCGTTCATCTTCGCGATGGCCAACCCCACCCCGGAGATCCACCCCGAGGTCGCGCACCGCTACGCGGCGGTCGTCGCCACCGGGCGCAGCGACTTCCCGAACCAGATCAACAACGTGCTGGCCTTCCCCGGCATCTTCGCGGGCGCCCTCCAGGTCCGGGCCGCCCGGATCACCGAGGGCATGAAGCTGGCCGCCGCCAAGGCGCTGGCCGGGGTGGTCGCCGACGAGCTGACCCCGCAGAAGGTGATCCCCTCGCCGTTCGACGAGCGGGTCGCCCCGGCCGTCACCAGGGCCGTCGCCGAGGCCGCCCGCGCCGAGGGCGTCGCCCGCCGCTGACCCGGCGTCAACGGCTCCCCGGGGCGCCCTTCGGCTCCCCGGGGAGCCGAAGGGCGCCCCGCTGCCGAAAGCGACGAGCGACAAGCGAGGCACGAGCGCCGGAGTGAGGAGTGTCGGCGGCGGGTCCGAGCGCCCGGAGGCGACCCGGGGGAAAAGAGGGACACGAGCGCCGGAGTGAGGAGTGTCGGCGGCGGGTCCGAGCGCCCGGAGGCGACCCGGGGGGGGAGAGGGCTACCGGGCCCCGCCCGTCGCGGCTATCGTCCGGACCATGTTTGCCGCCTACGCCGCACGAATCGACGCCGACGACCCGCTGAGCGGACTGGAGTCGGGTGAACTCCCGGAGCCGCAGGCCCGCCCCGGCTGGAGCCTGGTCACCGTCCGGGCCGCCAGCCTCAACCATCACGACCTCTGGTCGCTGCGCGGGGTCGGGCTGCCCGCCGAGCGGCTGCCGATGATCCTCGGCTGCGACGCCGCCGGTGTCGACGAGCACGGCAACGAGGTGGTCGTCCACTCGGTGATCGGCCAGACCGGCCACGGCGTGGGCCCGGACGAGCCGCGGTCCATCCTCACCGAGCGCTACCAGGGCACCTTCGCCCAGCAGGTGCTCGTCCCCACCTGGAACCTGCTGCCCAAGCCCGCCGAACTCAGCTTCGAGCAGGCCGCCTGCCTGCCCACCGCCTGGCTGACGGCCTATCGGATGCTGTTCACCAACGCCGGGGTCAAGCCGGGCGACACCGTCCTGGTGCAGGGCGCCGGCGGCGGCGTGGCGACCGCGCTGATCGTCCTCGGCAAGGCGGCCGGACTGCGGGTCTGGGTCACCGGCCGGGACGAGACCAGGCGCGACCGGGCGCTGGGACTCGGCGCGGACGCCGCCTTCGCGAGCGGCGCCCGGCTGCCCGAGCGGGTGGACGCGGTGATGGAGACGGTCGGCGCCGCCACCTGGGCGCACTCGGTGAAGTCGCTGCGCCCGGGCGGCACCGTGGTCATCTCCGGGGCCACCTCGGGAGCCAACCCGACCGCCACCGAGCTCAACCGGATCTTCTTCCTGGAGCTCAGGGTGGTCGGCTCGACCATGGGCAGCAAGGAGGAGCTGGCCGGGCTGCTCTCGCTCTGCACCACCGCCGGTGTCCGGCCGGTGATCGACTCGGTGCTGCCGCTCACCGAGGCGCGGGACGGCTTCGCCCGGCTCGCCAAGGGCGACGTCTTCGGGAAGATCGTCCTCACGCCCTGACGGCCCGGCCCGACGCGACCCACGCGGCGGGCCCGGCACCTCCCCCGAGGAGTGCCGGGCCCGCCGCATCGGCCGTCGGCCGGTGGCGGGTCAGCCCAGCAGCCGCCGCAGCCGCTCGCCCGCCGCACCCAGCACCGAGCGGGCCTCGGCCAGCCGGTCGGCGCTCACCCCGCCGTCCCGGGCCGCGTCGCGCACCTGGTCGCGGAAGCGGTCGAGCAGCCGCTCCAGCTCCCGGGCCGGGTCACCGGCCGGGTCGGTCGCCGTCCACGCCGGCAGGTCGGCCGGTACGGCGGCGGGCCCGCCGGTGCCGTCCTTGTCGAGGTCGATCCGGGTGACGGTGACCTGCTCGGCGGCCTGCTCGCTCCGCTCCTCCGCCGAGTGGCCCCAGCGGGCCGCGTCGGCGAGCCCGGCCAGACCCCTGGTCAGCTCGGACAGCCCCTCGGCCAGCCCGGTCGGCCAGTCGCCGCGGGCCGCGTGGTCACGGACCTGCTGCTCGACCCGGCGCTTGATCCGCAGCGCCTCCTGCTGCGCCGCCGTCCGCGCCGCCCGGGACTGCTCGCGCAGCCGGCGGGCCTCCTCCTCGGCGGCCTTCGCCTTGGCCTTGGCCGCCTTCTCCTGCTCCTTGGCGCGCTTGGCCTGTTCCCGCGCCTGCTTCTTGAACTGGGTGAACTCCTCCTTGGCGCGCTGCCAGGCGTCCTTGTCCCCCCACGGTCCGGCCCACGGGTCCCCGCCCCCGGCCTGCTCCGGCGCCTCCTGCTGCGCCTTCTTCGCCGCGCTCCACAGCTCCTCGCGCAGGTCCTTGGCGCTGTCCCGGACGTCCTCGCGGATCGCCCCGGCGAGCTGGGCCACCGAGTCGCGGATCTCCAGCTCCAGCTCGTCCAGCTCGCCCTGGCGGGCCGCCAGCTCGGTGCGGCCCGCGTCGGTGAGCCGGTAGACCTTGCGACCGCCCTCGGTGCTGTGCGCGACCAGGCCCTCCTGCTCCAGCTTGGCGAGCCGCGGGTAGACGGTGCCGGCCGAGGGCGCGTACAGGCCCTGGAACCGTTCCTCCAGCAGGCGGATCACCTCGTAGCCGTGCCGGGGGGACTCGTCGAGCAGCTTCAGCAGGTAGAGCCGGAGCCGGCCGTGGCCGAAGACGGGGCTCATGTCATGCCTCCTTGGTGAGGTCGGGGCCGGCCGGGAGCTCCTTGACGACCACCGGGCCGTCCTCCTCGGTGTCGGGGCGGCGCAGCACGGTGACGGAGCCCGAGACGGTGGTCACCGCGAGGCTGCCCTTGCCGTCGCCGAGCTGGCCGGAGAGTCGCTTGGCGCCCCAGGTGCCGCCGACCTTGAGCTGCTCGAAGGTGCTGGAGATGTCGCCGCTGTTGGTGCCGGCCTCGACCTTGGTGTCGGCCAGCGAGGGCAGCCGGACGCCGACCGGGCCGCTGACCGTGGTGACCTTGATGTCGGTCGGGGTGGCCGCGTCGAGGTCCAGGGTGACCGCGCCGGTGACGGCGTTGGCCTGCACCCTGTCGGCGGTGCCGGCGACCACGGTGAGCTTGCCGGAGACGGTGTTCAGCCGGAGCTGTCCGGCCACCGACTGGGCGTCCACGTCGCCGGTGACGGTGTTGATGTCGGTCCGGCCGGCCAGGCCGACCAGGGTGGTGTCGCCGTTGGCGCTCTGCACCGAGACGTGCCCGGCGATGCCCGAGACGGTGGTGTCCGCCGAGACGGCGCCCACCTTGACCTCGGCGGCGGCCGGCACGGTCAGGGTGATCCCGGCCACCCGCTTGCGCTTGAACGAGGCGAAGAACCCCTTGACCGAGTCGACCGACTTGAGCACCTCACCGAACTCGCTCCAGCCGCTGATGTCCTTGTAGGTGACCGTCAGGACGCCGTCCACCAGGGTGACGTGCAGCGGTTCGCCCTTGAGCTCGGTGACCTCCAGGCGGGCCGGCCCCTCGGCCGCCACCACGTTCACCGTGCCGTCGATGATCCGCACGTGCAGCGCGCGGACCGCTTCGTCGATGGTGATCCTGTCGGGTCCCTCGACCGTCCACTGGCTCATCTCTGCCGCCTCCCGTTGCGACTCACGATGTATCGCGTTCTCTTTTAAAGACGATATATCGCGTGACGGTGAAGTCAAGCGCCCCGATCCCGGAGCCGGACCCGGATCCGCCCCCTAGGGGTGAAGGGCGAGGGGCGCAGCGCGAAGGGCCCGGGAGACGGTGGTCTCCCGGGCCCTTCAGGCCCCTCGGTGGGGCGGTGTCAGCGGTCTACTCGTCGTCCTCGTCGTCGAGCCGGGCCAGCCAGGTGGCCAGCCGCTCGACCGGGATCTCGAAGTCGGGGTTGAGGTCGACGAACTCGCGCAGGCGCTCGGCCAGCCACTCGAAGGTGACCTCCTCGTCGCCGCGCCGGCTCGCCAGCTCCTCGATGCCGCGGTCGGTGAAGTACACGGTTCGCTCCGGTCAGACGGGAATTCGACCTGGTCAGGATAGACCCGGTTGGCCGTTGGCCCGCCAGGTGCCGAGGGTCACCCCGGCGGCCCCGGTGGTGGGGCCGGCGGCCTCCACGGCCGCGACCGCGGCGGCACCGCGAAACGGCCCGGGCCCCCGCGCGGTGTGCGCGGGGGCCCGGGCCGTTCGGTCCGACCGGGGGTCAGAGCGAGAAGATCTCCTCCAGGAGACCCAGCTGCTCGGCGGCGTGGCGCTTGGCCGAGCCGACCGCGGGGGCCGAGGAGGCCGTGCGGGCGACGCGGCGCAGGCGCGAGTCGCCGGCGCTGCGGCCGATGACGACCTCCAGGTGGTCGACCAGGTTCATCGCGATGAACGGCCAGGCACCCTGGTTCGCCGGCTCCTCCTGCGCCCAGATGAACTGGACGTCGTCGCCGTAGCGGCTCAGCTCCTCCTGGAGCTCGGCCACCGGCAGCGGGTAGAGGCGCTCGACCCGGACGATCGCGGTGTCGGTGATCCCGCGCTCGGCACGGGCCGCCTCGACGTCGTAGTAGAACTTGCCCGCGGTGATGACCACCTTGCGGACCTGCGACGGGTCGACGGTGGTGTCACCGATGACCGGGCGGAACGAGCCGGAGAGGAACTCCTCCGTGGCACTCGCCGCGGCCTTCAGACGCAGCATCGACTTCGGGGTGAAGACGACCAGCGGCTTGTGGTGCGGGTTGTGCGCCTGCCAGCGCAGCAGGTGGAAGTAGTTCGACGGCAGGGTCGGCATGGCGACCGTCATGTTGTTCTGCGCGCACAGCTGCAGGAAGCGCTCCGGGCGGGCGGACGAGTGGTCCGGGCCCTGGCCCTCGTAGCCGTGCGGCAGCAGCAGGGTGACGCCGGAGTGCTGGCCCCACTTCTGCTCGGCGGAGGCGATGTACTCGTCCACCACGGTCTGCGCGCCGTTGACGAAGTCGCCGAACTGCGCCTCCCACATGACCAGCGCGTTCGGGCGGGTCAGCGAGTAGCCGTACTCGAAGCCCATCGCCGCGTACTCGGACAGCAGGCTGTCGTACACGGTGTAGCGGGCCTGGTCCTCGGTCAGGTACAGCAGCGGGGTGTAGTCCTCGCCGCTGACCCGGTCGATCAGCACCGCGTGGCGCTGGCCGAAGGTGCCGCGGCGGCTGTCCTGGCCGGCCAGGCGGACCGGGTGGCCCTCCATCAGCAGCGAGCCGATGGCGAGGGTCTCGCCCATCGCCCAGTCGATGGTGTTGTCCTCGACCGAGCCAGCGCGGCGCTGCAGCTGCGGCAGCAGTCGCGGGTGGACGGTCAGCCAGTCCGGCAGGTTGACCTGCGAGGCGGCGATCCGCTTGACCATCTCCTGGGAGATGCCGGTCTGGATGCTGACCGGGAAGTCGGCCTGCGGCGTGCCGACGGCGGCCGGGGCCGGCGTCTGGGCGGCGTCGCGGACCTCGGCGAAGACCTTCTCCAGCTGGCCCTGGAAGTCCTGGAGCGCCTGCTCCGCCTCTTCCATGGTGATGTCGCCGCGACCGATCAGGCCCTCGGTGTACAGCTTGCGCACCGAGCGCTTCTTGTCGATCAGGTCGTACATCAGCGGCTGGGTGAACGACGGGTTGTCGGCCTCGTTGTGACCGCGGCGGCGGTAGCAGATGAGGTCGATCACGACGTCCTTGTGGAACGCCTGACGGAACTCGAAGGCGAGCCGCGCGACGCGGACCACGGCCTCCGGGTCGTCGCCGTTCACGTGGAAGATCGGGGCCTCGATCATCCGGGCCACGTCGGTGCAGTACATCGAGGAGCGCGAGGAGGCCGGGGCGGCGGTGAAGCCGACCTGGTTGTTCACCACGATGTGCACGGTGCCGCCGGTGCGGTAGCCGCGCAGCTGCGACATGTTCAGGGTCTCCGCGACGACGCCCTGGCCGGCGAAGGCCGCGTCGCCGTGGATCTGGATCGGCAGCACCGGGAAGGTGGTGCCGCCCTGGTCCAGGATGTCCTGCTTGGCGCGGGCGATGCCCTCGACGACCGGGTCCACGGCCTCCAGGTGGGAGGGGTTCGCGGCGAGCGAGACCTTGATGGTCTCGCCGTCCAGGCCGGTGAAGGTGCCCTCGGAGCCGAGGTGGTACTTCACGTCGCCGGAGCCGTGCATCGACTTCGGGTCGAGGTTGCCCTCGAACTCGCCGAAGATCTTGCCGTACGGCTTGCCGACGATGTTGGCCAGCACGTTCAGACGGCCGCGGTGGGCCATGCCGATCACGGTCTCGTCGAGGCGGTGCTCGGCGGCCGCGTCGATCGTGGCGTCCAGCAGCGGGATGAGCGACTCGCCGCCCTCCAGCGAGAAGCGCTTCTGCCCGACGTACTTGGTCTGCAGGAAGGTCTCGAAGGCCTCGGCCGAGTTCAGCCGGCGCAGGATGCGCAGCTGCTCCTCGCGCTCCGGCTTGGTGTACGGCTTCTCCAGGCGCTCCTGCAGCCACTTGCGCTGCGCCGGGTCCTGGATGTGCATGTACTCGATACCGACGGTGCGGCAGTACGTGTTGCGCAGCAGGCCGAGGATGTCGCGGAGCTTCATCATCCGCTGGCCGCCGAAGCCGCCGACCGCGAACTCGCGCTCCAGGTCCCACAGGGTGAGGCCGTGGGTGGTGACGTCCAGGTCGGGGTGCTTGCGCTGCTTGTACTCCAGCGGGTCGGTGTCGGCCATCAGGTGGCCGCGGACCCGGTAGGAGTGGATCAGCTCCATGACGCGCGCGGTCTTGTTGACCTCGTCGTCGTGGGTGGTGGCGACGTCGGTGGCCCAGCGGACCGGCTCGTACGGGATCCGCAGCGACTCGAAGATCTCGTCGTAGAAGCCGTTCTCGCCGAGCAGCAGCCGGTGGATCTCGCGCAGGAACTCGCCGGACGCCGCGCCCTGGATGACGCGGTGGTCGTAGGTCGAGGTCAGCGTCATGATCTTGGAGACGCCGAGGCGGGACAGGGTCTCCGGGGCGGAGCCCTGGAACTCGGCCGGGTACTCCATGGCGCCGACGCCGACGATGGTGCCCTGGTTCTGCATCAGGCGCGGCACGGAGTGCACGGTGCCGATGCCGCCGGGGTTGGTCAGCGAGACCGTGACGCCGGTGAAGTCGTCCATGGTCAGCTTGTTGGCGCGGGCCCGGCGGACGATGTCCTCGTAGGCCTGCCAGAAGCCGAAGAAGTCGAGGGTCTCGGCCTTCTTGATGGCCGCGACGACGAGCTGGCGGTCGCCGTTGGGCTTGACCAGGTCGATGGCCAGGCCCAGGTTCACGTGCTCGGGCTTGACCAGGAAGGCCTTGCCGTTCTCCACCTTGTAGCTGTGGTTCATGCCCGGCGAGGCCTTGACGGCCTGGACCAGGGCGTAACCGATCAGGTGGGTGAAGGAGACCTTGCCGCCGCGGGCGCGCTGCAGGTGGTTGTTGATGACAATGCGGTTGTCGATCAGCAGCTTGGCGGGCACCGCGCGGACGGACGTCGCGGTCGGCACCTCCAGCGAGGCGTCCATGTTGGTGGCGACGGCCTTGGCCGGGCCGCGCAGCTGGACTAGCTCGGGGCCCGCCGTGGCGGCCGGCGCGGCCGGAGCCGGGGCGGCGACCTTGGGGGCCGGCGGCGCGGCGGGGGCTGCGGCGAGCGGCGCGGGAGCCGGAGCCGGGGCCGCCGGGGCGGTCGCGGGTGCGGCCGGCGCGGCGGGAGCGGCAGCGGCGGGCGCGGGGGCGGCAACGGGAGTCGGCGTGGTGCCGACCGGGGTCGCGGCCTGGGTCACTGGGGTCACCTCGGTACCGGGCTTGTAGTCGGCGAAAAAGTCCCACCAGGCTCGGTCGACCGAGTTCGGGTCCTGGAGGTACTGCTGGTAGATCTCATCGACGAGCCACTCATTGGGGCCGAAGCCAGTGGAACTTGCCGAGCTATTGGGGGTTTCAGGGGACTGTGGCGACACGGCGGCAACCGCCCTCTTCCGCTTCCTTTTGGGATGTTTGGACAGCGGGGATTAAGGCTACGCCCCTGACCAGTGATCGCGCAGTCCCCGGGGCTCAGGCGTCGCCCAGATCACAGTGCTGACCTGCAGTTTGGCTGAAAATGTGCGTTAGAAAGCCGCATCGGAGGGGAAGCGATCACGGTCGATCAGTGCACATATCTGGACGAAACCGGACAAAGCATCCCGGAAGCACCGAATGATCTTCGTGTATGTCTGTGTCCGTCCTGTGACATGACGGCGAAGTCCGTCCGACGCGAATGCGACGAGGCTCACCGCGGACCGGGCAGCCGGACCTCGATCCGGCAGCCGCGGGCGGCCTCGGCCACCTCGATCCGGCCGCCGTGCAGATCCACCGCCCAGCGGGCGATGGCCAGCCCCAGACCGGTGCCGCCGTCGGCGCCGGGCCCCTGGGCGGTGGCGGTGCCGCTGCGGCTGAACCGCTCGAACACCCGGGTCCGGTCGGCCGGCGGGATGCCCGGGCCCTCGTCCTCGACCTCCAGCAGCAGGGCGCCCGGCTCGGCGCCGGGCCGGGCCCGGACCGTCACGGTGCCGCCGGGCGGGGAGTGCTTGCAGGCGTTGTCGACCAGGTTGGCGACCACCTGGTGGAGCCGCTCCGGGTCGGCGACGCCGGTCAGGCCTGCCGGGCTGACCTCCAGCGCGAGCCGGACGTCCCCGCGCCGGGAGAACGCCCCGCCCGCTGTCGCGCCGTCCACGGTGACCCCGCGCAGTACGCCGTCCAGGAACTCGCGCACCTCGAAGGAACGCGCGTCCAGGTCGACCACCCCGTCGTCGATCTTGGAGAGGTCGAGCAGATGGGTGACCAGCCGGCCGAGCCGCTCGGTCTGCTCCAGCGCGGCACCCAGGGTCGCCGGGTTCGGCTGGACGACGCCGTCGACGACGTTCTCCAGCACGGCGCGCAGCGCGGCGATGGGCGTGCGCAGCTCGTGCGAGACGTTGGCGACCAGTTCGCGGCGGTGGCGGTCGGCGGCCTCCAGGTCGGCCGCCATCAGGTTGAAGGCGGCCGCCAGCTCGCCGATCTCGTCGCGCGAGTTCACCTCGACCCGGCGGCTGTAGTCGCCGGAGGCCATCGCGCGGGCGGCGGCCGTCATGTCGCGCAGCGGGGCGGTCAGCCCGTGCGCGAGGAACTGCATGAAGAGCAGCGAGGCGATCATGGAGAAGACCATGATGATCCGGATCTGGGTCTCGGACCGGATGGCCACCACCACCATGCCGGTGGCGAGGAAGACCGAGACGATCACCAGCAGGGCGAGTTTGCCCTTGATGGAGCGGACCGGGTCGAGCGGCCGGATGTCGGCCCAGACCCGGCGGGCGGCGCGGGCGGCCAGGGTGGGCTGCCGCATGCCGGCGGTGTCCCCGTCGCGTTGCTGTGGAAAGGTCATTGGTCCCCTGTGCTTCCCCCGTGGGTGCTCCCCCCGCGCGGTTCGCGCGGCGGTCCGGGATGCGGGCCCCCCGGAGGCCCGGTGCCCGGTGACCCTAGGGGTGCGGGGCCTCCAGGGCGTATCCGACGCCGTGGACGGTGCGGATCCAGCTGGCGCCGATCTTCCGGCGCAGCGCCTTGACGTGGCTGTCGACGGTGCGGGTGCCGGAGGCGTCCGTCCAGTCCCAGACCTCGGCCAGCAGCTGCTCGCGGGTGAGCACCGCGCGCGGCTGGGCGGCCAGGCAGGCGAGCAGGTCGAACTCGGTCGGCGTCAGGTGGACGTCGCCCGAGGCCAGCCGGACCCGGCGCTGCACATGGTCGATCTCCAGCTCGCCGAAGCGCAGGCTGCCGAGCGCCGGCGTCCTGGCCGCCTGCTGGGCGCGCTCGACGCGACGCAGCAGCACGTTGACCCGGGCCGCCAGCTCGCGCATGGAGAACGGCTTGGTCATGTAGTCGTCCGCGCCGACGCCGAGGCCGACCAGCAGGTCCGTCTCGTCGTCCCGCGCGGTCAGCATCAGCACCGGGACCGGGCGCTGGGCCTGGATCCGGCGGCACACCTCCAGGCCGTCGAAGCCGGGCAGCATGATGTCGAGCACCACCAGGTCCGGCTGCCAGGTGTGGAAGCCGTCGACGGCGCCCGGGCCGTCGTGGGCGACTGCGACCTTGAAGCCCTCCGCGCCCAGGCGGGCCGCGATCGACTCGGCGATCGTCGGTTCGTCCTCCACCACCAGCACTCTGCGCTGGCTGCTCACCGTGCCGCCGCTGTTGGTGTTGTCCTGCTGAATTTCTGTCACGGTCACGCCACCGCCCCCAGGGCTGCGGGCCGGCCACCGATGGGGATGGCGGGGCTCCGCTCGTAGTCTTGTTCCGTCGTGGACTGTGCCGGGTCCGCCGTCCCGTCGCGCGCGGGGACCGGAGGGCGGGTGTCGACCGCCCACCTGTCCCGCACACTTCGCAGCGTACGGACAGCGGGTGCCTCCCGGCAGGTGGACCGGACGTTTCCGGCCCGTGGGCCGGCCGTCGGGGCCGTCCGCGGACCCACTCGCAAGTGGGCACGGGCCGATACCTTACCCGGCGATTTTTCACTCCGTAACGGTACGTATGCACCCGGGTTGACGTTGAGACGCCGGTCAGGACCCGTGCCGGCGCGTGAACGGAGAGAAGGTCTGGACCAATCCCGGGTGACGGGCGACCCCGGGCCCGGTGATCCTCACGGGGTTTTCCCAGCGGGCTCCCAGAACCTCGACGTACCGTGGTCACGAGATTGCCGAGGGTGGGATTTCCGGCGCGCGCCGGTACGTTGGCACCGGGTGTGAACCGGTGTCTGCGGATCTGAGCGGAGGCGGCATGGCGGAGTGGCGGCAGGGTGCGGTACCGGCCCGCTCCCGCCCGGCGCCGCCCGCCGGGCCGCCGTACGGCCTGCTGCGGCACGGCCTGCGGGCCGGGGTGGCCGAGTGGGTGCTGGCCCGGGTGCCGACGCCGCGGCGCAACCCTTTCGCGCTCGGCTACCTGGCCGCGGTCGGGGCCACCACCACCTTCGCCAGGCTCGCCGATCCGGAGCTGGTGCTGCGCCTCCAGGAGGCGTCCAGTTCGGACGGGCACAACCTGTTGCACCACCCCGTGCGCGCGCTGCTCTTCAGTGGCTTCTGGGTGGCGGGGCCGATCTGGATGCCCTACCTGTGGGCGTTCGCCTTCACCGTCGCGCCGCTGGAGCGCCGGGTCGGGGCGGCCCGGGCGGCGGCGGTGTTCGCGATCGGGCACATCACCGCCACGGTGCTCTCCCAGGCGGTGGTGATCACCGCCGTGGCGACCGGCCGGATGGAGTCCGAGGCGATGGACTACCTGGACATCGGCGTCAGCTACGGCGTGCTGGCCAGCCTCGGCGCGCTGGCCGGGCTGCTGCCGCCGCGCGGGCGGCTGCTGGCGCTGGGCGGCGTCGGAGCGATGATCGCCGACCAGATCCTCACCGACCGGGACCTGGTCACCGGGATCGGCCACCCGGTCGCGGTGCTCGCCGGGGTGGTGCTCTGGCGCTGGCTCCGGCGGGACGGGGGCGGCAGGCTGCGGCCGCGCCGGCTGCGTACGCCGGCCGCCTCCGCGGCCTCCGCCTCCGGGCCCGGCGGGGCCGCGGTGCTGGACCGCGGGTAGCCCCGCGCGGGGCCTGGGCCAGGCGTTTTTGACAGCCCGGGCCGCAGCCTTCCCTGTTCGCTCACGGCGAACAAGGCCTCGGGAACATCCGGTGCCCGCGAAACCTTAGTCAGGTCAACTCAAGTTCGCTGACTGGGGAGAGATCATGGCATCGACGTCCACACCGCTCACCCTGCCCGTGCTGCCGCTCGACGACGAGGTCGTGCTCCCGGGCATGGTCGTCCCGCTGGAGCTCAAGGACACCGAGGTGCGCGCCGCCGTCGAGGCCGCCCGGGCGGCGGCCACCGGCACCGGCAAGCCCCAGGTCCTGCTGGTCCCGCGGGTGGACGGCTCGTACGCGGCGGTCGGCACCCTCGCCACCGTCGAGCAGGTCGGCCGGCTGGCCGACGGGGATCCGGCGGCGCTGGTCCGCGCCGTCCGCCGGGCCCGGATCGGCGTCGGCACCACCGGTCCCGGCGCCGCCCTCTGGGTGGAGACCACGCCGTTCCGGGAGTCCTCGGCCGGCACCCCGGTGGCCGGACGCGCCGCCGAGCTGGTCAAGGAGTACAAGACGCTCTCCACCCAGTGGCTGCGCAAGCGCGGCGCCTGGCAGATCGTCGACCGGGTCGCCCAGATCGAGGGCGTCGGCGAGCTGGCGGACAACATCGGCTACGCCCCCTTCGCCACCGCCGAGCAGAAGCTCAAGGTGCTGCTGGAGGCGGACCAGGTGGTCCGGCTGGAGTACGCGCTCGGCCTGCTGCGCGACCACCTCGCCGAGGAGGAGGTCAACGACACCATCCGCAAGGACGTCGAGGAGGGCGTCGCCAAGCAGCAGAAGGAGTTCCTGCTCCGCCGGCAGCTGGAGGCGGTCCGCAAGGAGCTGGCCGAGCTGAACGGCGACCCGGCGGACGAGGAGGGCGACTACCGCGCCCGGGTCGAGGCCGCGGACCTGCCCGGGAAGGTCCGCGAGGCGGCCCTCAAGGAGGTCGACAAGCTGGAGCGCTCCTCCGACCAGTCGCCCGAGGGCTCCTGGATCCGCACCTGGCTGGACACCGTCCTGGAGCTGCCCTGGAACGAGCGCACCGAGGACGCCTACGACATCGCCGGCGCCCGTGCGGTGCTGGACGCCGACCACTCCGGCCTGGCCGACGTCAAGGACCGCATCGTCGAGTACCTGGCGGTGCGCAAGCGCCGGGCCGACCAGCGGACCGGGCCGGCCGCGAGCCCCCAGGAGCAGCCGGGTGGCGGCGCGCGCCGGGCGGGCGGGGGCGCGGTGCTGGCGCTGGTCGGCCCGCCCGGCGTCGGCAAGACCTCGCTCGGCGAGTCGGTGGCCCGCGCCATGGGCCGGAGGTTCGTCCGGGTCGCGCTCGGCGGTGTCCGGGACGAGGCGGAGATCCGCGGTCACCGGCGCACCTACGTCGGCGCGCTGCCCGGCCGTCTGGTGCGCGCCATCAAGGAGGCCGGCTCGATGAACCCGGTCGTCCTGCTGGACGAGATCGACA
Source organism: Kitasatospora sp. NPDC092286 (assembly GCF_044755565.1). Lineage (NCBI taxonomy): Bacteria > Bacillati > Actinomycetota > Actinomycetes > Kitasatosporales > Streptomycetaceae > Kitasatospora > Kitasatospora sp. NPDC092286. The sequence continues at coordinate 3,122 of NZ_JBIVRD010000007.1, read as the reverse complement.
AGGTCGGCTCCGACTTCCGGGGCGACCCGGCGGCCGCCCTCCTGGAGGTGCTCGACCCGGCGCAGAACCACACCTTCCGCGACCACTACCTGGAGGTCGAGCTGGACCTCTCGGACGTGGTCTTCCTCGCCACCGCCAATGTGCTGGAGGCCATCCCCGGGCCGCTGCTCGACCGGATGGAGCTGGTCCGCCTGGACGGCTACACCGAGGACGAGAAGGTCGTCATCGCCCAGGACCACCTGCTCCCGCGCCAGCTGGAGCAGGCCGGGCTGAAGGACGGCGAGGTCACCGTCGACGAGGAGGCGCTGCGCCGGCTGGCCGGCGAGTACACCCGCGAGGCCGGCGTCCGGAACCTGGAGCGCTCGATCGCCCGGGTGCTGCGCAGGATCGCCACGCAGAGCGAGCTGGGCGAGCGGGAGCTGCCCGCCGCGATCGGCGCGGGCGACCTGCGCGCCCTGATCGGCCGCCCGCACCACGTGCCCGAGGCGGCCCAGGAGCCGGCCGAGCGGCGCACCGCCGTCCCCGGCGTGGCCACCGGCCTCGCGGTCACCGGCGCCGGCGGCGACGTCCTCTTCATCGAGGCGTCGCTCGCCGACGCCGAGACCGGCGGCACCGGGCTCACCCTGACCGGGCAGCTGGGCGACGTGATGAAGGAGTCCGCGCACATCGCGCTCTCCTACCTGCGCTCGCGCGGCGCCGAGCTGGAGCTGCCGGTCACCTCGCTGCGCGACCGCGGCGTGCACCTGCACGTCCCCGCCGGGGCCGTCCCCAAGGACGGGCCGAGCGCCGGCATCACCATGACCACCGCGCTGGCCTCGCTGCTCTCCGGCCGCAAGGTGCGCACCGACGTGGCGATGACGGGCGAGGTGTCGCTGACCGGGCGGGTGCTGCCGATCGGCGGGGTGAAGCAGAAGCTGCTCGCCGCCGACCGGGCCGGGGTCACCACGGTGATCATCCCCAAGCGGAACGAGGCCGATCTGGACGACGTCCCGGCCGAGGTGCTGGAGCGGCTCACCGTCCACCCGGTCGCGGACGTCCGGGAGGTGCTGAGGCTGGCCCTGGAGCCGGCCGAGGTGCTGGTCGCCGCCTGACGGTGGGCAGCGGTCCGGGCGTCACCCGGCCCGGCCGCCGGACGGGAGGGGGCGGCAGACCTCGTGCCAGACTGCGAGGATGCCGTCCCCCACGCAGCGAGCCCTGGCCAGGGTGCCGGCCCGTCTGCGCCCGTTCCTGGTCAGGCACCGCAGGCTGGTGAAGGTCCTGCTGGTCGGGGCCTCCTGCTTCGTGCTGACGACGGTGATCAACTTCTCGCTGAAGTTCACCCTGCTGGAGCGGAAACCGGTGGTGGCGCTCACCATCGCGACCGTGGCCGCCACGGCGGTCTCCTACGTGCTGAACCGCCGGTGGTCCTTCCGGGCGGTCGGGCGCCGACGCGAGGCCGCACTGTTCTTCCTGGTCAGCGTGGTGGCGATCGTCGTCAACGACATCCCGCTGATCCTCTCGCGCTACCTCCTGGACCTGCGCGAGCCCCAGGTGAGCGCCCTCACCCAGGAGGTGGCCGACTTCCTCAGCGGGATGGTCGTCGGCACCTTCGTCGCGATGCTGTTCCGCTTCTGGGCGATGCAGCGCTGGGTCTTCACCCGCCTCGCCCAGCCCGTCGCCCGGATGGAGCAGCAGCCCCAGCGGACCTCGTGACGGTGGCCCGGAGCGGCCCCTCCGCGCCCGGCCGACCGCTCCGGGCCACCGGGGCCAAACGCGATTACGCTGCAAACGTCCGGCCCCATGGGCACGGTGCGCGGCAGTCGAGCGGGTGAGGGCGATGCGCGAGACGGACGGTCCCCGGACCGGACCCGCCAGCCAGCAGGGCATGCGCCGGGCCAATCTGGCGCTGGTGCTCGGCGCGATCGCGCGCTCCCCGCGCTCCCGGGCCGAGGCGGCCGCGGAGACCGGGCTGACCAGGGCGGCCGTCTCCTCGCTCGCCGAAGAGCTGATCGCCGCAGGTCTGGTGGTCGAGGAGGGCACGGCCACGTCCAGCGGCAAGGTCGGCCGACCCGGTACCGCGCTGGGCCTCAACCCGCGGGGGCCGGGCGGCATCGGCGCCGAGATCGGCGTGGAGCACCTCGGCGCCTGCGTGGTCGACCTGCGCGGCGAGGTCCGCGCCTGGCGCCGCCAGGAGATCCGCAACCGCGGCCGGCGGCCCGCCGCCGTGATGGCCGACCTCGCCGAGCTGCTGCGCCGGGCCGCCGACGACGCGGGGCTGCGCCCGGCCGGGCTCGCGCTGGCCGTCCCCGGTCTGGTCGGTGCCGGGGGCGGGGTGCTCCAGCGGGCCGCCAACCTGGGCTGGCAGGACGTGCCGATCGCGGCCGAGCTGCGGCTCGCGCTGCGGGCGGCCAACGCGGAGCAGCTGGCCGAGCTGCCGGTGGACGCGGACAACGAGGCCAACCTCGGCGGGCTCGCCGAACTCTGGCTGGGCGGCGGACCCGACCACTTCCTGCACGTCTCGGCCGAGGCCGGCGTCGGCGCGGCGATCGTGATCGGCGGCCGGCTGCTGCGCGGGGCACGCGGTTACGCGGGCGAGCTGGGCCATGTGCCGGTCCACCCGGACGGACCCCGCTGCGCCTGCGGGGCGTACGGCTGTCTGGAGCAGTACGCGGGGGAGGCGGCGGTGCTGCGGGCGGCTGGTCTGGAGGGGGTCCGGGGCGACTGGGTGGCGCTGCTCGCCGAACGGGCCGAGGCCGGGGACGAGGAGGTGCGCGTCGCGCTGGCCGGGGCCGGGACGGCGCTGGGCATCGCCTCGGCCGGGGCGGTCAACCTGCTCGACCCGGCCGAGGTGGTGCTGGGCGGCGGCTACGCCCAGCTGGCGCCCTGGCTGCTGCCGTCGATGCGCGCCGAGCTGGCGGCCCGGGTGACCGTCCGCCCCTGGTCGGAGGACCGGCTGAGGGTCTCCCGGCTGGGCCGCCGCGGCCCGCTGCTGGGGGCCGCGGTCGGCGTGGTGCGGGCGATCGTCGCGGACCCGGGCCGTCTGGCGGACTAGGGCGCGTATTCGGTCGTGATCAATCTGTGTGATTCACCTTCGCGGCGGGTCCTGATCCGGTAGACCGTGGTGTGTGACGCGAGCGCAACTG